>NZ_CP054475.1:2481382-2798696 GCF_025345565.1 Thalassolituus hydrocarboniclasticus | reverse complement strand
AAACTTTTATGGAAGTCTCACGTACCCGGCACTTCGGACGGGCGGCAGAAAACCTGTATCTGACGCAGTCTGCCGTCAGCTTCCGGGTGCGCCAGCTGGAAGGACTTCTGGGGGTGGAACTGTTCTCCCGCCAGCGCAATAACATTCAGCTGACCCCGGCAGGTGAAAAACTCATGCCATTGGCTGAAAGCAGCGTTCTGCTGGAGCAGCGTATCCGCCAGGAAGTGGCGATGGCGGATGGCAAAAGCCAGCAGATGTCACTGGGGGCGACCCCGAATCTTTGGGATGCCTTTCTGCAGGAGCAACTGCGCCTGTTTATGAGTAGCTCTCCGGGTATTGCCCTGAATGCCATGGCGCACAGCAGTGGCAATCTGGTGCGGCAGATTATTGAACGCACCCTGGATCTGGCCTTTGTCTTCGATGCTCCCAAAGTGGACGAACTGACCACCATTGAAGTGATGAACATCCCTCTGTATCTGGTTTCCGCTGAACCTTGTGACAGCTGGCAGGATGCATTGGCGCAGGATTATGTGCTGGTGGACTGGGGAACGTCGTTTCAGATTCAGCATGCGCAGGAATTTAAAGGGGCAAAACCACCGGTATTACAAACCAACACCGGACGGATTGCGCTGGATTGTATTCTCAGTAATGGCGGTTCAGCGTATTTGCCGTCCAGCCTGATTCAGCCGTACCTCGACAGCGGGCAAATGCATGTTGTGCCCGATGCGCCGGTCATCAACCGTACGGTTTATGCCAGCTTTCATGCCAGCAGTGGCCGTGAAGAGCTGATTAATAAAGTGATCGAACAGATTGCAACCAATGTCACTGCCGCGGCTGCACTGGCATCGCCACAGGGGGAATCCCGATGAGTATCCGTTGCCAGGCATGGGTTATGACACAGACCGGTGGGCCTGAGGTTATACAGAAAGCTGAGATTGAATTACCTGAACCGGGCATCGGCCAGGTACTGATTCGTGTGGTGGCTGCCGGTTTCAATCCGGTGGATACCAAAATCCGTGCCGGGCTTGCGGCCATTGCGCCACAGTCTGGTGTGCTGGGCTGTGATGTCAGCGGTTATATAGAAGCAACAGGCGAAGGGGTCAGTGCATTGTCTCCGGGCGATGCTGTTTACGGCTGCGCCGGCGGGGTTAAAGGACATCATGGTGCGCTGGCGGAATATATGGTCGCCGACGCTGATTTACTGGCCCCGGCTCCTCATAATCTGCCGCTGGAAGACTGCGCTGGTCTGCCCATTGCTGCTATTACGGCTTACAACGCAGTACAGCGCCTGCAGCTTCAGGCAGGAGAACGGCTGTTTGTGGTGGGAGCATCCGGTGCGGTTGGTCTGATGATGACGCAGATTGCACATCAGTTGGGTGCTCTGGTTGAAGGCTCGGCCGGCAGTCGCGAACGTATTGCTCAGGTTGAAGCTTTCGGTGGCCGTGGCTGGTTGCATGCGCAGTGCAGTGAGCTAGTGGCGCAGGGAGAGAGTTTCGCCAGAGTACTGGACACCTTTGGTGGTGCGGGACTGCAAACCGCGCTTGAACTGGCCGCACCCTATGCGCAGGTGGCGACGATCAACGCCCGTAATCAGTACGATTTATCCCAGGCACATGCCAAAGCGCTGACCCTGCATGCTGTTTTTATGCTATTGCCACTGTTGCGGCAGGAACATATGGCGGCCCATGGGGAGTGCCTGAGAACTCTGACAGCCGGCATTGAAGCCGGTGAGCTTAAAGGCCTGCCTGTGCAGCGTTTTGCTATGTCTGAAGTGGCACAGATTCATGCCCGTTATGAAGCCGGAGAATTACCGTTTAAGGCGGTGATGCTGCCCGACTTCTGAGTCATCAGGAGTCAGGCATAAGGAAGATCCGCCGGGGGTCAGTCGATCCCCAGCCATTTGTGCGTCTGCAGGCTCAGCTTCCATTGCGGGTGGGCAAGACAATATTCGACGGTCTTGCGCATATTGCTGGTTGATAAGCCTTCTTTCGCCCCTTCATTCTTATCCGTGGCCAGAATCATGGCCTGATAATCGGCCATCGGCTGCAGATAAAAATGCCGTGCATTAAAAGAAGCAAAGCGTTCCGGCATGGCTTTGCTCTGCGGATAGACCAGCTTCAGCTCATCACACTCGGTAAGCACAACCTCTGCATCCGCTTTCGGACTCAGGCAAAGCCAGTCGATGCCGGCAGGTGCAGGCAGGGTGCCGTTGGTTTCAACGCCGATTTCAAAACCTGCTTCGTGCAGTGCTTCTATTAAAGGTACGTCGAGTTGCAGCAAAGGCTCACCGCCGGTGCAGACCACATAGGGAACTCCCTGAGTTGGGTCTGGCCACAGACTGCTGATCAGGCTGACCAGCTCCGCTGCACTGTAGATTCCGCCATTTTCGCCATCGGTACCGATAAAATCGGTGTCGCAGAAATCGCACACGGCGTCAGCACGGGAATCTTCGCGCCCGTTCCACAGATTGCATTTACTGAAGCGACAAAACACAGAAGGGCGTCCGGCCTGTGCGCCTTCGCCCTGCAGTGTGTAAAAAACTTCCTTAACGCGGTAGCGGTCGGCCATCAGCTGTTCTCGTAAGCCAGTGGGTCGGTGGCATGGTTATGGGCAAAGGCCTCCAGGCGTTCAACGCAGGAGCCGCACTTGCCGCAGGCTTTCTCGCGACCGTTGTAGCAGGTCCAGGACTTACCATAATCCAGCCCCATCTTCAGACCGTCGGCAAGGATCTCTGTTTTGTCGCTGTTCAGGTAAGGCGTAACAATATCAACCGGCTCGTAGTTGGCCAGCTTGGCGACTTTATTCATAGCGTGAACAAAGTCCGGACGGCAATCCGGGTAAATTGCGTGGTCACCGGAATGCGCGCCGTAAAATACTTTGCTGGCACCAATATCCACGGCATAGCCAATGGCCAGCGACAGCAGAATCATATTGCGGTTCGGCACCACGGTGGATTTCATATTGGCCGCTTCATAGTGGCCTTCCGGGATTTCGATATCAGACGTCAGAGAGGAACTCTGCAGTAGCTGATTAATAGCGGTGATATCAATGATACGGTGATTGATTCCCAGCTCTTCACACACGCGGGTGGCAAAGGCGATTTCCTTGCGGTGCTTCTGGCCATAATCAAAGGTCAGAGCATAGAGCTCGTAACCTTCTGCTTTGGCTTTATTAAGAATGGTAAAGGAATCCATACCACCGGAATAAATAACAACGGCTTTCTCGGCCATGACTAACCTCTTTCTTAAAAAGATACTGGAACAGATAAACAGTCCGAACCAGGGAGCCGGGTGGCTCCGGGAATTAAGGCGGCAAGTATACGTGCTTTATATAGAAGGGGGAAAAGGGAGGCCGAAATGCTCCTGTAAATTTTTTTCAGAAACCTGTTGACCGCTGGCAGGATCTCTCTATAATGCGCCCCTCTCGACCGCTACGGCGTGTTGAGAGGATTTAAAAAGCTTTATTTTTCAATGGCTTACAAGATTCTAACGAATCGTAAGTTGCTGAAAAATTCTCGAAAAAGGTGTTGATTTCGGTCAGTAAGAGCGTAGAATGCGCCACCTGCTTTGAGAGTGATCCGGAAGGGTTGTTTGAAGCTGAGTTAAGTGTTTGATTTTAAAAGAAATTTTGAAAATTAACACTTGACACGATCTGGAGGTGTTGTAAAATGCGCCGCCTGAGTTGAGAAGCGAAAGCAGAAAGATTCAGGAAGTTAAGCGGTTGAAAAGATTCAAAAAAATCGCTTGACACCAAGAGCTGCTTCTATAGAATACGCAGCCCGCTTTGAGAGAAACGAAGCGATGTTCTTTAAAAATTCAAGCATTAAGTAATTCGTGTGGGTGCTTACTGAGACGCTCTGGAGACAAAGCATTATCAAGTAAGAACTCGTCGATAATTCATTTATGAAGCAAAGACAGTTTTATTCTTGAGCAAGATTTAGATTGGATATTCCTCCAGTCGAAACTTTTTAAACTGAAGAGTTTGATCATGGCTCAGATTGAACGCTGGCGGCAGGCTTAACACATGCAAGTCGAGCGGTAGAAAGTAGCTTGCTACTTTTGAGAGCGGCGGACGGGTGAGTAATGCGTGGGAATCTACCTGGTAGTGGGGGACAACAGTTGGAAACGACTGCTAATACCGCATACGCCCTACGGGGGAAAGCGGGGGATCTTCGGACCTCGTGCTATCAGATGAGCCCGCGTGAGATTAGCTAGTTGGTGGGGTAAAGGCCTACCAAGGCGACGATCTCTAGCTGGTCTGAGAGGATGATCAGCCACACTGGGACTGAGACACGGCCCAGACTCCTACGGGAGGCAGCAGTGGGGAATATTGGACAATGGGCGCAAGCCTGATCCAGCCATGCCGCGTGTGTGAAGAAGGCCTTCGGGTTGTAAAGCACTTTCAGCGAGGAGGAAAGGTTGTAGCTTAATACGCTGCAGCTGTGACGTTACTCGCAGAAGAAGCACCGGCTAACTCCGTGCCAGCAGCCGCGGTAATACGGAGGGTGCAAGCGTTAATCGGAATTACTGGGCGTAAAGCGCGCGTAGGTTGTTTGTTAAGCGAGATGTGAAAGCCCCGGGCTCAACCTGGGAACTGCATTTCGAACTGGCAAGCTAGAGTACAGTAGAGGGTGGCGGAATTTCCTGTGTAGCGGTGAAATGCGTAGAGATGGGAAGGAACATCAGTGGCGAAGGCGGCCACCTGGACTGATACTGACACTGAGGTGCGAAAGCGTGGGGAGCAAACAGGATTAGATACCCTGGTAGTCCACGCCGTAAACGATGTCTACTAGTTGTCGGGAGACTTGATCTCTTGGTAACGAAGCTAACGCGATAAGTAGACCGCCTGGGGAGTACGGCCGCAAGGTTAAAACTCAAATGAATTGACGGGGGCCCGCACAAGCGGTGGAGCATGTGGTTTAATTCGAAGCAACGCGAAGAACCTTACCTACTCTTGACATCCTGCGAACTTTCGAGAGATCGATTGGTGCCTTCGGGAACGCAGAGACAGGTGCTGCATGGCTGTCGTCAGCTCGTGTTGTGAAATGTTGGGTTAAGTCCCGTAACGAGCGCAACCCTTGTCCTTAGTTGCCATCATTTAGTTGGGGACTCTAAGGAGACTGCCGGTGACAAACCGGAGGAAGGCGGGGACGACGTCAAGTCATCATGGCCCTTACGAGTAGGGCTACACACGTGCTACAATGGCCGGTACAGAGGGTCGCGAAGCCGCGAGGTGGAGCTAATCTCACAAAGCCGGTCGTAGTCCGGATTGGAGTCTGCAACTCGACTCCATGAAGTCGGAATCGCTAGTAATCGTGAATCAGAATGTCACGGTGAATACGTTCCCGGGCCTTGTACACACCGCCCGTCACACCATGGGAGTGGGTTGCTCCAGAAGTAGATAGCCTAACCTTCGGGAGGGCGTTTACCACGGAGTGATTCATGACTGGGGTGAAGTCGTAACAAGGTAGCCCTAGGGGAACCTGGGGCTGGATCACCTCCTTAAACGATACTTCAGTCGTCTCAGTTAAGTGCTCACACGAATTGCTTAAATGCTTTTACACGGACCCTCTGTGGTTTTGTGTTGTTCTTTAAAAATTAGGATACATGAGAATTGAGATTCTCAAGCGAACTTGCAGTTGCTTGGCGATAGCAATTAACTCCATGCCATAAAGTTTTGTTCTTCATAGCTTGTAAGAACTGAAACGGTTTGGGGTTATATGGTCAAGTGACTAAGCGTGCACGGTGGATGCCTTGGCATCTGGAGGCGATGAAAGACGTAGTAGCCTGCGATAAGCTTCGGGGAGGTGGCAAACAACCTTTGATCCGGAGATCTCTGAATGGGGAAACCCACCCGTCATAAGGCGGGTATCATACACTGAATACATAGGTGTATGAGGCGAACGCGGAGAACTGAAACATCTAAGTACCCGCAGGAAAAGAAATCAACCGAGATTCCCTAAGTAGTGGCGAGCGAACGGGGACCAGCCCTTAAGCTGTTTTGTGGTTAGTAGAACGCTCTGGAAAGTGCGGCCGTAGTGGGTGATAGCCCCGTATACGAAAACCTATAAGCAGTGAAAACGAGTAGGACGGGACACGTGATATCCTGTCTGAATATGGGGGGACCATCCTCCAAGGCTAAATACTCCCAGATGACCGATAGTGAACCAGTACCGTGAGGGAAAGGCGAAAAGAACCCCTGTGAGGGGAGTGAAATAGATCCTGAAACCGTGTACGTACAAGCAGTGGGAGCCGACTTAGTTCGGTGACTGCGTACCTTTTGTATAATGGGTCAGCGACTTAATGTTAGTGGCAAGGTTAAGCGAATAGCGGAGCCGTAGGGAAACCGAGTGTTAACTGCGCGTATAGTCGCTAGCATTAGACCCGAAACCGGGCGATCTATCCATGAGCAGGTTGAAGGTTGAGTAACATCAACTGGAGGACCGAACCCACTACCGTTGAAAAGTTAGGGGATGACTTGTGGATAGGAGTGAAAGGCTAATCAAGCCCGGAGATAGCTGGTTCTCCTCGAAAGCTATTTAGGTAGCGCCTCGTGTCTAACCATGGGGGTAGAGCACTGTTAAGGCTAGGGGGTCATCTCGACTTACCAACCCTTTGCAAACTCCGAATACCCATGAGTTCAATCACGGGAGACACACGGCGGGTGCTAACGTCCGTCGTGAAAAGGGAAACAACCCAGACCGTCAGCTAAGGTCCCAAAGTTACAGTTAAGTGGGAAACGATGTGGGAAGGCTAAAACAGCTAGGAGGTTGGCTTAGAAGCAGCCACCCTTTAAAGAAAGCGTAATAGCTCACTAGTCGAGTCGGCCTGCGCGGAAGATATAACGGGGCTCAAACTGTACACCGAAGCTACGGATGCAATTTATTGCATGGTAGAGGAGCGTTCTGTAAGCCGTTGAAGGTCAAGGTGTGAACCAGGCTGGAGGTATCAGAAGTGCGAATGCTGACATAAGTAACGACAAGGGGAGTGAAAAACTCCCCCGCCGGAAACCCAAGGGTTCCTGTCCAACGTTAATCGGGGCAGGGTTAGTCGGCCCCTAAGGCGAGGCTGAGAAGCGTAGTCGATGGGAAGCGGTTTAATATTACCGCACCTCTTTATAGTGCGATGGGGGGACGGAGAAGGCTAGGCCAGCACGGCGTTGGTTGTCCGTGTTTAAGGTGGTAGGCAGAGGACTTAGGCAAATCCGGGTCCTTAATGCCGAGAACTGATGACGGTGACTCTACGGAGTCCGAAGTGGTCGATGCCATGCTTCCAGGAAAAGCCTCTAAGCTTCAGCTATAAAGAGACCGTACCCCAAACCGACACAGGTGGGTAGGTAGAGAATACCAAGGCGCTTGAGAGAACTCGGGTGAAGGAACTAGGCAAAATGGCACCGTAACTTCGGGAGAAGGTGCGCCGGTTTTGGTGAAGGACTTGCTCCGTAAGCTGAGACCGGTCGAAGATACCAGGTCGCTGCAACTGTTTATTAAAAACACAGCACTCTGCAAACACGAAAGTGGACGTATAGGGTGTGACGCCTGCCCGGTGCCGGAAGGTTAATTGATGGGGTTATCTTCGGAGAAGCTCTTGATCGAAGCCCCGGTAAACGGCGGCCGTAACTATAACGGTCCTAAGGTAGCGAAATTCCTTGTCGGGTAAGTTCCGACCTGCACGAATGGCGTAATGATGGCGACACTGTCTCCACCCGAGACTCAGTGAAATTGAATTCGCAGTTAAGATGCTGCGTTCCCGCGGCTAGACGGAAAGACCCCGTGAACCTTTACTATAGCTTCACAGTGAACTTTGAATTGGCTTGTGTAGGATAGCTGGGAGGCTTTGAAGCAGAGACGCCAGTCTTTGTGGAGCCAATCTTGAAATACCAGCCTGGTCAATTTGGGGTTCTAACTCTGGTCCGTTATCCGGATCGAGGACACTGTGTGGTGGGTAGTTTGACTGGGGCGGTCTCCTCCCAAAGAGTAACGGAGGAGCACGAAGGTCGGCTAATCCTGGTCGGACATCAGGAGGTTAGTGTAATGGCACAAGCCGGCTTAACTGCGAGACAGACACGTCGAGCAGGTACGAAAGTAGGTCATAGTGATCCGGTGGTTCTGTATGGAAGGGCCATCGCTCAACGGATAAAAGGTACTCCGGGGATAACAGGCTGATACCGCCCAAGAGTTCACATCGACGGCGGTGTTTGGCACCTCGATGTCGGCTCATCACATCCTGGGGCTGAAGCCGGTCCCAAGGGTATGGCTGTTCGCCATTTAAAGTGGTACGCGAGCTGGGTTTAGAACGTCGTGAGACAGTTCGGTCCCTATCTGCCGTGGGCGTTTGAGATTTGAGAAGAGCTGCTCCTAGTACGAGAGGACCGGAGTGGACGAACCTCTGGTGTTCCGGTTGTCACGCCCGTGGCATTGCCGGGTAGCTACGTTCGGACAGGATAACCGCTGAAAGCATCTAAGCGGGAAACCTCCTTCAAGATGAGATCTCACTGGAACTTCGAGTTCCCTGTAGGGCCCTGGAAGACTACCAGGTTGATAGGTCAGGTGTGTAAGTGCTGTGAGGCATTGAGCTAACTGATACTAATTGCCCGTGAGGCTTGACCATATAACACCCAAACCCGGAAGGGTTGATTGAATACGACAAGCAACTGCTTGTTCGCTTGAGAATCTCTTCACTTAACAGTGACTCATGTATCCGCCCTAATTTGAAGTCATGTCGCAGAACGCGTAAGACGACCAGCTTCATAAAGGTTTGCTTGACGACAATAGAGCTGTGGAACCACCTGAATCCATTCCGAACTCAGAAGTGAAACGCAGCATCGCCGATGGTAGTGTGGGGCTTCCCCATGTGAGAGTAGGTCATCGTCAAGCTCTTATTCTAAACCCCCGTCAGCTGAGCTGGCGGGGGTTTTTCTTTGTCTGAAAAATACCTGCGATAACTTAAACGGTGGTGATGCCTGGCTTTTGTTATACTGCAGCTTCGTTTACACGTGAGAGTAATCCCTTGTTTGCCAATATCGAATTTAATGCCCGTCTGCTGACCGGCCTGGAACAACTTAATATTTCTACCCCGACTGAAGTTCAGGAGCTGATGCTTCCTTTGGCACTGGCTGGAAAGGATGTTCAGGTCTGTGCGGAAACCGGTAGTGGTAAAACACTGGCTTATCTGTTGCCGATCATGGAGCTTTTGCTGAATAAAGCAGCGGCGCCGAATGCCGCGACCCGTGCACTGGTCATGGTGCCGACACGGGAACTGGCCCGTCAGGTCTTTAAAACGGCTCAGCAATTCGCTGATCTGACTCATCTGAATGTCGGTTTACTGACTGGCGGTGACGAATTCAAATATCAGGCTGCGGTGTTGCGTAAAAACCCGGAAATTATTATTTCTACACCGGGTCGTCTGGTTGACCATATCAAGCGTGGTACAGCGGAACTTAAGGACCTGGAGTTTCTGGTTCTGGATGAAGCAGACCGCATGCTGGATATGGGCTTTGCTGAAGACATGAATCTGGTGGTTTCACATGCAAATAAAGACCGGCAGACCTTTATGCTGTCTGCGACGCTGCGTCATGAAGGTATTGGCCGTATTGCCCGTGCCATGCTGCGAGAGCCGGAAGTAATCACCACTCATACTGTGCAGGATCAGCATGAGTATATTCGCCAGCAACGCATTCTGGCGGACGATAATGCTCACAAAGACCGCTTGCTGGTCTGGTTGCTGGCCAATGAAACTTACGACAAAGCCATTATCTTTGTGAACAAACGCATTGAAGTACAGCGTCTGAATGAGTTCCTGCGTCGTCACCGTAACGGTATTGCTATGTTGCATGGCGATATGACCCAGGACGAGCGTAACTATGTGATGCAGTCTCTGCGTGAAGGTAAGCGCAACATCCTGATCGCCACTGATGTTGCAGCACGTGGTCTGGATGTTGAAGGGATGGATCTGGTGATTAACTACGATCTGGCGCGCAAAGGTGATGAATATGTTCATCGTATCGGCCGTACAGGTCGTGCCGGAAAAACCGGTTTAGCCATCAGTCTGATTGCTGCCCATGAGTGGAATCTGAAGGCCTCTATTGAGCGTTATTTGCAGCAGTTGATGGAGTCCCGCGAAATTCCGGAATTAAAAGGCAGCTATCGCGGTCCGAAAAAACTGAAGTCGTCCGGCAAGGCGGCCGGAGCCAAGAAAAAGCCAAAGGCTGGTAAAAAAACAGTGGCAGCTAAAGGTTCCGGGGCTAAAGGTGCCGGAGCTAAAGGCAGTAAGAAAAATGTGTCGGAGAAAAAGAAACTGGGTCCGCGTCCGAGTCGTCCTAAAGCAACAGGTACACTGATGGATTCTGAAGGTTTTGCTCCTATTAAGCGTAAAAAGCCATCCCCGGATGCGTAAGGTTTAGCACTCAGCATAACGCTGTATAAATAAAAAAGGGCCTCATGGCCCTTTTTTATTGTCCGCTCTCTGCGAGACAGCGTTCAGTCGCGGCCAAAGCGTCCGGCATTGTAGTCCTGAATAGCCTGTTCAATTTCTTCGATGCTGTTCATCACGAAAGGTCCGTAATGGACGATTTTTTCTCCAATCGTGTTGCCACTCAACAGCAGAAGTTTTGTGTCACTCTGTGCATTCAGGCTGAGCTGCTCACCCTGGCCAAATACCAGCAGTGACTTTTCTGGTGCCAACGGCTGTGTCTGTAATTGCCCCTGATAAACAAAAGCGACGACATTCTGCTCTGCCGGTGTCGGCAGGCTGAGTGAGCTGCCGGCGGGTAATTCAATATCCAGATAACCGGTATGAGCAGCAAGGTCCGTCAGCGGTCCCTGAATGTCGTTGCCTTCAATCTGCCACCGACCGGCAATTATCCGAACCTGCATACCATTGCCGTGAGTGATCAGCGGAATCTCTGCAGCGCTGACATCGCGGTATTTAGGTGCCTGCATTTTGTCTTTGGCGGGAATGTTGATCCACAGCTGGAAACCGTGCAGCTGTTGCATTTCACGGGCAGGCATTTCGCTGTGAATCACTCCGCGACCGGCGGACATCCATTGTGCGCCGCCACTATTAATCATGCCGCGGTTGCCCATATGGTCGCGATGCTCCAGGCTGCCATGACGCAGATAAGTCAAGGTTTCCATGCCACGGTGCGGGTGTGGCGGAAAGCCGCCGATAAAATCATCCGGGTTATCGGAAGAGAGTTCGTCGAGCATCAGAAAAGGGTCGGCTACCGGCTGATCGAACAAGGCGACGCGGCGGATTTTTACACCATCGCCATCGGAGGTTGGGTGACTGGGAATAATGTGTTGCAGTTGGCGTTCGTTCATCGGATATCTCCTTGCACCTTTTTCAGATGTATTTAGCAGAGATACTCTAGCCTGAGTTCAGTCGAAAAATGAGCGCTATTTTTCGACTGAACCTTTCGAGTTATACGGCAGATTGTGCTTCTACCTGCTCTTCCAGGCCGTGGATGATGGCATCCTGAAGTTTGTGGCATTGCTCAGCATCAGAGAATGGCTGGCCATCAGCGTTGAGGATAAAGAAAATATCCGACACACGCTCACCTTCCGTCAGAATTTTCGCGCCCTGCATCTGGGCGCCGAATTCGGCAAAAATAGCGCCCATGCGGGCCAGTAAGCCCGGGCGGTCGGCGGCAATCACCTCCAGTACCGTACGCTGCATTACCGGGTCATTACTCATGGAAACCTGGGTTTCCACCTGAAACTGTTTCAGGGCTCGCGGTGTACGGCGCTGAATAATGGTGGAGTAGTCTTCCGGGTGTGACAGGGCTTCGATCAGGGTGGCGCGGATTTTTTCTATGCGCTGCGGATCTTCAATCGGTTCGTTGTTTTCATCCAGTACGATGTAGGTATCGACGGCATTATGTTCCTGCTCAGAGGTCATAATGCGGGCATCCTGAATATTCAGATTCAGCTGATCCAGTGTCGCGGTTGTGGCGGCAAATAAATTCAGCTGATCTTTCATGAAAATAAAGATCTGCGTTGCACCTTCAAACTGACGGTCTGATGTCGGACGAATGGAAACCAGTGGTTTATTACTGCTGCCGTGGGCGTGAATTTCCAGTGTCTGCCAGACAATATTATCGATTCCTTCGCGCAGGAAATAATCATCACCGGGTTCGCCCCAGATCTGCAGAATACGTTCTTCGCTGAGACCTTTGGCGGTGAGCTTGCTGATGGCTTCCTGCTGAATTTCTTCGATCCAGTCTTCTTTATTAATTGGATTGCCAAGACCGCGGCGCAGCGCAGCCTGAGTATTGCGGTACAGGTCACGCATCTGCTCTGCGCGCCAGCTGGTCCATAATTTCGGATTGGTGCTGACAATATCGGCAACGGAAATCAGATAAAGCAGATCAAGGTGGTTCTGGTCACCCATTTCCAGCGCGAACTGGTGAATGTCATCCGGATTATTCAGATCCAGGCGTTGTGAGGCCTGCGACATTACCAGATGGGAGGCGCACAGCCAGGCCACCATATGGCTGTCGGTCGGGCGTAAATTATGTTGGCGGCAGAAGGCGGCTGCGATGTCACCGCCGTTGGCAGTGTGATCGCCTTCAATACTTTTACCGGTATCGTGCAGCAGGGCGGCCAGATAGAGAATTTCTTTTTTCTGCACTTTATGAATCAGGCGTGAGGCAATAGGGAAGCGCTCGCGCACATCGCCAAAGCGCAGATGACGCAGAAAACGCATCATGCGGAAGCTGTGTTCATCGACGGTATAAATATGAAACAGGTCGTGTTCCATCATGCCGATAATATGGCCGAATTCCGGAATATAGCGGCCAAGAATGCCGTAGCGCATCATGCGTGACAGCTCACGGACTACGCGCGAACGGTTGCGCATCAGCTGCATAAATATCTGATTGTGTCCGGCGTTGGCGCGGTATTCATCATCGATCAGATTGCGGTGATCACGCAGGGCACGGATGGTATCGGAGTGAATGCCTTTGGCCTGTGGTGTTTTGGCCATCAGCAGGAATACCTGCAGCAGCCAACCCGGCTCGCGTTTAAACAGATCTTTGTCGATTAACTGCAGATAGCCATTACAGAGAACGAAATATTCATTCAGGGTTTCTATCTCATTGACCTTGTCGCATTTCATAAAGTCTTCGTTGAAATGCAGCAGCAACAGGTCAGACAGTTCGGTCGTTGCCAGCTGGTTGCGGTAGAAGCGCGACATAAAGCGCTCTACGCCCAGTAACTTTTTATCATCAGCAAAACCGAGTAACTCGGCGATTTCGCGCTGCAGGTCAAACAGCAGACGGTCTTCTTCACGCCCGGCGAGCATATGCAGGGCGTAGCGTACCTGCCATAAAAAATGGCGGCTGCGCTCCAGACGCTCAAACTCAAACGGTGTCAGAAACCCTTTATCCTGCAGGGCGAGCAGACTGCCCTGGCCAAAGTGGCGCATGGTCACCCAGGTAATGGTCTGGATATCGCGCAATGCACCGGGAGAGTTTTTAACATTGGGTTCGAGGTTGTATTCCGAATCGTTGTGCTTGCGGTGACGGGCCTGCACTTCCTGCCACTTGGCATTAAAGAATGCCTGAGCGGGCCAGATTTTATCGGCAGCGGTCGCCTGTTTCAGCAGCTGGTGCAGCTCTGTGTCGCCAGCCAGTGAGCGGCTTTCCATCATATTGGTGATGATGGTGAGATCTTTCTCGGCTTCGCTGACGCATTCATCCAGTGTGCGCACGCTGTGGCCAACATCCAGCTTCAGATCCCACAGCAGGGTGATAAAGCCCTGCAGGGCCTCGCTGTTGGCATTGATGGCTTCTTCATCGCGGGCGAGGAGCAGCACATCAATATCGGAATGAGGATGAAGTTCGCCACGGCCGTAACCACCGACAGCGACGAGAGCGAGGTCGGTGGCGGGTAAGCGGCTGTTCTGCCACAGACACTGCAGTATCTGATCAATCAGCCGGGCCCGCAGCGGTACCAGTGTGCTGGCATCCAGCGTGGCGCGGAAATAAGCGTGGGCTTCTTCCTGAATACGCTTCAGGACTGGCTTGACCACCGGCAGCGGAGAAACCGCAGCCTGCAGGTCAGCCAGTAACTGCTGCGAGTCGATCGACGGTAACGCAGGCGCCACAGCATCCATGGATTATTGTCCGAACCGGGTTTCTTCCTGACGACGGGTCAGCACTTCTGCGCCGGTTTCCGTTACCAGAATGGTGTGCTCCCACTGAGCAGACGGCTTGCGGTCTTTGGTGACCACGGTCCAGCCATCTTTCATCAGCTTATTAAAACGGGTGCCCTGATTGATCATTGGCTCAATGGTGAAAATCATACCGGCTTTCAGCTCCAGGCCCGTGCCCGGACGGCCGTAATGCAGCACCTGTGGCTCTTCGTGGAAGACGGTACCAATGCCGTGTCCGCAGTACTCGCGTACGACGGAATAGTGGTTGCTTTCGGCGTGCTGCTGAATCACATGGCCAATATCCCCCAGGCGGGCACCGGGTTTGACCAGATCGATACCCAGGTACAGACACTCCTGAGTAATTTCCACCAGACGCTGGTTGGCCGGGCTTGCTTCGCCAACAAAGAACATCTTGCTGGTATCGCCGTGGTAACCATCTTTGATCACGGTGATATCGATATTGATGATGTCGCCTTTCTTCAGGATCTTGTCATCGCTGGGAATGCCGTGGCAGATCACCTGATTGATTGAGGTGCAGATCGACTTGGGAAAACCGCGATAGTTAAGCGGAGCCGGGATTGCCTGCTGAACATTCACAATATAGTCATGGCAGATGCGGTCCAGTTCGCCGGTAGAAATGCCGGGCTTTACATAAGGACCGATCATTTCCAGTACTTCGGCAGCCAGACGGCCGGCAACGCGCATTTTCTCGATGTCCTCGGCGGACTTGATGATGACACTCATGGGGAGTCGTTTACCTGTTCATCAGACTTGTTTAGGCCGTTATTGTACTGGTTGTGGCCGCGGTATTGAACCAATGGTCTTCATAGTTAACCTCAATCGGAAGTTGTACCTGTGACTGGGGCTGTTCAGCGGCTGCCGTGGGGCGCTTAAGGGCTGTTTAATGCTGGCGTCCGGCGGGTAAAAGTGGTATAAAGCGCCCGCGAAAAAATCGCCGTGAAACGGACTGATCCGTTCCATGTAAATGACACACACGTATCGCAACGTTGATCCGGGGTGCCCGGCCAGAGATGGCAAGGGTCGGAGAGATGGGTACGTGGAGGCCTAACCCAACTTATTAAGGTAGTTATCATGGCACAAGTAAGCATGCGTGACCTGCTGAAAGCAGGCGTACACTTCGGTCACCAGACCCGTTACTGGAACCCGAAAATGGGCAAGTACATTTTCGGCGCCCGCAACAAAATTCATATCATCAACCTGGAGCACACCGTTCCTGCGCTGAACGACGCGCTGAAACTGGTTGAGTCTATGGCTGCCCGTAACAACAAAGTTCTGTTTGTTGGTACCAAGCGCGCTGCAGGTAAGATCATGAAAGAGCAGGCTGAGCGTTCCGGCATGCCTTTCGTCGCACACCGCTGGTTAGGCGGTATGCTGACCAACTACAAAACCATCCGTCAGTCTATCAAGCGTCTGCGTGACCTCGAAGCGCAACAAAACGATGGTACTTTCGAACAGCTGACCAAGAAAGAAGCTCTGATGCGTACCCGTGAAATGGAGAAGCTGGAGCGTTCTATCGGTGGTATCAAGGAAATGGGCGGTCTGCCGGACGTACTGTTCGTGATCGACGTTGACCATGAGCGTATCGCTGTTCAGGAAGCCAACAAGCTGGGTATCCCGGTTATTGGTGTGGTTGATACCAACTCTAACCCAGACGGTATCGATTACGTTATCCCAGGTAACGACGATGCTATCCGTGCTATCCAGATCTACGCTTCTGCAATCGCAGACGCCGTACTGGAAGGCAAGCAGCAAAATGGTGTGGCTGCAGACGAATTCGTCGAAGTAGCAGAAGAAGCGCCGGCACAGGAAGCAGCTGAGTAATCTCAGACGCTCGGAAAAAGGGGGCTTGCCCCCTTTTTTTTAGGTGCAATTTACTGACAAGTTAACTGATAGAGGATTACACACATGGCAAATATTTCTGCTGCTCAGGTTAAAGAACTGCGCGAACGTACCGGTCTGGGCATGATGGAGTGCAAAAAAGCACTGGCTGAAACCGACGGTGATATCGATCTGGCGATTGAAAACCTGCGTAAAAACTCTGGTCTGAAAGCAGCTAAAAAAGCAGACCGTGCTGCTGCTGAAGGTAAACTGCGTATCGAAGTTAAAGATGGCGTTGCTTTCGTTGTTGAAGTTAACTCTGAAACTGACTTCGCTGCCGGCGATGCAAACTTCTCTGCTTTTGCTGACACTGTTCTGGCCAAACTGGTTGCTACCAAAGAAACTGACGTTGCCAAACTGATGGAAGGTGAGCTGGAAGAAGCCCGTATGGCTCTGGTTCAGAAAATCGGTGAAAACATCACTGTACGTCGTCCGTCTGTTCTGGAAGCTCCGGTTCTGGGTGCTTACCTGCACTCTAACGGTAAAGTGGGCTGTATCGTTGCCCTGACCGCTGGTAATGAAGAACTGGCTAAAGACATCGCAATGCATGTAACTGCTGCTAACCCACGTGTTGTGCGCGCAGAAGATATGCCAGCTGAAGTTGTTGAGAAAGAAAAAGAAATCATCAAGGCGCAGCCAGATATGGCTGGCAAGCCAGACGAAATCGTCGAAAAAATGATGGTTGGCCGTATCAACAAGTTCCTGAAAGAAAACAGCCTGCTGGATCAGCCGTTCGTTAAGAACCCAGAGCAGACCATCGCTCAGCTGGCTAAAGCAGCCGGTGCTGAAGTGGTTTCCTTCCTGCGTCTGGAAGTAGGTGAAGGTATCGAAGTTGAGAAAGTAGACTTCGCTGCTGAAGTTGCTGCACAGCTGAAAGGCTGATTGTAAGCACAGGGTAGGATAACCAGCGGTTGAATACCCTATGATATGCCGGGCTCGCCCGGCATATTTGTATTTGACGTCAGGCAACTAACGCGGTTGTCTGGTGTCTGTTGATACGCCAAGTATTAGCGGCGGTTTGTGCCGCAGGGCGGGGTGCCCATCCCGTAACGCAACAGTCAGGCGGGTCTGCCTGTTGCCGAGTTTATTATCTATCTGGAGATCTCCATGGCCGAGCAAAAAAGTCCCAAGTACAAACGCATTCTGCTGAAACTCAGTGGTGAGGCCCTGATGGGCGAGCTGGATTTTGGTATCGATCCCAAAGTACTCGACCGCATGGCGCTTGAGATCGGCCAGCTGCGTGGTATTGGTGTACAGATCGGTCTGGTGATTGGCGGCGGTAACCTGTTCCGCGGCAAAGCGCTGAGCGAAGCGGGTCTGGATCGCGTTGCCGGAGATCATATGGGCATGCTGGCAACGGTAATGAACGCGCTGGCCATGCGCGATGCTCTGGAGCGTGCCAATATGCCGACCCGCGTTATGTCGGCCATTCCGATGAGTGGCGTGGTTGACCACTACGATCGCCGCAGTGCCATCCGTGCGCTGGAAGGTGGTGATGTGGTGATTTTCTCGGCCGGTACCGGTAACCCGTTCTTCACCACCGACTCCGCAGCCTGTCTGCGTGGTATCGAAATTAATGCCGATGTTGTTCTGAAGGCAACCAACGTCGATGGTGTGTATACTGCCGACCCGAAGAAAGACCCGAATGCTGAAAAATACGACTGCCTGACCTATCAGGAAGTGCTGGAAAAGCAGCTGGGTGTTATGGATTTAACCGCGATCTGTCTGGCCCGTGACCATAACATGCCACTGCGTGTTTATGATATGAATGAGTCCGGAGTGCTGGCCCGCCTGATGACAGGTGGCGATGACGGCACCCTGATCGTGAGTGAGGAAAAATAACGATGGTTAACGATATTAAAAAAGACGCCGAAGAGCGCATGGATAAAAGTCTGCAGGCGATGCTGGAGTCTTTTAAGAAAATCCGTACCGGCCGTGCTAACCCGTCCATTCTGGATGGTGTCATGGTCGACTACTACGGTACGCCGACTGCGATTTCTCAGGTTGCTAACATCATTGTTGAAGATGGCCGCAGCCTGGCGATCAACCCGTGGGAAAAGAATCTGGTGCCACAGATTGAACGCGCCATTCTGAAATCCGACCTGGGCCTGAACCCGGCAACCAACGGCGATACTATTCGTCTGCCAATGCCAGCCCTGACTGAAGAAACCCGTAAAACCTATATTAAGCAGGCCCGTGCTGAAGCAGAAAAAGGCCGTGTTGCGATCCGTAATATCCGTCGTGATGCTAACGGCAAAGCAAAAGACCTGCTGAAAGAAAAACTGATCTCTGAAGACGAGCTGCGTGGCAGCGACGATCAGATTCAGAAGCTGACCGATAAATTTATTGCCGACGTGGATGCCGCACTGGCAACCAAAGAAAAAGACCTGATGCAGGTATAAACCGGCAAATTTTATGTCAACCAGTATTGATGATACGCAGGCCGTTCAGGGCCAGGTGCCGCGCCATGTTGCCATTATTATGGATGGCAATAACCGCTGGGCTAAGCGCCGTTTTATGCCCGGAGTGGCTGGCCATAAAGCTGGTGTCGATGCCGTACGTGCCGTGGTGGAAACCTCGGCACGTGCCGGTGTTGAAGTGCTGACGCTGTTTGCCTTCAGCAGTGAAAACTGGCGGCGACCGGCGAATGAAGTCAGCGCGCTGATGCAGCTGTTTGTGGTGGCGCTGGAGCGGGAAGTCAGAAAACTGCATCGTCACAATGTGCGTTTGCGGGTAATGGGCGATCTGCAGGGATTTTCCGGCAAAATCCAGCAGCTGATTGCCGATGCGGAAAAGCTGACCGCCAATAACGACGCAATGACACTGGTCATCGCGGCCAATTACGGCGGGCAGTGGGATATTGCTCAGGCTGCGCAACGTATTGCGCAGGATGTGCAGGATGGAAAATTACAGCCACAGGATATCGATGAGCAGCTCTTTCATCGTTATACCTGGCTGAGTGACTTACCGGCACCGGATTTGTTGATCCGTACCGGAGGCGAGCAGCGCATCAGTAATTTTATGCTGTGGCAGACAGCGTATTCGGAGTACTACTTTTCCGATGCATTCTGGCCGGACTTCAAAGAAGAAGAATATCAAAAAGCGTTGGCTGCGTTTGCAGACCGGACAAGACGGTTTGGCCGCACGGACGACCAGTTAGAGGAAGTGAAACAAGGTGTTTAAGGAACGCGTACTGACAGCACTGGTGCTGGCTCCCCTGATGATCATCGGCATTTTTTTTCTGCCGCTGAAAGAATTCGCAATTTTTATTGCTGCCATCGCCACCATTGGTGCCTGGGAATGGGCAAATATTGCCGGTTACCAGAAAAACTGGAGCCGTATTCTGTACGCCTTTGTGGTGTTTGCCTGTCTCTATGTCAGCGCGCGCTTTCTGCGCGAATATGAAGAGTATCTGATTTATTACCTTGCTGCCGGTACGCTCTGGTGGGTGGTTGCTTTTGCACTGGTTAAACAATATCCGGGCGGTACTGATGTCTGGGCGGCGCGTCCTGTCCGTGCGCTGCTGGGTCTGTGTGTACTGGTGCCGATGTGGGTTGGCTTTATGCACCTCAAACAGCAACCACACAGTTCGCTGCTGATTGTGTATGTCATGCTGATCGTCTGGGGCGCCGATACCGGTGCTTACTTTGCCGGTAAAAAGTGGGGCAATACCAAGCTGGCGCCGCATGTCAGTCCGGGTAAATCCTGGGCCGGTTTCTGGGGTGGTCTGGTAACCACGCTGCTGGTTGCGCTGGTATTCGGTGCCTGTATCCATACCTGGGTGCAGCCGATGGATCTGCACGATGCCTGGCGCCTGCTGGCTATCACCGTGATCACCATGGTGATTTCTGTGCTGGGTGACCTGGTGGAAAGCATGATGAAACGCCACCGTGGTATCAAAGACAGCTCCTCCCTGTTGCCGGGCCATGGCGGTGTTCTGGACCGCATTGACAGCATGGCGGCGGCCGTTCCTGTATTTGCCTTCTTTATGCTGATTCTCGACTGGGGTCTGGCTGGATGACAAGCCAGATTACCGTGCTGGGTGCTACTGGCTCGATTGGTCAGAGCACCCTGGACGTCGTTCGGCGCCACCCTGAGCGCTATCAGGTTTTTGCGCTGACCGCCGCTACCCGTGCCGATGAAATGGCGGCACTGGTACGCGAATTCTCTCCCCGCTATGCCGTGATGGCAGACAGCGAAGCTGCTCGGCGTCTTCAGGCGCAGCTGAACTGTGGCTGCGAGACCACGGTTCTGAGCGGAACCCGCGCGCTGGTGGAGGTTGCTGAAGCCGAGGAGGTTGATCAGGTCATGGCCGCCATCGTTGGTGCGGCCGGGTTGCTGCCAACACTGGCCGCGGCGGAAGCCGGTAAGCGGGTGCTGCTGGCCAACAAAGAAAGTCTGGTCATGGCTGGTCCGCTGTTTATGCAGGCGGTACGTGCCGGCGGTGCCACGTTGTTGCCGATTGACAGCGAACACAACGCGATCTTTCAGGCGCTGCCGCACAACTATGGCGGTGACTTCAGCGCTCACGGCATTCGTAAAATCCTGCTGACGGCCTCCGGCGGACCTTTCCGCGGCTGCACGGCCGCAGAATTAGAAAACGTTACACCAGCACAGGCGGTGGCTCATCCTAACTGGTCGATGGGACAGAAAATCTCCGTCGATTCCGCCACCCTGATGAATAAGGGGCTGGAGTTGATCGAAGCCTGTTTCTTATTTAACTGTGTGCCCGATGATGTGCAGGTCGTGGTGCATCCGCAGAGTGTTATCCACTCTATGGTGCAGTACTGTGACGGTTCGGTCATTGCCCAGCTGGGGCAGCCGGATATGCGTACGCCGATCGCTTATGGCCTGGCCTGGCCTGAGCGTATTGATGCGGGTGTGCAGTCGCTGGATCTGTTTAATATTGCTCGTCTTGATTTTACCCCGCCGGACGAAGATACCTTTCCCTGCCTGCGACTGGCAAAAGAAGCGTTCAGCGCTGGTGGCACTATGCCGGCGGTACTGAATGCCGCCAACGAGATTGCGGTAGAGGCTTTCCTGCGGGAACAAATAGCGTTCAGTTTTATTCCAACCCTGATTGCCCGGGTTATGGCCCGGCATGATGTGCAGCCAATTCAGCATCTGGCAGATGTGATGGCGGCAGATCAGTGGGCGCGTGACTGTGCAGTCGCACAGCTGGATGTCGCTAACGGGAGAGTGAACGCGTGACGTTACTGTATTTTATTATTGCCATCAGCCTGCTGGTGGTGATCCATGAGTTTGGTCATTTTTGGGTAGCACGCCGTTGTGGTGTGCAGGTGCTGCGTTTTTCTGTTGGTTTCGGTAAGCCTTTCTGGTCGTTTACCGATAAGCACGGCACTGAGTTTGCGGTTGCCCCGATTCCACTGGGCGGCTACGTAAAAATGCTGGATGAGCGCGAGGCGCCGGTACCGGAGCATCTGCTTGATCAGGCTTTTAACCGCAAGTCGCCCTGGGCACGGATTGCCATTGCTTCGGCAGGTCCGATTGCCAACTTTATTTTTGCCTTGCTGGCTTACTGGTTGCTGTTTGTGTCCGGCACCAGCGGCTTTGTACCTGTGGTCGGTACTGTTGCTGATGACTCGGTTGCGGCGGTTGCCGGTGTGCGCAGTGGTGATGAGATTGTTGCTGTTAATGATCACGAAACCACGACCTGGCAGGAAGTCAGCTGGCAGCTGGTCGG
Organism: Thalassolituus hydrocarboniclasticus; assembly: GCF_025345565.1. NCBI lineage: Bacteria > Pseudomonadati > Pseudomonadota > Gammaproteobacteria > Oceanospirillales > Oceanospirillaceae > Thalassolituus > Thalassolituus hydrocarboniclasticus. The sequence goes on along the minus strand of NZ_CP054475.1, from coordinate 2,776,940 downwards.
TTTTCTTGGGGAAGATGCCGATATCCGCATGACGCTGAAAAGCGCCGATGGCACTCAGCGTTCAACCCGGTTACAGCTGAATAACTGGCTGACCGATCAGGAAGTTCCGGACCCGCTGGCCGGACTGGGCATTGAACCTCGGCGGCTGGATATTCCGGCCGTGGTCGGTGAAGTTCAGCCGGGTGGTGCGGCAGCGGCGGCGGGTATTCAGCCCGGTGACCACGTCGTGGCAATCAATGGCAGCGCTGTTGCCGACTGGTACGACTGGGTTGAACATGTCCGTGCCGCGCCGGGTAAGGCTTTGCAGCTGACACTGAAGCGAAATGACGCTCTGCTTGATATGACTCTGACGCCCGGCAGTAAAACACTGGATGATGGCTCGGTTATCGGTTTTGTCGGCGCCGGAGTGGTGGCACCGGAAATTCCGTCAGACTGGGTACGTACCAGCCATGCGGGTGTTGTGCAGGGTTTGTTGCTGAGCGTGAACAAAACCATAGACCTGGTTGTCTTTACCCTTGATTCGCTGTGGAAAATGCTGCTGGGTGATGTGTCGGTAAAGAACTTGAGTGGGCCTATCACCATTGCTAAAGTAGCCGGCGATTCGGCTTCCGGGGGGCTGGAAGCCTTTATCGGATTTCTGGCGCTGTTAAGCATTTCCCTTGGGGTGCTGAATCTGTTGCCGGTGCCCATGCTGGACGGCGGGCATATCCTGTTTTACCTCGTAGAGGTAATACGCGGCAGACCTCTGCCAGAACGTGTTCAGATCATTGCCGTGCAGTTCGGTTTATTCCTGCTGTTAAGCCTGATGCTGGTTGCTTTTTACAACGATATAAGTCGGCTGTAGTTGATTGCCGAGTTGCTTGGATAACTATTTACATGCGTTCTTTGCTGTTTACGCTTTTTCTGGGGTTTCTGTCGTCCATCGTCCGTGCCGAATCCTTTGTCGTTGAAGATATCCGCCTTGAAGGTCTGCAGCGGGTGTCTGCCGGTACGGTATTCGAAGCCTTTCCGGTGAATGTCGGCGATCGGGTGGATTCTGCCCGTCTGGTCACGGCTTCCAAACGTTTATTCAAATCCGCTCTGTTCAATGATGTGCAGCTGCTGCGTGATGGCAATGTGCTTATTGTGCAGGTGGTCGAATTGCCGACCATTACCGGTATTGAAATTGACGGTAACAAGGCGATTCAGACAGAAATGCTGCTGGATGGTCTGAAGCAATCGGGTCTGGCGGAAGGTCTGGTATTCAAGCGTTCTACTCTGGAGCGCATCTCGCTGGAACTGGAACGTCAGTATGTGGCGCAGGGCCGTTATGATGCCGGTATTGAAACCGAAGTGGTGCGTCTGCCGCGTAACCGCGTATCGCTTAAGATTCATGTCGAAGAAGGCAGCGTCGCCACCATCGAGCATATCAATATCGTCGGTAACGAAGCGTTCTCCGATGACGAACTGCTGAAGCAGTTCCAGCTGCAGACCAGTAATTTCTGGTCCTGGTATTCCAGCGACAACAAATACAGCCGTGAAAAATTATCCGGCGATCTGGAAAAGCTGCGCTCCTTCTATCTGGACCGTGGTTATATCCGCTTTAACATCGAATCTACCCAGGTATCCGTATCGCCGGATAAAGAAGGGGTATATATCACCGTTAACGTCACCGAAGGCGATGTATATTCGGTGAAAGACATCAGAATGGCCGGTAACCTGGTACTGGATGAAGCCGAGTTTACCCGCCTGCAACTGATTAAAACGGGCGATACCTTCTCCCGTCAGCTGGTCACTTATTCCAGCGATCTGATGTCCAAGCGTCTGGGCAACGATGGTTACACCTTTGCCAAGGTTGATGGCATTCCGAAAATTCACGATGACGAGAAAACCGTCGATCTGACCTTCTTTGTTGAGCCGGGCAAGCGTACTTACGTGCGTCGTATTAACTTTACCGGTAACGAAGGCACCAAAGACGAAGTACTGCGTCGCGAAATGCTGCAGATGGAAGGTGGCTGGGCCTCGACCGATAAAATTGATGCCGGTAAAAACCGTCTGAACCAGCTGGGTTTCTTCAAAACCGTCAACGTCGAGACACCTGCAGTTCCGGGCTCCGACGATCTGATTGACGTGAATTACAACGTTGAAGAACAACTCAGCGGCAGTCTGAACTTCAATATCGGTTACGCCGGCGGCAGCGGTATGATTATCGGCGCCAGCGTCAGTCAGAATAACTTCTTCGGTACCGGTAACCGTATGTCGCTTGGTGTGCAGAAAAACAACACCGTACAGTCATACAACTTCTCTTACCTGAATCCGTATTACACCATTGATGGTGTGAGCCGTGGTTTTAACCTGTTCTACCGTAAAACCGATTACGCCAGCCTGAATACGGTCAGTGATTACCAGACCAACACCAAAGGCGGTAACGTAACCTTCGGCTACCCGATCTCCAGTCGTCAGCGTTTGTCCTTCTCCGTGGGTTTTGCCAATACCGAAATGTTTGAAGGCACCACGGTACCCGCGGAGATCGTCGACTTCCTGGAGACAGAAGGTGATAACTTTGATGAATACACCCTGGGTCTGAACTGGCGTTATAACAACCTTAACCGTGGTCTGTTCCCGACCGCCGGTACCGAGCATAAATTGTCTGCGGACGTTTCTGTGCCGGGCAGCGATCTGACGTACTTTAAACTGGGTTACACCGCTAACTATTACTTCCCGATTGCTGAAGAATGGGCGCTGCGTCTGCGTACCGATCTGGGTTATGGCGATGGTTTTGGTGATCTGGAGCGCCTGCCGTTCTTCAAAAACTTCCGCTCCGGTGGCATTGGCTCGGTGCGTGGTTTCCGCTCCAACAGTCTCGGCCCCAAAGGTTTGCCTGAATATGCGCCGGTCAGTGTGGTACAGACCGATGCTGATGGTAATGTTGTGTATGAAACCGATGAGCTGGGTCGTCCGGTGGTGGATACCTCCGCGCCAACCGTGGTGTATAAAACCGATGAAGACGGTGCGGCGGTTCTGGTCAGCAACAGCAACCAGTACAAACCAAAATATGAAACCAACAGTGATGGTTCGGTGGTTACCGCACCTTACTACCTTGAGAGTGAGCGGGCGCTGGGCGGTAACGTTCTGGCCGAAGCCAGTCTTGAGCTGATTTTCCCGCTGCCTTTTATTGAAGATCGCCGCTCACTGCGCAGTGTTCTGTTCTTTGATGCGGGAAATGCATTCACCAGTGAATGCTATGTGCCTTACGATGCTGATGTGCCGACGCTCACCAAGCACCCTTATTGTAATGAGGGAATTGATCTGGCTGAGTTGCGTTTAAGCACCGGGGTAGGGCTGACCTGGATTACGGCGATCGGGCCTCTGACCTTCACCTATTCGGTACCGCTGAATGAAAAACGCGGCGACCGTACAGAAGGGTTCGAGTTCTCGCTGGGACAGGTTTTCTGATTGTACAAACAACAAAATAAATAAGGAGTCTGGGATGCGTTGGTTTATTGCAGTAGTAGCGGCACTGTGTGTGCAGGTTGCAGCAGCAGAAGGTGTGGCAAAGGTCGCGGTAGTCGATATGGAGCGCGCCCTGTTCCTGTCTGATGCAGCCAAGGTGTCGGTTGCGCAGTTTGAAGCAGACAACAAAACTGACATTGAAAAGCTGAGAGGTCTGGAAAAAGACCTGCTGGCGCTGAAAGAAAAGACCGAGAAAGACGGCGACGTGATGAGCGATGATGAACGTCGTAAGCTGGCCAATGATTACGAACAGAAATCCACAGAATACAAATTCTATGGGCGCAAGCTGCAACAGCTGGAGCAGAAATGGAAGCGCGAATTTTTCCAAACACAGTTGCCTCAACTTGAAAAGTTGCTTAAAGCAATCATTGATGAGGGCGGTTATGATGTGGTGCTTCAGTCCGGTGCGGTGATTTATTCATCACCAAAAACGGATCTGACCAAGTTGTTGTTGGAACGCTTGAACGCCAAGTAAGCGATTTGGGACATGACGATGCAATTAAGCTTAGGTGAACTGGCTCAGCGACTGGGAGCCGAACTGATTGGTGATGCCGATACCGTGATCCGTGGGGTGAATACCCTGAAAGATGCAACGGCGACCGATGTCAGCTTCCTGGCCAATCCCAGCTACCGCAGTCAGCTGTCAGACAGCAATGCGGGGGCGGTGATTGTCGGTGCCAAAGACGCTGAGAGTGTTAAAGGTGCCGCTCTGGTGGTGGCCAATCCTTACCTAAGTTTTGCCCGCGTGACCCAGATGTTTGATAACCGTCCGCAGCCTGTGCGTGGCGTACACCCCTCTGCGGTGGTGGCTGCCAGTGCAACTCTGGGGGCGGATGTCAGCATCGCTGCTAATGTGGTGATCGGTGAGCATTGTGTGATTGGCGACGGTTGTGAAATCGGCGCTAATACCGTGATCGGTGATCATTGTGTGCTGGGCCGTGATTGCCTGCTGCGCGCCAATGTTACCCTGTACCACGATGTGGTGCTGGGGGAGCGGGTGCAGGTACATTCCGGTGCCGTAATTGGTGCTGACGGTTTCGGCTTTGCGCCGGACAAAGGCCGCTGGCATAAAATTGCGCAGCTCGGTGGGGTACGCATTGGTAACGACGCCGATATCGGCGCCAATACCTGTGTTGACCGTGGAGCACTGGGTGATACGGTTATCGGAAATCACGTGATTCTCGATAACCTGATCCAGGTCGCACACAATGTGCAGATCGGTGATGGAACGGCGATAGCCGCCTGCACCGCCATTGCTGGCAGTGCTTCGATTGGCGCCCGCTGTACTATTGCTGGTGGTGCCGGCATTGCCGGGCATCTGGAAATTTGTGATGGTGTGCATATCGCTGGGATGGCACTGATCAGTAAGTCAATTACTGAACCGGGCGCCTGGGCATCGGGTACCGCACAGATGCCACTGCAGGACTGGCGCCGTAGCGCGACGCGTTTCCGACAACTGGATTCTATGGCCAAAAGGCTGCAACAGTTAGAAAAACGCCACGAAGGTAAAGCTTGATGTCAGCGCATACCATTCAGGAGATCCAGAGTCTTCTGCCGCATCGTTATCCATTTTTACTGGTTGACCGGATTCAGTCGGTTGACCTCGACGCCGAGGATGGCGCCGTAATCCGTGTTCTGAAAAATGTCACCATTAATGAAGAATTCTTCAACGGACATTTTCCGGCACAGCCAATTATGCCCGGCGTACTCACGCTGGAAGCTATGGCTCAGGCAGCTGGTCTGCTGGGCCTCACCATGCTGGGCGATAAGAAAACCCCTTCAACCCTGTATTTATTTGCCGGTGCAGACAATGTCCGCTTTAAGCGTCCGATTGTTCCTGGTGATCAGATTATTCTGGAAGCGCGTTTCATGAGCGGACGCCGAGGTATCTGGAAGTTTGATTGTCGTGCTCTGGTGGATGATAAAGTAGCCTGTGCAGCGGTAATTACCTGCGCAGAGCAAGAGCTGGAGCAAGCATGATTCACCCAACTGCCATCGTTGATTCGTCCGCCGTTATCGGTGAGGGCGTTGAAATAGGCCCATATTCCATCGTTGAGGCAAACGTCGAAATTGGTGATGGCACCATTATCGGACCACACGTTGTGGTCCGTGGCCCGACAACCATTGGCAAAAATAACCGGATTTTCCAGTTCGCCAGTATTGGTGAAGAGTGTCAGGACAAGAAGTACGCAGGTGAGCCGACGACTCTGGTGATCGGTGACAACAACGTCATTCGTGAAGCCTGTACTCTGCACCGCGGGACCGTTCAGGATAACGGTACCACCATCATCGGCAGTAATAACCTGTTTATGGTGAACGTACACGTCGCCCATGATGCGATTATTGGTGATAACTGTATTCTCGCCAACGACACCAATATTGCCGGACACGTGAAAATCGGCGACTGGGCAATTCTGGGGGGAGCAACCCAGGTTCACCAGTTCTGTCTGATTGGTGCGCACTCAATGTGTGGCACGGGGACTATCGTTCTGAAGGACATTCCTGCCTATGTTATGGCGCAGGGAAATCCAGCCAAACCCCATGGTATTAACAGTGAAGGCCTGCGTCGTCGCGGGTTTACCAAAGAAAGCATCATGGCTATTCGCAATGCCTACAAAACTCTGTATCGCAGCAGCCTGACAACTGCGGAAGCCATTGCAGAGTTGCAGCCTCTGGCTGCACAGGATGAAGGTGTACGTCTGCTGGTGAACAGCGTTGAAGCAGCAACACGAGGCATTATCCGATAATCATGCGTATTGCGATTGTTGCCGGTGAGACGTCGGGCGATATGCTCGGCGCAGGCCTGATTAAATCTCTCAAAGACCGTTACCCCGATGCCCGGTTTGAAGGTATTGGTGGTCCTTTAATGCAGGCGCATGGTTTCCACAGTTTTGTGCCGATGGAACGCCTGTCGGTGATGGGATTGGTGGAAGTGCTGGGGCGCCTGTTCGAGTTGCTGAAAGTCCGCCGTGACCTGATTAAACACTGGAAGAAAAATCCACCGGATGTCTTTATTGGCATCGACGCGCCGGATTTTAACCTGACTCTGGAACAGAAGCTGCGTGAAGCCGGGATTAAAACCGCGCATTACGTCAGTCCTTCGGTCTGGGCCTGGCGGGAAAAACGCGTCTTTAAAATCGCCAAAGCGGTTGACCTGATGCTGACGCTGTTTCCGTTTGAAGCCAAATTTTACGAACAGCATCAGGTGCCGGTTAAATTTGTCGGACATCATCTGGCCGATAAAATCCCGTTCGAAACACCGGTTGCTCCGGCACGTGAAAGTCTCGGTCTGGATAATAAACACCCGGTAGTGTGTCTGATGCCAGGCAGCCGTAGCGGTGAAGTTGAGCGTCTGGGGACTTTGTTTCTGCAAACGGCCGAGCGCATGTTACTGAAGCGCAACGATCTGCAGTTCATTATTCCGGCCGCTTCGGTTGAGCGCCGCAACCAGATCGAAGCCATGCTCGCTGCTTATCCGGCCAGTCTGCCGGTAAAAGTCGTGCTGGGACAATCTCATACCTGTATGACCGCTGCTGATACCATTCTGCTGGCTTCAGGTACCGCAACGCTTGAAGCCATGTTGCTGAAAAAACCGATGGTGGTGAGTTATATCGTAGCGCCCCTGACGTATAAAATTCTGAAAAAACTGGTGACCCAGCCTTATCTTTCGCTGCCTAACTTACTGGCCGGACGCGAACTGGTGCCGGAATTTATTCAGCACGAGGCAACGCCTGAAAATCTGTCTGAAGCTATGCTGGTGCGTCTGGAAGATACCGACGCCATGAGTCAGCTGCATGAAACCTTCCTGTTTATCCACCGCCAGCTGAAGCGTAATGCTGATGAAGAAGCGGCGGATGCCATCAGCGCTTTGCTGCAGCGATAATGACTGACGCTTTCACGGCGGAAACGACCGCCGTTTTTCAGACCGAAATCGAAGCATCCCTGTCAGAGCAGGGCATTCCTTATTGTGGCGTCGACGAAGCCGGCGCAGGCCCGCTGTGCGGTGACGTGGTTGCCGCAGCGGTGATTCTCGATCCGGCCAATCCGGTTGAAGGGCTGAATGACTCGAAAAAGCTCACGGAAAAAAAGCGTGAAAAATTATTCGATGAAATTCGCGAAAAGGCGCTGGATTACTGTATTGCCCGTGCCACGGTTGAAGAAATCGACCGGCTGAATATTCTCAACGCCCGTATGCTGGCGATGAGCCGTGCCATCGATGGTCTTAAACTGCCTTGTCAGCATGCGCTGGTGGATGGCAATAAAGCACCGCAAACACCACTCGAAGTCACCACCATTATTAAAGGTGACAGCCTGGTCGCTGCGATCTCTGCAGCTTCTGTGCTGGCTAAGGTTCAGCGTGACCGGGAAATGCTGGAACTGGATAAACAGTATCCGGGTTATGGTTTTGCCAAACATAAAGGCTATGGCACCGCCGCACATATGGAAGCATTGCAGGCGCTTGGCCCCTGTGAAATTCACCGGCGCAGCTACGCGCCGGTAAAAGCCCTGCTGCAGGACTGAGCAGCGGCTTTTAAAATCCCTGTTAACAGGGCTTAACGGCGGAATTTAATCGCCTGTTCGTAGGTACGGCGGCGCAGCAGATCACGCATTGCCTCGTCGTTTTCCAGCTGCGCTAATTCCTGCCATTCAAGCCGTTCACCAATGCCCATCTGAATTGTTGAGTTCTGTTTTTTCAGAAATTCGGCCGGAATCCGCAGTGTCCGCAGGGCAGGGTGTACTTTGCCGAGCATATGAAAGCTGCGGCTGTTGTGGCCATGAAAGTAAATCGGGATGACCGGTACCTGAGCTTTGCGGATCATGCGCATACTGGATATCGACCAGGGACGGTCATAAATACCCGATTGTCCTTTATACCAGGTGGATACTTCGCCGGCCGGAAATAAGGCCAGCCCTTCACCACGTTCCAGCTGCGCCAGTGATTTGCGCATACCGCCCATACCTTTCGGGCCGGACTTCTCAAACGGATTGACGGTAATAAACAGATCGGAAATGGGTGCAAAATAGCTCAGCAAAAAATTAGCAACCGCGCGGAATTCCGGGCGCTTACGGCCAACCACCAACAGCAGGATCACGCCGTCGAGAAAGCCAAAGGGGTGGTTCGAGACGGTAACGAAAGGCCCTTCCGCAGGAATGGCAGCATCCAGAGCTTCTGGGTCGTAATCCAGATGGATTTTCAGGTGGTGCAGGGCTTCATCAATCATATCGATGCCCTGTTTCTGTTCCAGCTGATGGTAGATACGATTCAGTGTCGGGCCTTTCAGCAGGCGCAGCAGAAATTCCAGTTTACGCGGCGTCAGGCCGGTAGCCTGCACTAAACCCTGACGATCAAACAACTCCATAACGCGACTACCCTTTCTTATTGGATTCGGTGGCATAATGGCGCCCCGTTCACAGACCGCGGCACGTTGAATAATCATATGACCGAAATGCTACAGAAATTTGATGTTATCGTCATTGGCGCGGGTGCCGCCGGATTGATGTGTGCGGCGCAGGCCGCTGCCCGCGGCCGTTCGGTACTGGTGGTTGATCATGCCAATAAAGCGGGTAAGAAGATTCTGATGTCAGGTGGTGGCCGCTGCAACTTCACCAATTACTTTGTCGCCCCGGATAAATACCTCAGCCATAACCCGCACTTCTGTAAATCGGCGCTGAAGCGTTACACCCAGTGGGATTTTATTGCGCTGGTGGAAAGCCATGGCGTTGCCTACCACGAAAAGAAAGATGGCCAGCTGTTCTGTGATAACAAAGCTTCGGACATCCTCAATATGCTGCTCAGCGAGTGTGAGCAGCAGAGCGTACAAATCTGGCTGGATACCGCAGTCCGCGATATTGCCCAGACCGCTCAGTCAGGCTGTCGTTATCAGATGAAGGCCGGTGGTCGCCTGCTGGGTTGTGAGTCGCTGGTGGTGGCCACCGGCGGGCCTTCCATTCCCACGTTAGGAGCAACGGGCTTCGGCTATGAACTGGCACAGCAGTTTGGTCTTAAGGTGTATCCGCCGCGGGCGGGTCTGGTGCCTTTTACCCTGACCGATCATAACAAGCAGCTGAGTGAATCACTGTCCGGAACGGCACTCAGCATAGAAGTGGAATGCGCTGGTCAGATTTTCCGCGACGATATGCTGTTTACCCATCGCGGGCTGAGCGGGCCGGCCATGCTGCAGATCTCGTCGTACTGGCAGCCGGGCCTGAGCCTGAGTATTAATCTGCTGCCTGAACAGGATGTGGCTGCGCTGCTGCGCCAGTTACAGCACGAGCGGCCGAAGCTGACGCTGAAAAACTGGCTGGCGGAGCTGACCACACAGAAGTTTGCCGAACACTGGCTGGCATCCTCGGTCTGGCAACAAAGCACGCTGGCTCAGCTGTCCGGTGCCGATATGGATGCTATTGCCGAGGGGCTGCATCAGTGGCAGGTGAAACCGGCCGGAACCGAAGGTTACCGCACCGCTGAGGTAGCGCTGGGCGGGGTCGATACGGCTGAGTTGTCATCCAAAACCATGGAAGCACAGCGTTTTCCGGGGTTGTTCTTTATTGGCGAGGTGGTGGATGTCACCGGTCATCTGGGCGGTTTTAATTTCCAGTGGGCCTGGTCCAGCGCAGTCGCAGCCGCTGAGTTTGTCTGAGTTGCTGCCCGCTTTTCTGTGTACCTTTCTGTCGGGCAACCGGGGAGGATAGTCGGGCTTTCAGCCGTTATTGCCACCCCTGTAAAGCCCTTTGGTCTTATGTATTCTTTGTATTCATCAGAGAAATGTCAGGTATACATAGTATTGATTTCAATTATGGGGATGAAATCACTACTATTCGTCTGCATTTAACGTATTGCCCGCAGTCATTGTGACTGTCAGGACGAACGTCACCCACCAACTTGAAGGACTGATTCATGTCATACCAAGCTGAAACCAAAGCTGCTCAGGCGCTGATCGAAAAGAACGGTGCTCAGTGGTCTGCTATCAAGCCAGAATCTGTAGCCCGTATGCGTCTGCAGAACAAATTCAAAACCGGTCTGGATATCGCTAAGTACACTGCCGCTATCATGCGTCGTGACATGGCTGAGTTCGACAAAGACAAAACCAAATACACTCAGTCTCTGGGTTGCTGGCACGGTTTTGTAGGTCAGCAGAAACTGATCTCTATCAAGAAGCACTTCGGTACTACTGAACGTAAATACCTGTACCTGTCTGGCTGGATGGTTGCTGCTCTGCGTTCTGACTTCGGTCCACTGCCTGACCAGTCTATGCACGAGAAAACTGTTGTTGCTGACCTGATCGAAGAACTGTACAAGTTCCTGCGTCAGGCTGATGCTCGTGAACTGGGTGGCCTGTTCCGTGAACTGGACGCTGCACGCGCTGCTGGCGACGAAGCCAAAGCCAAAGAAGTTGAAGCTAAGATCGATAACTACGAAACTCACATCGTACCTATCATCGCTGACATCGACGCTGGTTTCGGTAACGAAGAAGCCACTTACCTGCTGGCTAAGAAAATGATCGAAGCTGGTGCTTGTGCACTGCAGATCGAAAACCAGGTTGCTGATGAGAAGCAGTGTGGTCACCAGGACGGTAAAGTTACTGTTCCACACGCTGACTTCCACTCTAAAATCCGTGCTCTGCGTTACGCGTTCCTGGAAATGGGCGTTGACGACGGTATCATCGTTGCACGTACCGACTCCGAAGGTGCTGGCCTGACCAAGCAGATCGCTGTTGTGAACGAGCCAGGCGACGAAGGCGACATCTACAACTCCTTCCTGGACGTTGAAGAAGTAACTCCTGAAGAAACCAAAGCTGGTGACGTACTGATCAGCCGTGATGGCAAACTGGTTCGTCCTAAGCGTCTGGCTTCTGGTCTGTTCCAGTTCCGTGAAGGTACTGGCCATGAGCGTTGCGTATTCGACTGTATCCACGCTATCAACGCTGGTGCTGACCTGCTGTGGATCGAAACTGCGATCCCAACTGTTCACGAAATCCGTGACATGATGAACGACGTTCGTAAAGTTCACCCAGATGCGAAACTGGTTTACAACAACTCTCCATCTTTCAACTGGACTCTGAGCTTCCGTCAGCAGACCTATGATGCATGGGTTGCTGAAGGCAAAGACGTTTCTGCTTACGACCGTACCAAGCTGATGTCTGCTGACTACGATGCGTCTGAGCTGGCTGCAGAAGCTGACAAGCGTATCCAGAACTTCCAGGCTGAATCTTCACGTGAAGCGAACATCTTCCATCACCTGATCACTCTGCCTACTTACCACACCACTGCTCTGTCTGTGGACAACCTGGCTAAAGAATACTTCGGCGAAGCCGGTATGCTGGGTTACGTTGCTGGCGTTCAGCGTAAGGAAATCCGTCAGGGTATCGCTTGCGTTAAGCACCAGAACATGTCCGGTTCTGACATCGGTGATGATCACAAAGAGTACTTCTCTGGTGATTACGCACTGAAAGCAGGCGGTGCTAAGAACACTTCTAACCAGTTCAACAACATCTAAGATTGCTTAGAAAATGTTGACACGTTAGTGTTCAGAAAAAGCGACCTTCGGGTCGCTTTTTTTATGGCTGCGATTTATTCCCCGCTTTGGCCGGCGAGAGGGCAGCTGAAGGCGTAGCATTCTGCGATAACAGGTTGCGACAATGGGTTACCAAAGCTCACAGAAGAATCATCGTGTCGCTGCTGATAACTCGCTAAGATCAATATCAATGTCGCATATTTACTAATGCCTGAGGGTCATCAATGATCCCGTACGCAGTATTGCCACACTTTTGTGTCTGTGCTGACAGGTTACTTAACAGGAAACAGCATGTCAGTTACCCCGGAACCCCTCCACCAGCGTGTGATTTTTAAAGGGTTATTGCTGATGGTCAGCGGCGCCGGCGTTTTTTACTTCCTGATTAATATTCAGCGCGGTCTGATCGGACTGGCCTGGACTGAGCTGGCGATGAGTGTCGCTTCGTTGTGGTTATGGCGTAATGTTGATGCTCTGAAAGCCCTGCGGCTGTGGTCTTTTCTGTATCTGATCCCGTTTTTTTCCATCATTCTGTTTGCATTATCGGATTCGCGTATCAGCTATGGCATGTTTGTCTGGGTACTGCTGATTCCGATTGTCTCTTATCTGTTGCTTGGATTGTGGCGGGGCTTTGCCATGACCTGCGTATTTATGACGCTGGCGGCGGCGGTGTATATCTGGCGTTTTCACAATAATCCGGAAGTGATTAATACCGTGGTGCTGGCTAACGTGATGGTTTGCGCTGCGGCCCTGTGGGCGTTCTCACATATTTATGAATTAAGCCGTGAGCGCTCGCAGCGAATCCTGATGAAGCTGGCATCCAGAGATGCTCTGACCGGCTTGTATAACCGTCTGCGTCTGACCGAAATCTTTAACCGTGAGCGGCAGCAGGCTGAAGCTCAGCGACAACCTCTCAGTCTGCTGCTGATCGACCTCGATTATTTCAAGAAAATTAATGACCACTACGGTCATGATACCGGCGATCAGGCATTGGTCGCGGTTGCCGCTCATATTCGGCAGCATCTGCGCCGCCGGGATTCGGCTTTCCGCCTCGGTGGTGAAGAGTTCTGCATCCTGTTGCCAGGGAGTGGGCGCGAAGAAGCCCATGCACTGGCTGAATCACTGCGCCTCAGCCTGGCAGAGCAGCATCAGCTAGTTGCTGCGCTGCGTACGAGGCTGACACTGAGTGCCGGAGTGGCGACGCTGGGGGCCGATGGTGATGATTTCGTTCATCTTTACAGCATGGCCGATCAGCGTCTGTATCTGGCCAAACATTCCGGCCGTAACCGGGTGATCAGCGAGGGTCAGGCTGTGCCGGAGCACTCGGTTCAGGAAGAGAAGAGTCCCTCATCAGCGCTGCAGACAACCCTGTAATACTGCCGCTGCTATTACTGTTCCTGGTCAGGGATTATCCGGGCTGAATCATAATATTGATTCCTTATGGTTAATAATCTATTCCGGATCTGGCCGTACAATCTGCGGATTCTGGTGTTCTGTCTCTCATCGCTAAGTGTGCCAATTACTCACGGGTTAGGGAGCACTTACTCGGCTGCAGAGTGCCGGATATGCCAGAGCAGGCCTGCTTTTGTGGCCGATTTTCCCTGTTGGACTTTAGTCGGATGAGTCGTTAAAACACGCGCTGATAATTAAACACACGCAGATGTGTCCACATTGAATCAGGTGCAACATGACGACTATTACCGACCCTGCGCTCTCACCGCGCTCCTCCGGGCCAGCTCCGCTTACAGAAGCAACAGGTGCGGGACTGCGCCGCTGGCTGGCATCCAGCCTGACCCAGCACGATCACTTTTCTGCTTATTTCGAACCGCTGATTCAGTTTTTTCTGCCTCACTGGAGTACCGCTGGCTGGCGTGCCCGCGTACTGAAAGTACGTACTGAGCTGGAGGATGTGTATTCTCTGGTGCTGCGCCCGTCTAAACGCTGGGCGGGCTTTCAGGCCGGGCAATACGTTGAAATCAGTGCCGAACAGGATGGCCGGCGGGTCAGCCGTATTTTCAGTATTTCTTCGTCGCCGGATTATTTCGCCCGTACCGGGCTGATTGAGCTGACCATCCGTGTGCAGGATCAGGGGCGTATCACCCCCTGGTTACGTCAGCACTTTGCTGATGGTGGGCTGGTAAACCTGTCTGCAGCACAGGGTGATTTTGTTGTCAGCCAGAGTACTGCTCCTTTGTTGCTGATTGCCGGTGGCAGCGGTATCACGCCTTTCCGTTCGTTGTTGCAGCAACTGCAGCGTGAGGGCTCTGTGCGCCCGGTACAGTTGCTGTATTTTGCCCGCCATGCACAGCATTTTCTGTTCCGTGAGGAGTTCGACCGTCTGTTGCTGGATATGCCGCAGTTCAGTCTGACACTGCTGAATAATGAAGATCATGGTTTTATCAGTGCAGAGCATATCCGCGAATATTGCCCGGATTTTTCCGCCCGCGACATTATGATCTGTGGCCCGACGCCGATGATTCAGGCTGCCCGTACGGTTCTGGGTGAACTGAACGTTGATCCGGCGCAGATCCGCTTTGAGTACTTTGGCGCAGCACCCATTGATATGCAGCGCGCCAACGCCAGCGACACGCTGGTCGCCTTTAAGCGCTCGGCCATTAATGCCGACGTCGCCGCGCAACCGGCACAAACACTTCTTGATGTTGCAGAACAGGCCGGGCTTAAACCGGTCAGTGGCTGTCGTATCGGCGTCTGTCATCAGTGCATCTGTAAAAAAGAAAGCGGGGTGGTGTTTAACACCAAAACCGGTACCTATTCCGATACCGGCAGCGAAGATATTCAGCTGTGTATCTCGGTTGCCGCCAGCGACCTGATTCTGGATCTGTGAGGCCAATAATGACAACAAGTATTCCATCTGCAGAAACCCTGTTCAGTTTTGAGCAGGAAATTAATGCCATCCGCGATGAAACCCTGAGCCAAGTCGGTCAGGCCGATGCCGATTATATCCGCCGTGTCATCCGCTTTCAGCGGACGCTGGATTTACTCTCGCGGCTGGTGATCGTACTGGGTTTTGTACACCCGTTATTCTGGGTTGCCGGGGTTCTTATGCTGGCGCTGGCTAAAATTCTCGACAATATGGAAATTGGCCATAACGTGATGCACGGCCAGTATGACTGGATGAATGATCCGCATATTAATTCGCGTCATTTTGAGTGGGATATTGTTGGTGATGGTGACTCCTGGAAGCGTTATCACAATCATGAACACCACACCTACACCAATATTATCGGTAAAGACCGTGACTACGGTTACGGCCTGCTGCGTCTGAGTGACGATATTCCATGGCGTAAGAAAAACCTCTGGCAGTTTTTTACTTACCTGAATCTGAGCCTGTTATTTCAATGGGGCGTGGCATATCACGAGCTGGCCGCTGAGCGTATTTTCTTTGGTAAACGCCGTAAAGAGAGCCATCTGCCGATCAGCCGCAGTGAATTAAAATCGGCTTTTTTCAGCAAAATCGGCAAGCAGGTATTTAAAGATTATATTTTCTGGCCGCTGTTGTGCTTCCCGGTTTTCTGGTCAGTATTGCTGGGTAATCTGTGTGCCAACCTGATCCGTAATCTGTGGACCTCGACCATTATTTTCTGCGGTCATTTTACTGAAGATGCGCAAACCTTCAGTGAAGAGGAATGTAAAAACGAAACCCGTGGTCAGTGGTATTACCGCCAGATTCTGGGCTCCTCCAATCTTGAAGGCGCGCGCTGGTTTCATATTCTGACCGGCCATTTAAGCTGTCAGATTGAGCATCATCTGTTTCCGGATATTCCGGCCCGCCATTATCCGCAAATGGCCAAAAAAGTGGAGAAGGTGTGTCAGGCGCACGGCATTCCTTATAATACCGGCTCCTTTGTGCATCAGTATCTTACGGTGGTTAAACGTGTGTTGCGCTATTCCTTCCCGGATAAAGTCCGGCAGGAACCGCAGGCAACACACTGACAGGCGGTGTTCGCAGTGCAAAAGGGGAAGCAACGGCTTCCCTTTTTTATTGCTGCCGGTCGGGGTGATGTGGATGAGCTGGTCGTAATTGGTGCGTAATATGGCGCGTCAGGCTGTTTTTTAGTGCGCTTTTGGCGGAGTTTTCATCTTTACAGGCCAACCTTTCCTGCTGAGTCTGGCATAATGTGGCAATTTTATTCATATTTCTGTTATTCCTGACCAGTTGGCCAAGTTATTGCTAAATTGGCAATGGATCTGTTTTTAACAGCCTGCATGCAGGTATACCTTTGGAGCAAAACTATGATGAAGAAACACAAGAACTGGCAACGCTGGGTAACCTCAGCAGCTCTGGCACTGGGTCTGAGCACTGGGGCAATGGCCGAAGACCCGATGAAAGTGGGCTTCGTATACGTTGGTCCGGTGGGAGATTATGGCTGGTCTTATGAGCACGATCGCGCCCGTCAGCAGGTTGAAGAACATTTTGGCGATAAAGTAAAAACCACCTTCGTTGAGAAAGTACCTGAAGGTGCTGATGCTGAGCGTGTTATCCGTCAGATGGCGCAGAGCGGCAATGATATTATCTTCACCACCTCATTCGGTTTTATGAACCCGACTGAGAAAGTGGCCAAGCGTTTCCCTAAGGTTACTTTTGAACACGCTACCGGTTACAAACGCAGCAAAAACATGTCGACCTATGCGCTGCGTACCTATGAAGGCCGTTACCTGTCCGGTACTGCTGCCGGTATGATGACCAAAACCAATACCATCGGTTACATCGCATCGTTCCCTATCCCTGAAGTAATCCGTGATATTAACTCCGTATATATGGCGGCTAAAGCCGTAAATCCGGATGTTAAAATCAAGATCATGTGGGTAAGCACCTGGTACGACCCGGTTAAAGAAAGCGAAGCGGCTAATGCTCTGATCGACCAGGGCGTTGACGTACTGATTCAGCACACTGACTCTCCGGCGCCATTAATGGCTGCGGAAAAGCGTGGTGTTAAAGCGGTAGGTCAGGCATCTGACATGAGCAAGTTTGCTCCGACTGCGCATATGTTCTCTATCCGTGACGACTGGGCACCACACTACATCGATGTGATCGAGAAAGTGAAAGCGGGTACCTGGGCACCACAGGATTTCTGGGGTGGTTTCGCTGAAGATATGCTGTCTGTTGCTTCTATGAACGACAACCTGCCAGCGGATGTTAAGAAAGCCGTGAACGATATGCAGGCTAAAATCAAATCCGGTGAATTCCATCCGTTCACAGGTCCGATCACAGACAACCAGGGTAAAGAAGTGGTGCCTGCCGGTCACACTCTGACCGATACCGAACTTGCCGGTGTTAACTGGTTTGTTGAAGGCATTGACGCTACTATCCCGAAATAATACTGACCCTGGGCCTGTTTAATTAGTGTTAACAGGCCCTGCTGTCATTGTTCCGGCAGAGCGGCTTTAGCCGCTCTGTCTGCATGGAAGCCAGACCATAAGAGCCCAAGACGCCATTCTCTTGGTAAGAAGGGAAACGCCTTTATCGGCTGTGCGCAACACAGCAGCATAAACGCGGTTCCAAAATACCCTCTTGGTAAGAGTGAATACCGGACTTCTTTTTATGCCCGACAAATTGTCTGTGCGTAAAAAGACACCTGCCGGGTACGGATGTTGGTAAGACTCTTGTTGGCCGCCGGGTGCTTATTTTTAAATAAAGAAGGCACGAACTATGACGATGAATAATGTTCCCCTCATTGATATTTCCCCGCTGTTCAGCGATCAGCGTGAACACTGGCTGCCGGTCGTGGATAAAATTGACCAGGCTTGCCGTGAAATCGGTTTTTTCTATATTCAGGGGCACGGTATTTCCTCAGCCCAGCTGGAGAGCATGTTTGCTCTGGCGAAAACATTTTTTGCCCAGCCGGAAGAGCTGAAACAACAGATGCTGATTGCCAACAGCAGCAATCATCGTGGCTGGGGCAGCGCCGGCGCCGAGCAGCTCGACCCGAGCAAGCCCAGCGACTGGAAAGAAACCTTCGATATGGCGCTCGATATTCACCCTGAGCACCCGGTTGTTAAAGCCTTCCCGAAATTGTATGGCCCGAACCAGTACGGCGTATTACCCGGTTTCCAGCAGCAGATGAATCAGCATTACGGGCTGTTAATGAGTGTTGCCCGCCGTCTGTTAAAAGCCATGGCGATTGCACTGCAGTTACCCGATGACTTCTTTAACCAGTATTTCGATGATCAGCATACTTCGGTGCTGCGCATGATTCACTATCCACCCCGTCCGGCCGATCAGGTGGTTGATGACGAGACCAAGGCCGCCGGAGCCCACACCGATTACGGTTGCCTGACCCTGCTGCTGCAGGACGATGTCGGCGGTCTGGAAGTCTGCAATGCACAGGGTGAATGGGTGGCGGCACCGCCAGTAAAAGATGCGCTGGTGGTGAATATCGGTGATCTTATGCAGCGCTGGACCAATGACTTTTATCTGTCTACCCAGCACCGGGTGCGTAATCTGGCAGCGGGCGTACACCGTTATTCCATGCCGTTTTTTGTCGAGCCACGTTATGACACACCGGTAACCTGTATTCCGAGCTGCATCACTGCCGAGCGAAATGCACGCTATCCTTTAATCACCAGTGGCGAGTGGATTCTGTCGCGCTTTGCCGCCACCTATGCCTATCGCACTCAGGACGAAGGCTGACCGGGAGACCACCATGAGCGGATTTGAACACTTTCTGACAACCAGTCGTGCAGCAGAGGTTGCTGACGACGCTTTTTTACGGGCCTTGCCTAAAACCGAACTGCACCTGCACCTGGAAGGTTCACTGGAGCCCGAGCTGATGTTTGCTCTGGCGGCACGCAATGGCATCCAGTTGCCTTATCAGGATGTGGATCAGATCCGCCAGGCCTATAACTTTACCAACCTGCAGTCCTTTCTCGATATCTATTACCAGTGCGCCGACGTGCTGCGTACCGAGCAGGATTTTTACGACTTAACCTGGGCGTATCTGCAGCGCTGCCATGACGAAGGCGTTGTGCATATTGAGCCTTTCTTTGATCCGCAGACCCACACAGAGCGCGGGATCAGCATGGAAACCGTGCTTGATGGTATCAGCCGCGCCCTGGCCGATGGTCAGCAGCAGCTCGGTATCAGCAGCGGTCTGATTCTGTGCTTCCTGCGCCATTTGAGTGAAGAAGCGGCCTTTGTCACCCTGGAGCAGGCAATTCCGTATCTGCATTTATTCATCGGTGTTGGCCTCGACTCTTCCGAACTGGGTAACCCGCCGGAAAAGTTTGCCAAAGTCTTTGCTGCCGCTGCTGAACTTGGTTTGCACCGGGTGGCCCACGCCGGTGAAGAAGGCCCGATTGCTTATATCGAAGGGGCGCTCGATATTTTAAAGGTTGAGCGTATCGACCATGGTGTGCGCTGTACTGACAGTGAAGCAATGATGGATCGTCTGGCAGCCGAAGGTATACCGTTAACCGTATGTCCGCTGTCGAATACCCGTTTAAAGGTCTACCAGCACATGAGCGAACATCCGATTCTGCAATTACTGCAGCGCGGTTTGTGCGTTACCGTTAATGCCGATGATCCGGCGTTTTTTGGTGGCTATCTGCTGGCCAATTATCAGGCGCTGGCGGATCATCTCGGGATGACCTGCGGGCAGGCTGCGCAGCTGGCCGCCAACAGTATTCAGGCCAGCTTTATCAGTACGGAACAAAAAGCGTTATTACTGGAAAAACTGGAACAGGCGATTGCGGCCTGAGGTTGTCAGAAGGCGGTTGCCCACCAAGGTAGCGCCAAAAGATTGATAGCGGTCTTAACGCAACAGGGCAGCACATTGTGCTGCCCTGTTGCGTTAAAGCAGATGAAAGGAAAACCGGCCGTTTTATTCGGCCTGAATGCCCACGATCAGCCATGGCGCGTTGTCTTTGCTCAGATCACGCTCCAGATGCCAGATATCAAAAATACCGTCTTCGGATTTTTCCAGCAGGTCGCGTACGCGGCCTTTAAACAGCAGGCTGATTTCGGCGGTGTCTCCGGCCTGACCGGCGGCGACGATTTCGGCGCTTAAATCCAGCACTTCGGTTTGTGGTGGCACCATCATACGGTTGCGCTGGTTGGCGAGGGCGGCATACAGGCCCGGGCTGACGTATTCAGCAATGGTATCGAGGTTGCCCTGATTCCAGGCTTCCTGTACTTCACGGTAGTGCTGTAAGGCACCGTCGATAAAGGCCTGCTGATCAAAACCGGCTGGCAGATCAATGCTGGCTTCGGCAGCAAAAGCGGCGCTGTTGCCAGAAGTGGCAGCAGCACCGTTGTCGGCGAGATTACCCATATCGAAGCTCTGACGTTGCTGAGCAGCATTGCCGGCAGCGGAATAAGCACTCTGTGGCGCATTGTGCTGAGCGGCGCGGCCACGCAACAGCTTGAACAGAACAAAACCAACCAGCGCCAGCAGCAGAATATCCATCATCTGAATGCCTTCAAAGGCGCCGCTGCCCAGCAGGTAGGCGAACAGGCCACCGGCCAGTAAACCACCCAGCAAGCCTTTACCCAGACCGCTGCCCGGACGGGCGCTGTTGGCTGGCTGCTGTTTCTGGGTCTGATCCGGAGTGGCTTTTTTCTGTTGGAAAGGCACAGCTTTGGATTTGCCAAAACCACCGGAGCCAAAGCGTGCGGCATCCGCGGTGCTGGCAAGTCCGAAGGTAAGCATCAGGGCGGTGAACAGGGTCCAGAAGGCTTTCATAGTATCCTCGTTGTATTTTTATGCGGCTCTTTCTGCATAGGTTTCTGCAGAAAAGCCATTTTCAGGCATGCATCATAGGGCAGTGAGAGGGGGTCGTCATGCACGGAATTGGCAGGAATCGTAAATGTGATGGACGTTGTATTTTGCGTGAATTTGACCTTTCAAAGTGTGTGGGAATTGATTCAGATCAATTTCAGATCAGGCCATTTAACTAGACTCGCCGGAGTATATTAATAAAAACAACAGCGAAAGGATGTTCCGGCTATGGAAATGTATGAGTGGACCGCTGACCTGAATCTGGGAATTGAAGTGATTGATGCCCAGCATCGCCAGATTGTGTATTACATCAATGATCTGACACGAGCGATCAGCTCTGAAAACGTGGATGAGGTTTTCGACGTTATGGAGCGCCTGCGTGACTACACCCTGGATCATTTTGTGTTTGAAGAGCAGTTAATGAATCAGGCGGGTTATGTTTTGCTGAGCGCGCACCAGATGGTGCATCGCCGCTTCGAAGATAAAATTGCGCGTATGCAGGAAGAGCTGACCAGCGGCCGCGATCCGTTTGGTATTGCCCGCCGGGTGCGTACGTCATTAATGGCGTGGCTTATTCAGCATATCCGCCACGAGGATGTCGATTATGTGCCGGTGGTAAAAAAAGTGCTGAAGCGTGAAGCAGGCTGGATTAATTCGGCATTAAAGCGGATTTTCGGCAACACTACCTCCAACGCCTGAGCGGCGAAATAAAAAACGGCTGAGTAAAACCTCAGCCGTTTTTTTATGCGCGTTTCGCTGAGAAACTCCTCTTTACCAGAACAACCAGGCAAACAGGGTCAGCACAATAATGCAGGCCAGATTCAGCCAGATACCCACGCGCATCATTTCACTTTGCTGCACATAACCGCTGCCGAATACGATGGCATTGGGTGGTGTGGCGACCGGCAGCATAAAGGCACAGGAGGCGGCGATGGCAATCAGCGCCGACAGAATAACCGGTGATACACCCAGGCTGTCGGCAATGGCCGCAAATACCGGTACTAACAGTGCGGCGCTGGCGGTGTTGCTGGCAAACTCGGTAAGAAACACCACAAAGGTCACAATACTCAGCAGTGCTACGAGAGTGCCGCCGGAGTGCAGAAAATCGCCAATACTGTGCGCCAGAAATTCACTGGTGCCGGTGGCTTTTAAAATGGCACTGAGGCACAGACCGCCACCGAACAATAACAGCACACTCCAGTCGGTGGTTTTTTCAATATCTTTCCAGCTCACCACGCCACTGGTGGCCAGTGCAATAATGGCGCTGATACCAATAATACTGTCAAAGGATGCAAATTTGCCGAGCCAGGCATTCAGCGGAGCACTGAAAATCCAGCACAATACGGTGATGACAAAAATGGCGAGGGTAATACGTTTATTGTTATCCCAGACCAGAGTACTTTTCTGCACGCTGAAGCGTTGTTTCAGATCGGGTTTTAGTACCCAGTACAGTACGCCGACAGCAACCGGAAGCAGAACCAGCGTCACCGGCAGCGCCAGTTTCATCCAATCGACAAATGTCATGCCATTCTGTGCTGCAGCAATGGCATTCGGCGGGCTGCCAACCAGAGTAGCGATACCGCCAATACTGGCGCAGTAGGCAACGCCGAGCAGGGTAAATACGTAGGTGCGGTGATGTTTTTCTCGGTCAAGCTGGCTGAGCATACCCAGCACCAACGGCAACATCATGGCCGCCGTAGCAGTGTTACTGACCCACATCGACAGGCCAGCCGATACGGCAAACATCATCAGCACCGCAATGGCCAGACGGCCACGGGCAATATTCAGTACTTTATTGGCGATGGCGCGGTCAAGCTCCTGAGCATGCAGTGCTGAAGCCAGAGCAAAGCCACCAAGAAACAAAAAGATAATAGGGTCGGCAAAGTTACTCAGTGCCTGAGGTGTTTTAAAGATGCCGAAACCGACGGCCAGAATGGGGACCAGTAATGCGGTTACCGATACATGAATGGCTTCGGTCAGCCACAGCACAGCAATAAACACCAGAATACTCAGCCCGGTAACCACCGCCGGAGCAAAGGGCAGGGTTTTGAGCAGCAGCACAAACAGCAGAATATCGGCCGTTAAAATCAGTGGTCCGCGCCAGCGCCGGAAAAAAGCGGAAGAGAGCATAGCCCTACCTTTATTAATGGCAATGGTTCAGCATACTGCGTGGCGCGGGCTGCCGCCAGTCGGGTTTATAATACTTAGCCCTAGGTATAACTACGGTAATAACCGCAGGTATAAGGCAGAATTGTTTTTGTCATCCAGCTGCTTTTTATGGCCGTATGAGGTATGGGCGGAGTTTTATTCCCAAGGCAAAAAATCAAAATACTGATCGGGGTAGGGTTCATCGGCAAGGGTAAAGTGCCACCACTCTTCCCGCACACCTGTAAAACCGTGGCGACGCATAACGCTCTGCAGTAAATCGCGGTTGGCGCGCTGATGGGGGCTGACGTCCGCCGACTCCGGCCAGGACTGCGGGCCAAAGAAATCAAAGATGGTACCCATATCCAGCTCCCGACCGTCGTTGTCGGTCAGGGTCAGGTCGGCGGTACTGCCGCGTGAGTGTGAGGAGTGGCTGAATAAGTAACCCTGCTCAAACAGTTGCGGCTTTTCCAGCGCCGGATAAAAACGCTCTTTGGTGCGCAAGTCTTCGGCACTGCTGGCCCAGCGTAAAAAATGGTCGACCGCGCGTTGCGGGCGATAAGCATCAAAGATTTTTAAGCGCAGGTTTTGCTGACGTAATTCGGCTGCCACATTGGCCAGAGCTTCTGCCGCCGGACGGCTGAGCAATGCACAGGCCTGCTGGTAACCATCCACCACCGCGCCAATAAAGTTATCGCAACCGGCGTATTTCAGGTCGATCAGAATGTCAGGAATATACTGGTCGAGACGGACAAAGGATGGCCGTAACTCATGTGCAGAAAGCGGTGGCTGGTGGCTTGCGGAAGGATCGCCATTCTGAGGCTGAGGCATCGTTGCGTGTCGCGGCAGTTGAAATAATAGCGGCAGTGTAACGCTTTTTCTGCCCGCTGGCTGTTCACTTATGTGTCAGCTGAATAACCAGGCTGTCCGGGTCTGATACGGTGATTAATGCAGGCGACGTAATACGCCGCCTGCCTGCGAACTATTGCTGCATATTTTTCTTATGCATGTTCTGCATATTCATCATTTGATCTTTACGCATATCCATCATTTCCTGCTGATGATGCATCTGGCCATTCTTCAGCTCCTCGGCGCTCAGCTTGCCATCGTTATTGCTATCAAACTGGCTGAACATAGGGCGTTTAGCGGCGCCTTTCATCGGCATACCGGCGGCAGAGTTATTTTGCATGCGTTTGTCATGGGCGGCATTGAATTCGGCTTCAGAAATACTGCCGTTTTTATCGGTGTCGTAATCGCTGAAGGCCATAGGCCCACGGGCAGGAACATCGGCGGCCTGAGCACCAGTGCTCAGTAAAAATGATGCGGAAAATAAGACGGACAAGACGGGCAGGGCAATATAGCGTGTTTTCATGGGAGCCTCCTTTAAGGGCTGCAAACACAGGTGATACCCGTTCACTGTAGCGCTATGGCGGAGGCATGGTCACGACTCAGATCAATAAATGATCAGCAGGACCTTACGCCGTGAAAACCAGTCGCTGGCTTTCACGGCGGCAGGCTTAGTCAGCAGCGGGTCTCAGGCTGCGCCTAAAGCAATACCGGTCAGCGCGATAACGGCACCAGCCACACGACGGCTGATATCAGCTGCTTTGCTGTGACCAAAGGCGGCCAGCGCATAACCGGCTGCATGCAGAACAGCGGTGGCCAGCAGGAAGCCCGCGCCATAGGTTGCCAGAGTGCTCATCGCCGGCATTTCCACACCGTGGGCAAAACCGTGGAAAAAGGCAAAACCACCGGCCAGCAATGCACCGGCCAGAGCGCCTTGTTTCAGGTTAAAGGCAATCAGACCACCGAACACCACCACAGAGGCGGCAATCATCAGTTCGGTAAACGGCAGCTGCAGGCTGCTGGCGCCGGCCAGAGCACCCACCGCCATCATGGCAACAAAGGCCAGTGGCGTCGCCCAGCGGGCGGTACCACTCTGGCGTGCGGCCCACAGACCCACTGCCAGCATCGCCAGCAGGTGATCAAGCCCGGTAAAAGGATGTGCCACACCGGCAGCAAAACCAGACACTTCATGACCGGTATGAGCAAAAGCAGCGGCTGGCATCAGCAGGGCTGCGGCAGAGATCAGAACTTTTTTCATAAGAGTCTCCTGGGGAGGAAATATTTAAAATTTAATTCAGGTTAACGCGCCGGACGTCAGACGTCAGACGTCCAGTGCAGCAGCTCAGATCAGACGACCGCCTTGGCGGGTGGGATCTCTTTTTGCTCCAGCATCCCCTCGGTCACAATAAACTGAATAATATCGTCCAGCCCCTGCGCCTTTTTCAGGTTAGAAAATACAAAGGGACGCTCACCGCGCATTTTTTTCGCATCGCGGTCCATCACATCCAGATCGGCACCCACCAGTGGCGCCAGGTCGGTTTTATTAATCACCAGTAAATCGGAGCGGGTAATGCCGGGGCCACCTTTACGCGGAATTTTGTCACCGGCGGATACGTCGATCACATAAATGGTCAGGTCGGATAATTCCGGGCTGAACGTCGCACTCAGGTTATCGCCGCCGCTTTCGACAAAGACCACATCCAGATCACCATGACGTTTCATTAATACGTCGATAGCCGCCAGGTTCATCGAGGCATCTTCGCGGATCGCGGTATGCGGACAACCTCCGGTTTCCACGCCCATGATGCGGTCAGCTGACAGCGCTTCGTTACGGGTTAAGAATTCGGCATCTTCTTTGGTGTAAATATCGTTGGTTACCACCGCAATATTGTAGTGATCACGCAGGGCAGAACAGAGCGAGCGTAATAATGCTGTTTTACCGGAGCCGACCGGACCACCGACACCTACGCGTAAGGTTTGTTTTTTCATTTTGTTCTCCAGTAATTCTGAGTCTTGCTTAAATTTTTAATGATGTAATGCAACCAGCCCTCATGATCGGAACAGGCGCGTGTATTGCGTTTCATGCTGCGCACTGGCAATGGCTAATGCCGGTAACGAGCCGCCAATTTCTGCTTCATCCACGTCTTCTGCAGTGCGGATAGTGGCCGGAATCAGCGTCTGTAAATCACTTAATAATTGCTGCGCCTGAGTCTGGCCCAGCGGTACCAGCTTGGTGGCGGCGGCAATCTGATTTTCCAGCCAGGCAAAGGTCAGACCGGTGGCGGCGGCAGCAAACGGAATCTGCCACTGCACCGCCGGATAGGCATACAGTGCAACAAAGCTGACATCGCCTTCGGCCTCACTGGCATAGCGCGGCAGCTTAACGTCCAGCTGCTTTAATAAACGCACCAGAGCCTCGCCCATGGCGGTATCGGTAAGGCGTAATTCGCTGGTTTCGCGGCTGGCCAGAATTAAATCGTTCCAGCTTTCCCAGCCTTTTTCATTGGCTGCGGTCACCGCCTGCATCGCACCTTTTAATACCGGTAAATCAATCAGCGCCTGGGTTTCGTGCAATTGCAGCGCAATCCAGTCACGGGTCTTTGCCATATTACTGACCCAGCCTTTTTCCACGGCGTATTCCAGCCCCTGAGAAAAGGCGTAACCACCCACCGGCAGGCTGACACTGGACAGCTGCAATAAACGCAGCAGCCCCGGTGTTGTTAGCGCCGCGTGGTGATCAGTGGTCATGTCCGTCACCGTGCCCTTTATCATGTTCGTCATCATGGCTATGCCCGCCGTTATGGCCGTGGTGATGACCATGATCGTGGGAATGCCCATGTGAGTGGCCATGTGAATGACCATGCGAATGCCCGTAACCGGGTGCATAAGCGCCGGACTCAGGTACAAAGACGGCGTGTTCATGGCTGACCATCAGGCCAAGCAGATGCAGCATATCTTCCAGCACATGATCCGGTTTTATCCGTAACCAGCGTTCACCCACTTCCACTTTTACATGGCGGTTGCCGAGGTGATAACAGGCTTTGGCAAAGGTTTGCCAGTCGTCGCAGCTGGCGTGGGCGACGTCTTCTTCAGCGCCTTCAATTTTTACGATTTTGCCATCGGTGGCGCGTAAAAATTCACCAACCAGCAAGGGTTTGCCACGCTCCAGAAACAGGCGGACTTCTTCGCCGTCGGTACTGGTCAGACGCAGACGACCACGGTCGCGCTGTTCGTAGTTCAGCACGACCGTAGCACTGACAGGATCATGGCAATGGGTGCCAAGACGTTCGTAAACTTCCAACATAAGCAGTCCTTAAAACAGTGCTTTTATATTGCACGGTTAAAATAAGTTATACAGTTGTGCCAGTGGCAGTTCGCTGGCCGGTTCGCAGGTCAGTAATTCGCCGTCGGCACGCACTTCATAGGTTTGCGGATCAACGGTAACGTCCGGCATCCAGTCGTTCAGAATCATGTCTGATTTACGGATATTGCGGGTATTTTTACAGGCCGCTAAGGTGCGTTTAACTCCCAGTTTTTCACCGACGTTATTATTTAACGCCGCTGCCGATACAAAGGTCAGGCTGGTGGCGGCAGCGGCTTTACCAAAGGCACCGAACATCATGCGGTAATGCACCGGCTGTGGTGTCGGAATCGACGCATTCGGATCGCCCATCGGCGCTGCGGCAATCATGCCGCCTTTAATAATCATGCTCGGCTTGGTGGCAAAAAAAGCCGGTTTCCACAACACCAGATCAGCCAGCTTACCTTTTTCGATGGAACCCACTTCGTGGGAAATACCATGAGCAATGGCCGGGTTAATGGTGTACTTGGCGATGTAGCGGCGCGCGCGGAAATTATCGGCGCCGATCTCCAGATCTTCTTTTAATAAACCGAACTGGGTTTTCATTTTATGCGCCGTCTGCCAGGTGCGGGTAATCACTTCGCCCACGCGGCCCATGGCCTGAGAGTCGGATGAGATCATGCTGAAGGCGCCACGGTCGTGAAAAATATCTTCAGCGGCAATGGTTTCTTTACGGATGCGCGAATCGGCAAAAGCAACGTCTTCAGGAATGCTGCTGTCAAGGTGATGACAGACCATCAGCATATCCAGATGTTCATCCACCGTATTACGCGTATAAGGGCGCGTTGGGTTGGTGGAAGAGGGCAGCACATTGGGGTAAGAACAGGCGCGGATAATATCCGGCGCATGGCCACCACCGGCCCCTTCGGTATGGTAGGTATGAATTACGCGGTCTTTAAAAGCACCAATGGTGTCATCAACAAAACCGGATTCATTCAGGGTGTCGGTATGAATGGCAACCTGCACATCGTATTTTTCCGCCACGCTCAGACAGCAGTCGATGGACGCCGGTGTGGTGCCCCAGTCTTCATGTAATTTCAGACCGCAGGCGCCGGCTTCCAGTTGTTCTTCCAGTGCCTCTGGCAGGCTGGCGTTGCCTTTACCTAAAAAGCCGAAATTCATTGGCATATCGTCGGTGGCCTGCAGCATTTTGCCGATGTACCAGGGGCCGGACGAACAGGTGGTGGCGTTAGTGCCGGTGGCAGGCCCGGTGCCGCCGCCAATCATGGTGGTGACGCCGCTCATTAAGGCTTCTTCGACCTGTTGCGGACAAATAAAATGAATGTGCGCATCGATACCGCCAGCGGTAAGAATGGAGCCTTCACCGGCAATCACTTCGGTGCCCGGGCCGACAATAATATCGACGTTATCCTGAATATCCGGATTACCGGCTTTACCTACGGCAAAAATACGACCGTCTTTAATACCGACATCGCCTTTTACAATCCCCCAGTGATCCAGCACCACGGCGTTGGTAATCACCAGATCGACGGTTTCTGCGCTGACGCGCTGGCTCTGGCCCATGCCATCACGGATGACTTTGCCGCCGCCGAATTTCACTTCATCGCCGTAGGTGGTGAAATCTTTTTCAATCTGAATAAATAATTCAGTATCGCCGAGGCGCACTTTATCGCCGGTGGTAGGGCCGAACATCTGCGCGTAGGACGTGCGGTCCATGGTTTTATTACTCATGTACTTCCCCTCAGTTATCCAGCTTGCCCATTATTTCGCCGCGGAAACCGTAGACAATACGGTCTCCGGCGTAGGCGACTAATTCCACTTCACGGCCCTGGCCCGGCTCAAAACGCACGGCGGTACCCGAGGCAATATTCAGGCGGAAACCTCTGGTTTTTTCCCGCTCAAACGACAGCGCCGGATTGGTTTCGTAAAAATGATAATGGGAGCCAACCTGAATCGGGCGGTCACCGGTATTCTCAACACGCAGACGAAGCGTTTCACGGCCTGCGTTTAATTCGATATCGCCTTCGCCGACGATAATTTCACCTGGGATCATGTTCTTTCTCCTGTAAACCGTTGAGCATCTGGGCTGAAGTTGTTTAAACGCAGGCCGTTTTAAACAATGGGCTCATGCACGGTGACCAGCTTAGTGCCATCCGGGAAGGTCGCTTCTACCTGTACCTCATGAATTAATTCCGGCACGCCGGGCATTACCTGATCGGCGCTCAGCAGTGTTTTACCGTAACCCATCAGCTCGGCCACGGTTTTGCCATCGCGTGCGCCTTCCATAATTTCCATGGTCAGATAGGCCATGGCTTCCGGATAATTTAATTTCAGACCACGGTTCAGGCGGCGTTCTGCCAGCAGGGCTGCGGTAAAAATCAGCAGCTTATCTTTTTCGCGCGGTAGCAGTTCCATCGTTCACCTCAGTTAATCAATCAGTGCTTTAAATAGTCAGAAATAATCAGGTTGCCCAGATGCGCGGAGCGCAGGCTGGACGTTGCATTAATTGCGGGCGGATAATCGCCCAGGCGTCACTCAGCAGCAGACGGGCTTGCTCGCTGCAGGTGCCAAGATAACGCACGCTTAACAATTGGCCGTTCAGGCTGACACCGGCCAGTTGGTCGGCGCACAGCTCCTGAAGCTTTTCCAGAGCCTGTTCACAAAAGCCCTGAGTAAAAGGTCCGGCCACTAACAGACCGTGTACCGGCATGCCACGGAAACCGGCCGCGGCATTTAATAATTCGCTGTTACCCGGATGCAGGCTCAGGCGCTCATTCAGCAATAGCTGTTGCTTATAATAAATACGCAGCCCCTGCTTCAGCGTGGTGTGCTGACCAAGGTCATCCAGACGGCTGCCATTGGCGGGCAAACCGAGGCTGACAATATCCCAGCCGATATAGCGGCTGTTTTCACCCAGATGGACTTCGGTTTCCAGCTGCGCACGCGATGACGGAAATAAAATGGTTTCCAGTGGCATCCATTCCAGTGCCGCGTTGTTATCAACCGTCAGCTGCACTTTCTGCTGCTGCAGCAAACCATCAGCACGGGCGCGGTAAACACGTCCTGCTCCGGGTGTTGTTACCAGCACATGGCTGTTTTCACCGGCACTGACATTAATGGTGAGAAAATCACCCGACACCATGCCGCCGGGCGGATGCAGCAGATACAGGTGCGCACAGTCCGGCCCTTCCGGGTAAAACGGCTTTTGCACATAAAGAGGGCCGTTATGTTCGCATTGCACCAAACGGGTGCCTCTTTCTGTCTGGCGCGTACTCAGCTGTAACTGCGCGTTCCAGTATGGTGCATCAGCCTGCGCGCTTAGCAGCGGCTGAACGGGGTGATTCAAGCCGTATCTCCTTTGCTCTGTCAGAACCAGCCCAATAACAACGGGCCGCAATGGGTTATGCCGGGTTGTTAAGCAAGAGGGATACCATATTGACTGGTTAGTCAGATTTAGCGGTGCAGCGCGTTTGTTTGCCGGGCAGAAATATGCCGCTGCCGGAGGGAAAAACTGGTAAATAAGGACCACGCATTGGGTATGCACAACTCTGGTGATCACGCTGCGCCAGTAAGGCGCATGGCATCCAGTCTTTGCCTTGCCTGATGTTCAGGCAGGTGATAAGTTCTTGGGCAGTTAAAAAGCAGCCTTAGCTCTGGTATGCAGGTCCGTGCACGCTATAGCGTAGTTTTCCTGTGTGCCTGTTCTTCTGAATAAGATTTTTGTGAAGATCTTTTTGTAAAATCTTTTGAGTGATGTTTTGTGTCGTCATTGAATCATAGCGTTGTGGGGAATCCTGAGAGGTTCACTCCGGGTCAGCGCGCAGGCATACCATGGATTGTTAACCACTGAAGCCGTATCCGCGACTATGAGTATAAAGCTGAAAAAAATAGCCGATAATCTGACGGATGAAGAGCATTCTCTGATTGCTGAAGAAATACGTCAGGGCAATATTGATGGGATATCGCTGTCATATTTGGGTGGTGCATTCGGTCCGGTCTGGCCTGAGGATAAAGAGTATAACCTCGGTTTTCTGAAGCACTATTCTGATATCAGGGCGTTAGAAGTTTTTCTTCCATCGCTCACCAGCATCGATGCCATCGCAGAGTATGTCAGTGGATTAGAATTTCTGAGCCTCGGCGAATTCAGCAGCCCGGCGGTCTCTTTAAAGCCATTGCAGAACCTTCAGAAGCTCAGCTCTCTCAGTCTGGTAAGAAATAAGAAGGATATAGGTTCTATAACCTGTTTGCCCGGTCTGAGGGATCTCAGCCTGACAGGCTATCAGAGTAAGCAGGTCGAGCATGTTGCTGCTCTGCGTGGTTTAGAAAAGCTGTATTTAGGCTTCGGAACCTTTGAAAGCCTGGATGCTGTTAAGGGATTATCCAGACTTAAAAGCTTAGAGATATGCTGGGTTAAGAAGTTACGGGACCTCCGTTCGCTGCAGAGGCTGAAGTCACTGGAATGTCTGTCGCTGAGTACTCTTAAACAGGTTGCATCCATGCCGGATCTGTCTGAACTCGGGCAGCTTAAGAGTCTGGTTATGGATACCATGAACGGACTTTCTTCACTGGCGGGGATTAAAGGCAGTTCTATTGCTGAGCTGGCTATGATCAACTCAAAAATTGATCCCCTGTGTTTTCATGACCTGAGCCATGGTATGCCATCGCTGCAGCGTCTTATCGTTTTCCTCGCAAGCCAGAGGAGTACAACAGAAGCACTTAAATACTTCGATAAGCAAATGGTGTGCGCATCCATTAATGACTTTAAGTTTTATAAAGGCAGAACTTCCCGGGTTGAATACTTAAGCTGACGCAGGGTTGTTATCAATGTGAGTTTTCCGGCGATCTAATCGTGAGATCTGGCCGCGTTTTTACTCGCCGCAGCGGATGAGATGGAAAAGCTGGGTGAGGATTATGATCACCTTCATCTTATGGATGAATGCGATAAGTGGAAGGAAGATTATCCCGATATCCAGATTCTCAGTGAAAAATACCTTTAACAAGCCTGCGTTAATCCAATCCCCAATCATTCTTCACATCCCAGCTCACCATTTGTCCATCCGGGTGTTTAAAGGCCAAGCCACAGGCGTGCAGCATTAATCGTGGTTCGGCGTGCAGGGCTTCGTCGTGGGCGTATAAATCGCAGCCTAAAATAGGATGGCCGATGGATTTTAAATGCAGGCGCAGCTGGTGCTGGCGGCCGGTAACGGGTTTCAGCGTCACCAGTGTGCGGTGGGTGTCCGGATTGCGCTGCTCGACTGTGAAATAAGTGAGCGAGGCTTTGCCTTCTTCATAGTCGATTTTGCAGCGCGGACGGTTTTCCCAGTCTTTGCCAATGGGCAGGTTAATCTCGCCTTCGTCCTGTTCAATAATGCCCCAGACCACGGCCTGATAGGTTTTCTGAATCTCACGGTCGCGGATCTGTTGTGACAGCACCTGGCGCGCTCGTTCGGAGCGGGCAACAACCAGCAAACCAGAGGTATCCAGATCGAGGCGGTGCACAATGACCGCTTCCGGGTAATCCGGCTGCAGGCGGGTAATTACTGAGTCGCTGTTTTCCGGGCCGCGGCCGGGCACGGTGTAGAGAAAGGCCGGTTTATTAACCACAATCAGATCGTCATCAACGTGCAGTATCTGCAGTTCTTCGTCGCAGCGTGGGGCGATGTAGTAAGCAGGAGGTGTTACGTCAGTCACGTTGATAAACTCTGATGAAGTGAGCGTATATTTAATGAAACCTGCGGGGTTCTGGCAATGATTAATCACCGCCAGATGGTCAGAAGTCTTGTCCGTCAGATACATGAATCAGAAGCCTCGTTTTTCTTATATCTCTTTTGGCCATAATGCGCTGCATCGGGTTATCTGCTGAGATTCATAATTAAGGCATCTCTGAATAATTCTGCACAGCTTCGCGTGAGTGCTGCAAAGTGCTTTTGACAAGGCGTCGATTGCAGTGAATGGCGAGTCCTTTATAAAATCGACAACACCGTCAAAACGCTCTGCAGCCCACGCCCTTCGGGGCTTGCTGGAAAAATCCAGCTCGGTGTTGCCACGTTTTGACGTAACCCGCTATGCCTTCAACGTGGCGCCTTGATCTGAACGTTTTCAGTAAGCCGAAGCGGGCACTGAATTATTCAGAGGTGCCTTAATATTCTTTAATGGCTATATGGCTGAGGGGATGAACTGGATTTATCCTGTTTCAGCCTTTAGGATGACCTGCTTGATGCTCTGTGACTGAATTGATAAGTATTGGAAAGTATTCTGCTGAATCGGGCGTTAGCAATATCAAAGGATCTGTGAAGAATGAAGTTGTTGGGTGTGTTTTTTTTAACCGGATTTTTGTTGGGATGTATCGCTGATTCTGCTTATTCACCTCCGGGGCTTGCGAAAGAAGATGCCGTATATTTAAAAGCAGATTCAGAGCGTGATCATGGTATTTTTCAGGGGCTTGATGAGAAACTTTATATTAATGCGGTTGATGGTGTTTCTATCGGTGGGTTTTTTAACGGTTATTATGAAAGTGCTTATATTGAACCTGGCCTGACTGAGATTGACGTAGGGTTTTATCAGGGGAAGGTTAAATCTGAACGCTGTTTGAAGTTTTTAGCCGAAAAGGGTAAATCTTATATTATTCGAAAGAAGCGCGAGGCATGGAGTATTAACTTCTGGGTTGAGCTGGAAAACGATATTAATACGAATGTTGTTAATCTTCCCTGTGGTGAATAGTGTGACAGGCCTGTTAAGCCGGGTTTAGCGCTAGAGTCGCTCAATAAAAAGCCGGGGTAAAACCCCGGCTTTTATGTTTCTGCTTTTTTACATCACGCGCATACCCGGCTGGGCGCCGTCGTGTGGTTCGAGCAGGAAAATATCTTCACCGCCCGGGCCTGCGGCCAGTACCATGCCTTCGGACATGCCGAATTTCATTTTACGTGGCGCCAGGTTGGCAACCATCACGGTGAGCTTGCCGTTCAGGTCTTCCGGGTTGTAGGCCGATTTAATACCGGAGAATACGTTGCGGGTTTCGCCGTTGCCGATATCCAGCGTCAGCTGCAGCAGTTTTTCTGCACCTTCGACATGTTCGGCTTTAACGATACGGGCAATACGCAGGTCGACTTTGGCGAAATCCGGGAACTCGATGGTGTCGGCAATCACTTCGTTACCGTCTTCACGCAGCTCTGGTCCTTTATTCTTCGCTTTTTTATCGGCCTTTTTCTCGGCGTTTTTCGCAGCGGTTTTATCGGCACTGTTATCCGCCGCCGGAGCTTCACCGTTTTCTTTGGCCAGCTCGGTTTTGGTTTCTTCCAGAATGGCGGTTACTTTATCCATTTCAGCACGGGCCAGCATCGGCTGGAATTTATTGATTTTGTGGCTCAGCAGAATCTCGCGGCGTGCTTCCCAGTCAAGGCTGTCCAGATTCAGGAATGCTTTGGTTTTGTCGGCAATTTCCGGCAGTACCGGTGCCAGATACGTCACCAGCTGACGGAACAGGTTAAGGGCTACGGAACAGACCTCCTGCACTTCCTGCTGGCGGCCTTCTTCTTTATTCATTGCCCACGGGGCTTTTTCCTGAATGTATTCGTTAGCACGGTCGGCCAACGCCATGATGTCTTTCATCGCGCGGCCAAATTCGCGTTTTTCGTAATGGCTGGCAATCTGGTCGCCGGCATCAATAAATTGCTGCAACATTTCCGGTTCAGCGCAGGTGGCGCTCAGTTCGCCGGATGCTTTGGCAATAAAGTTGCCGGTACGCGAGGCGATGTTCACCAGCTTGTTGACCAGATCGGCGTTTACGCGCTGCACGAAATCTTCCAGATTTAAATCGAAATCATCGACGCTGGAGCTCAGTTTGGCGGCAAAGTAGTAACGCAGATAGGTCGGGTTTAAATGATTCAGGAAAGTACGCGCCTTAATAAAGGTACCGCGCGACTTCGACATTTTAGAACCGTTCACGGTCACGAAACCGTGAGCATTGACCGCCGTTGGTGTGCGGTATTCCGCGGCGCTCAGCATGGAAGGCCAGAACAGCGCATGGAAGTTAATAATGTCTTTACCGATAAAGTGATACAGCTCGGTGGTGGAATCTTTTTTCCAGTACTCGTTAAAGTCGAGGTCACCGCGCTTGTCACACAGGTTTTTAAAGCTGGCCATATAACCGATAGGGGCATCCAGCCAGACGTAGAAAAACTTGTTCGGTGCATCCGGAATTTCGAAGCCGAAATACGGCGCATCACGGGAGATATCCCACTCCTGCAGACCGGAATCCAGCCACTCGGCCAGTTTGTTGGCCACTTCATCCTGCAGGGTGCCGGAACGGGTCCACTGCTGCAGAAATTCCTGAAAATCGGGCAGTTTAAAGAAGTAGTGCTCAGATTCTTTTTCGACCGGGGTAGCACCGGAAATAACCGAGAACGGGTTTTTCAGCTCGGCTGGGGTGTAGGTTGCGCCACAGGCTTCGCAGTTGTCGCCGTACTGGTCGGCGGCGCCACACTTAGGGCACTCGCCTTTGATATAACGGTCGGCCAGAAACAGCTCTTTAACCGGATCGTACAGCTGCTTGATGCTGCGGATGGCGATATGGCCTTTGTCACGGCAGGCTTTGTAGATTTCTTCTGACAGCAGGCGGTTTTCTTCGCTGTGGGTGCTGTGGAAGTTGTCGAACGCAATCTGGAAACCGGCGAAATCCGCTTCGTGCTCGGCCTTTACCCGCGCAATCTGCTCTTCCGGGCTGATACCTTCTTTTTCGGCGCGCAGCATGATGGCGGTGCCGTGGGCGTCGTCGGCGCAAACATAGTGGCATTCGTTGCCACGCAGTTTCTGGAACCGAACCCAGATATCAGTCTGAATGTATTCCAGCAGGTGGCCGAGGTGAATGGAACCATTGGCATAGGGCAGGGCGCTGGTGACGAGGATTTTGCGGGGATTCTGTGCGGTCATGACAATTCGCTACGGGTTATTCAAAGAAAGGGCAGCATTGTAGCGATTTTTGCCGCTGGCCGCGATGGCTGCGGTACGGCTTAAAAACGCTGCGGCAGCAAACTCTGCCGCGCAGCGCCTGATACTCAATGGCCGGGCATCACAGCTTTCCTTCAGCCGCCATCTTCATATAGCTGTCGGTAAAGCGCAGTTTCACATTACCTTTATCGCCAAAGGTTTTGCCATTCGGGAAGGCCATGCCGATAAAGCCGGCATCGGCGGCGCCATCACCCAGCAGACCGTGGTCGAAGGAGAATTTCGCCACGTATTCCATGGTTTTTGGCAGCTCGGCGCTGTTCACAAATTCCACGGCTTTTTGTGCGTCGTAGAACATTTTGGTGGCGGCCAGCTGAGCATCGTAACCGGCCAGGTCGGTGCCTGAGGCTTCGGCCATCATGCTGCGTGCTTTTTTACCTTCGGCGTCGTCTTTCGCCATGATGCTCATGGTTTCGTACCAGGCGCCGGTCAGGGCTTTGGCGAAGGCAGGGTTAGCGGCCAGGGTTTCGCTGTTGACCATGGTGGTGTCGATAATTTCACCCGGAATCTGTGAGGAATTAAACACGGAGGTTGCGTTTGGCTGCGCCAGAATTTCGCTCACCAGCGGGTTCCAGGTGACCACGGCTTTAACATCACCGGTGCCATAAGCCGCCACCATATCGGCGTCGGAGGTGTTGATCACCGATACGTCTTTTTCGCTCATGCCTACGCTTTCCAGACCACGTGCCAGCAGATAATGGGAAACCGACAGCTCCACCAGATTCACCGGCAGGCCTTTGATGTCTTTCAGGCTTGTGCCTTCTTTCAGAATCACAGCGTCGTTGCCGTTGGAGAAGTCACCGACGATTAAGGCGGTGGTGTCGACGCCGCTGGCGGCCGGAATGGTCAGGGCATCCATATTGGTCATTACGCAGGCGTCGAATTCACCGGCGGTAAACTGGTTGATGGATTCAACGTAATCGTTGATCTGCACCACTTCGATCTCGATGCCGTATTTATCGGCCCATTTTTTTACGATGCCGGCCTTGTCGGCGTAATCCCACGGCATCCAGCCAACATAGATAGACCAGGCCAGACGGAAACTGTCTTTGGCCTGAGCGTGTAATGGGGTAAGGGCGGCCAGGGTGACCAGGCTGGCGGTGAGCAGACGTTTTAACGGCTTCATAGGACTTCCTCTTTGATATCCACATAAATCAGACGGCAGGAGAACTCAGCGCGAAACGGCCAGATGCTGGCATTCGCGTGTGGGTCTCCCGGGCTTTTGTCCCGCCGTGTAACCTGCGCTGTGAATACGCTGAGGTCGGTTGCTCTCGGACCAGACGTTCTTTTTCAGCAAAGAACCGGAACCCTAGCCACCTATTTCTGTGAATCCCAACCGGATTCGGTTGCCGAGTATCTCCTGTTACTGATCAGGGTTCAGCAAGGGCTGTACCAGTTTTGCCGGAGCCTGAAAATTGCAGCATCCGGCAGGCTGGCGAGTGTTAAGTTGCTGATTTTGCTGTCAGTTGCACCCCAAAAGGGTGCACAGATGATTAGCTGAACAGATGGTCGCTGCATTCTGGGGCGCTTATTCGGTTTCTGCTTTATGCGCAGCCTTGCAGCCGGTATCAGTGTTGGCTAACAGACGGGCGAGGGCGCGGGTGGCGGGGCCGGCGCTTTCTTCATGGGCCATCACCAGATAAAGGTCGACGTAGCGCCGCGCATCCTGAGCAAAGGGAATCACCTGCAAGGCCCCGCTTTTCAGGTCGTCGGCAATCAGCAGTTCCGGCAGCCAGGCAAAGCCCAGACCGCGACGGACAATATTCAGTCGGGTGCTGGTATGGGTCACGGTCCAGCGCTGATGGGCACCGAGCCAGCCACCTTCGCTGCGGCGTTTACGGCTGCTGTCGCGCAGCACCACCTGCCGGTGAGCGGTAAGGTCATCGTAGGTGACCTCGCGCCCCAGATGTTGCAACGGATGCTGCGGGCTGGTGACCGGCAGAAAGCAGGAGCGGTGTACGTGCTCGCCGTTCCAGCCACTGGGCAGTTGTGGGGTAATCAGAATATCGATGCTGTCTTCGAGCAGCATTTCGTTGCCGCCACTGAGCACAAATTCTTCCAGCTCCAGACGGGTATCTGGGTACTCGGCCGAGAAAGCTTCAAACACATCAAACAACACATCGTTGGGGTAAATAGTGTCGATGGCCGCACGCACAACAGGCTCGACGCCCTGATTAAGCGAGCTGGCAACCTGATCGATATTCTCTGCCTGATCGAGCAACTGTTCGGCACGCTGTAACAGAATACGGCCGTGCTCGGTCAGTACCGCTTTGCGCCCTTCTACTTCCAAAAGCTGTACGCCCAGTTGTTCCTGCAGTTTGTGTACGCCATAGCTGATGGTCGACTGACTCTTGAAGATGGCCTCGGCCGCCTGAGCGTAGCCGCCATGGTCAACCACCGCTTTAAACATGCGCCACTGTTCGAGGGTTGTTTTCATTGCTGAATACCTTTTCGTAAATATCGAAAGCTATGCGTTAAATTATGAGATTTTTAATCGAATAAAGCGAACTTAAACTGCACTCATTGCTTAACAGCCCTAACACCACAACCAATACCCGAACCGATACCCGATTTAAGGATGCCGCCATGAACGTATTTGATGCCCTGAGCCAGCGTACTTCTGTGAACTACTTTGATACCGAACGTGCCATCAGCACGGCGGAAGTACTGGAGCTGCTGGATTACGCCCAGCATGCGCCAACGGCCTTTAACATTCAGCATACCCGCTATCTGGTGGTCACCGATCAGGCGGCGAAAGAAACCTTAAAAGACATCGCCTACGGTCAGCAGAAAG
This sequence comes from Thalassolituus hydrocarboniclasticus, assembly GCF_025345565.1. NCBI lineage: Bacteria > Pseudomonadati > Pseudomonadota > Gammaproteobacteria > Oceanospirillales > Oceanospirillaceae > Thalassolituus > Thalassolituus hydrocarboniclasticus. The sequence goes on along the minus strand of NZ_CP054475.1, from coordinate 2,738,088 downwards.
TGGCCGATGCGCCGGTGGTTATTCTGGTGCTGGCTGACGAACAGGGCCATGAGCGTATGCCGGATATCGCCCAGCGTGGTGTCGATGCCGGTATCTACAACGAAGGCGTGCGCGACTATTTTGTCAGCGCGGTAAACGGTGCCTACGGCGATAACAAAGCCGCAGCCCACGATGAAGCACTGCGCTCAGCCAGCATGGCGACCATGAACCTGATGACGGCCGCGGCCGGTAAGGGCATGGCCACCGGGCCGATGATCGGCTTCGATACCGCGAAAGCGAAAGAAGTGTTCAACATTGCTGAGCGCTACAGCGTTGCCATGATGGTGACTCTGGGTTACGCCAAAGACGGTAACTGGCCACGTAAGCCGCGTCTGGCAGCGAGCGAAGTGACGGTGCTGGATGGCCGTCCGGGTAAGCTGCACGATCTGAGTAATTAATTGCTAAACAAGTTGGGAAAAGCGGGCCGGTAAAGCGGGCAGTGCGCCCGCTTCAGCGCTTCAGCCAGCGGCTGATGGCACTCCAGCGGTTAGCCAGCAGTGCCAGCAGAATCAGGGTACAGCCGAGAATCTGCGCTGTTTCCATCCGTTCGGTAAACCAGAAGGCGGCGATGATGGCGGTCCAGACCGGCTCCAGCACCATAATCACTGCAGCATGGCTGGGTGACGCCAGACCCTGAGCATAGGTCTGCAGCAGAAAGCGTGCGGCGGTGCCGACGGTCACGCTCAGAATCAGCCACAGCCACATGGTTGGGGTAAAAGTATCGGGCCAGTCTTCAAACATGGCCGACAGGGTAAAAGACACAACGCCGACCAGCACCAGCTGGATAGCGCTCAGGGCCAGTGCCGAAATACGCGCCGCGGCACGGCCGTTGAGAATAAAGGTGAGTGACAAAAGCAGGGCGGCGGCAAAGAAAAACAGCTGGCCGGGGTCAGGGGTAAAACCATGACGTAACGACAGCAGCGCCAGCCCGCCGATGGCCAGCGGCAGGGCAATCCAGATGCTTTTCGCCGGCCGCTCGCGGAACAGCAGCCAGCTGATAAAAGGCACCAGCACCACCGCCAGACTGGTAATAAAGGCGCCTTCGCCGAGGGTGTGAGCATTAAACAGCCCCATGATCCAGAAGCTCATGGCGGCACCGAAAAACAGGCCGACCAGGGCCGAAGCGCGCCATTCGTGGGCCTGTAAGGCGGCCAGCGCACGGCGGCCGGGAATCGCCAGCAGCAGACCGGCGGCGCTAAAGCGGCAGGCCATAAACAGCAACGGCGGAAATTCGTTTAACGCCTCTTTGGAAAACATCCAGCTGACAGCAGCCAGCAGGGTAACGCCAAGCAGAATCAGGTCGGCGCGCAACAGCTGGGCGTGATGCTGATCGTCTGTGGATACGGATTCGGAAGTAGAAGACACAATAAACCGCTGGCCCGCAGGCAGTAGGGCTGCCGGATACATACCGGCTTGCCATGAAAAAAGGCTTAGCAAAAAAAGCGCAGCAGTATTTCACAGCCTTCGGCGGAAGTCTGTGTCTGCTTTACGGCGACACTGAAAAAGAGTGTTGCATCCATAACCCCGGAAGGAGAGCGAACCATGTTAATCTTACGCGCAGCCAGCGAACGTGGCCGGGCCAATTTTGGCTGGCTCAACAGCTCGCATACGTTTTCTTTTGGCCAGTATTACGACCCTCAGCATATGGGGGTGTCTGCTTTACGGGTTATCAACGACGACCGGGTTGCCCCGGGCGCAGGCTTCGATACCCACGGCCACCGCAATATGGAAATCATCAGCTATGTGCTGGACGGCACCATTGCTCACCGTGACTCGATGGGCAACGTTGAGCATTTGCCGGCCGGTGAGTTTCAGCTGATGTCGGCCGGCAGCGGTGTGATGCACAGCGAATTTAATCCGGCGACAGACCAGTCGCTGCATTTTCTGCAGATCTGGATTCAGCCCAATGAGCAGAATACCGAGCCGGGTTATCAGCAGAAGCGCTTTCCCCGCCAGCGGGCCATTCAGCCGGTGATTACGCCGGACGGACGCGACGGCACGCTCAGTATCCGCCAGGACGCGCAGCTGCTGCACGTGCGCCTGACTGCAGAAAGCGCAGAGCAGATACTGAACCCGGTGCGCCGCTATTATGTGCATGCCATTAACGGCCCGCTGCAACTGCAGGCCGGCGATGACACGCTGATATTACATGCCGGTGACGGCGTGAGTATCAGCCATGAACAGGCGCTGACCTTCAGCGCTGACAGCCAGGCGGAGGCCTTGTTGTTCGATTTACCTTAACCGGCGCCGGATCTGAGGGTACAGATAAGGCTCCGCCTGACGGGATAGTTTTGTGGATCTGACCTTTGTTGCGATTGCCGTGCTCGGCGTGTTGTTAACCGGCATTGCCAAATCCGGTTTTGGTGGTGGTATCGGTGTGGTGGCAGTGCCGATGATGGCGCCTTTTATCGGCGGTGAGCAGGCCATCGGTATTCTGCTGCCGATTCTGCTGCTGATGGACATTATGACCCTGCGCGTCTACCGCCGTTACCTGTCGTTCGCGCTGGTGAAGCCCCTGTTGCCCGGTATTCTGCTGGGCATCACGGCGGGCACCTTATTACTGGGCGTGGTCAGCGAACGTGGCGTACAGGCGCTGATTGGTCTGATCGGTTTCTGGGTGCTGGCGCAGAAGCGCTGGCCCTGGCTGGCCGGCCGGCGCATGGCGGCTGCCGGACAAGAGCAACCGGCGCAGGCGTCGGCGTTGCAGGGTGGTTTACTGGGCAGCATCGCCGGTTTGGGCAGTACTCTTGCTCATGCCGGTGCGGCACCGCTGCAGGCGTATTTTTTACTGGGTAAGCTCAATAAGGAATCGTTTCTGGCGCAGATAACCCTCGCGATCGGTCTGATGAATGCGATCAAATTATTGCCATACGGCATGCTGGGGCTGCTGAATTTTGATATCGGCTGGTTAACCGTGATTCTGGTGCCGGTGGCTTTTGCCGGTGTTTATCTTGGTCGCTGGTTAAGCAAACGCATGGATGGCGATGTGTTTTTTAAAGTGATGATGTGGCTGCTGGCGGGTAACTCTGCCTGGCTGCTGGGACAGGCCGTTATTGGCTGATGCTTTTTATACCGGCCGTGCTGCAGCGCTGTGCAGCACGGCACTTTCCGGAGTATTAATCCAGACGGATTTCTACCATCAGGTCATTGGAAATGGCTTCCAGTGCACTGGCCAGAATATCGGTATCAAAACTGTGTGGTACGCGCAGCAGGGCTTCGGCGCGGAACAGTGGCACCGCAGACATTTCGGCGGTGCCGCAGTCGGTGGTTAATTCCAGTACGTTCACGCCCATTTTTGCCAGTGCCTGAGACACTTCTTTGACGATGCCCGGACGGTCGTTGCCGACCAGATTCAGGGTCAGGTCGAGGCTGTCGTTTTCTTCGCTGTCGCTGCCGGTTTCGGCATTGACCAGAATACCGCGTGAGCTGAGCGAGCTTAATTCGGCAATCAGGCTGTTGCTTTGTTCGGCGGCAATAGATACCCGCAAAATCCCGGCAAATTTTCCTGCCATATGCGCCATACGGCTTTCCAGCCAGTTACCGCCATTGCGGGCTATGGTGGCTGACAGTTGTTCAACAATTCCGGGTTTGTCGTCGGCAATAACGGTTAATACAAGAAAGTTTGCCATTGCTTTTCCTTATGTTTTTCTGCAATCAGATTGTCGTTCTGACACTAACACAGCTTTATGCGATTTACCGCACGTACTGTGCCGGTCAAATTCCTGCCGACTGATCGTTGTTCCCCTGCGGTTGATACAGTAGCCTTGATGTCCCTTTAATTACCTGAGAATCAGGACACCGTTATGGATACTAACTTCCCGCGCATTAAGCGCCTGCCTCCTTATGTCTTCAATGTGATCGGCGAAATGAAGATGGCGGCACGAGCGGCGGGGGAGGACATCGTCGATATGTCGATGGGTAACCCGGATCAGGACACGCCAAAACACATTGTCGATAAGCTGGTGGAAACCGCGACCCGTGGCGGAACCCATCGCTACAGCCAGTCGAAGGGTATTCCGCGTCTGCGCCGCGCCATGGCCAGCTGGTATAAGCGCAAATTCAATGTCGATCTCGATCCGGAAACTGAGGTGATTACCACCATCGGCTCGAAGGAAGGACTGGCGCATCTGGCGCTGGCCACTCTGGGTCCGGGCGATAACGTGCTGGTGCCGAATCCGTCTTATCCGATTCACCCTTATGGTTTTGTTATTGCCGGCGCCGATATCCGCCATGTGCCGATGACGCCGGATGTGAATTTCTTCGATGAGCTGGAAAAAGCCATCAAAACCACCTGGCCACGACCGAAGATGCTGGTGCTGAATTTTCCCGGCAACCCGACCGCCGAGTGTGTCGATTTAGCCTTCTTCGAGAAGGTGGTGGCGATGTGTAAAGAGCATGAAATCTGGGTGGTGCAGGATCTGGCCTATGCCGATATTGTGTTTGACGGTTACCAGCCGCCGTCCATTCTGCAGGTCGAAGGTGCGAAAGACATTGCGGTGGAGTTTTACTCGCTGTCGAAGAGCTACAACATGCCGGGCTGGCGGGTTGGCTTCTGCTGTGGCAATAAAGATCTGATTTATGCCCTGGCAAGGATTAAGTCCTACCTCGATTATGGTACATTCACGCCTATTCAGGTGGCAGCGATTGCCGCACTGGAAGGTGATCAGACGGTGGTGAGCGATATCTGCGAGATGTACCGCAGCCGCCGGGATGTACTCTGCAAGGGGCTGAATGATCTGGGCTGGCCGGTAAAATGGCCGAAAGCCACCATGTTTGTCTGGGCGCAAATTCCTGAAGCTTATCGTAAAATGGGCTCCCTCGAGTTCAGCAAGAAGCTGCTGACCGAGGCCAAGGTGGCTGTGTCACCGGGAATTGGCTTTGGCGAATACGGCGATGACCATGTACGCTTCGCCCTGATTGAGAATGACCAGCGCACCCGCCAGGCGCTGCGCGGCATTAAACAGATGCTGCGTAACGATGGCTTTGGCGGTTAACAACTTAATACTCTCTATATCTTAAGGAGAAACGACCTTGAAACCGGTAAAAGTAGGTATCTGTGGTTTAGGTACAGTTGGCGGCGGCACTTTTAATGTGCTGACCCGTAATGCACAAGACATCGCGCGCCGGGCGGGTCGTGAAATTATTATCGCGCAGGTGGCTACCCGTCATCCGAACCCGGATGTGGACACCGGCGCTGTGGCGGTTACCGCCGACGTGAACGACGTTATCAACAACCCGGAGATCGATGTTGTTGTTGAACTGATCGGTGGCTACACCATCGCCAAAGACGTGGTGCTGGGCGCGATTGCCAATGGTAAACACGTGGTTACCGCCAACAAAGCACTGATTGCGGTACACGGTGACGAAATCTTCGCCGCGGCGGAAGCCAAAGGCGTGAGCGTGATGTACGAAGCGGCGGTTGCCGGCGGCATCCCGATCATTAAGGCGATCCGTGAAGGTCTGGCGGCCAACCGTATCAACTGGCTGGCGGGCATCATTAACGGTACCGGTAACTTTATCCTGACCGAAATGCGCGACAAAGGCCGTGACTTCGCCGATGTACTGGCTGAAGCTCAGGCGCTGGGTTATGCCGAAGCCGACCCGACCTTCGACGTTGAAGGTATCGACGCGGCACACAAGCTGACCATTCTGTCGTCGATTGCTTACGGTATCCCGCTGCAGTTTGCCCGTTGCTATACCGAAGGTATCAGCAAGGTGACTCCGGATGACGTTGAGTACGCCGAAGAGCTGGGTTACCGCATCAAGCATCTGGGTGTCAGCCGCCGTACTGAAAAAGGTATCGACCTGCGTGTTCATCCGACCATGATTCCGGTTGCGCGTCCGATTGCGACCGTTGATGGCGTGCTGAATGCTGTGATGGTTAACGGTGATGCTGTTGGTAACACGCTGTATGTTGGTGCCGGTGCCGGTGCTGGCCCGACCGCTTCTGCGGTAGTGGCCGACATTATCGATCTGGCCCGTACCTTTGACGCACCGGCAGAAGCCAGCGTTAATCACCTCGCCTTCAACGATATTGAAGACGTGGCGGTACTGCCGATGGAAGAAGTGGAAACCGCTTACTACCTGCGTATTCAGGCGGAAGACAAAACCGGTGTACTGGCGGCTGTTGCCAGCATTCTGAGTGAGCGTGGCATCAATATCGAAGCCATCATCCAGAAAGAGCCAAAAGATGGCGAAGCGCTGGCGCAGATCATCCTGCTGACCCACGTTGTGGTGGAAAAACAGATGAACGAAGCCATTGCTGCTATCGAAGCTCTGTCCAGCACCGTGGGTGATGTGACCCGCATTCGTGTGGAGCACCTCAACTGAGGTTTGCCTGACAGCTGAGATATAAAAAACGGAGCTTCGGCTCCGTTTTTTATGCCTGCAGAATGTCCGCGTTGTGTAACAAATATTTAACGAATATCTGACGTTTTATGTAAATCAGCAACGGATTTAAATGAGATATTTATCATCATTTATAATGGTGGGCTGTATTGCAGAGAAAAATATACTTTCTTGTCTGAATTCTGGTGATGATAGTCTCCTGTACTATCGTTTAATGATAACAGGAGAACATTATGCAGGCCGGTACCGGTTTTAAAAAACGTGGATATGGTCAGCACAATGGTCAGTGACAGGGTGCGTTCTGCTTACGGTGTCTCACAACCTGAAATGCCGAATGTCTGATTCGCAGGTGTCAACGATGAATGCATCTGCAAATAACAGCAGAGCATGGTTTTGACCACTGACGGAGAAATATTATGAAAAAGCATTTATTGTTTGCCCTCGCTTTTGCTCCTGTAGCTTCTTTGGCTGCAGTATCGGCGGACATCGAAGTTGTGTCCGATTATCGTTTTAACGGTGTGTCACAAACAGACAAAGGACCAGCGTTGCAGGGCGCACTGAATTACAGCCACACCAGCGGCTTATATGCCGGAACCTGGGCCAGTAATGTCGATTTTGGCGGTAACGATGATACCAATCTGGAGTGGGATTATTATCTGGGCTATTACCGCGATATCAATCCGGCCTTTGGTTTTGATGTTGGCTATGCCCAGTACACCTATCACGGTGCCAGCTATTCCGATGATTATAATTATGGCGAGTACTATGTCGGGCTGTATTTTAACGCCAATACCACCCTCTACTGGTATCACGCACCGGAATATTTTGGTCTGGATACCGACCATAATATTTTTAAACTGACACACAGTATGCCGCTTGGTGATTACACCCTGGCATTTTCTGCTGCGCACAGTGTATCCGGTGATAAGGATGTTTGGGCCTGGGATGAGAATGAAGCAGCCTATCAGTATGTTGAGGCTGCGGTCAGCCGCATGTTTCATGGTTTTGAAATAAAAGGAACGGTGATGACCACGACCATTGACGACGACTTTAACGACAATGGCGACAGTACCATCGTACTGTCGGTTAAACGCAGTTTTGAGCTGATGAAGTAAACCGTTCTGATGAAACGCTGGCTGCTGCCTTTACTGATGACACTGTTGTTCTCTGCTCAATCCGGTGCAGAGAACACGGTGTACCTGACCTCACTCAGCTGGCCCCCTTATTCTGATCCGCAGATGGCAGAGCAGGGCGCCAGTATTGCCGTGGCCAGAGCGGCTTTTGCAGCCATGGGCTATAAGCTGGTGGTCGATTTTTATCCCTGGCGGCGGGCGGTATATCTGGCTAAAGATCAGGAGAGTAAATACGCCGGCTATTTTCCTGAATATTACAGTGAATCCATTGCTCAGGAGTTTATTTTCTCGGCTGAGATGGGCAGCGGACCGCTGGGTTTTGTGCAGCCGGCGGCTAAACCGGTCAGCTGGTCGGAGCTGGCGGATCTGAAATCTTATCGGATTGGTGTGGTACAGGATTATGTCAACACTGCTGGCTTTGACAATATGGTGGCAGCAGGACAGCTGAAAGTCAGTGAAGTGATCAGCGATAAAAGCAATATTCAGAAAGCAGCCTTCAGTCGTATCGATCTCGCTGTCATTGATAAAAATGTGTTGGAATACAGTGTTAAGACCGACCCTGATCTTATCAAGCTGAAGGATAAAATCAGTTTTAATGACAAGCTTCTGGAAGATAAAAAACTCTTTATCTGTTTTAAGAAAAACCAGCAGGCAATCGCCGATATTTTTAATAAAGGCCTGAAAAAGATCGATGCTGCAAAAATTCAGGCAGATTATCTGGCCGGATTAAAATAAACCGCTCATACAATGAGTGTTTCTTTCAATAAAAACGGGCCTGATTAAGGCCCGTTTTTATTGATGCCAGTTCTGCCTGCTTCTCAGGCTGGCAGGTGATCTTTGATAATCTCGTACAGCTCCGGACGGCCCTGAGCGATTTCTTCGTTGCTCAGGCCTTCCAGCGAATGCGGATACTTCAGCCAGTCGCTGGTTTCGTGGATATAGTAATCCGGTACGCGGTCGGTCTGGTTGCGGTGCGGCTTATAGTAGGGCACGGCAACGCGGATATCGTGTGGGGTATTCAGGCGTGCGCGACGGCTCAGCTCGTTAATAATGGCTTCGATGGAACGGCCGCTGTCGAATACATCATCGACTATCAGCAGGCTGTCGCTGTGCTTAACGTTCTTCACCAGATAGTTCAGACCATGCACTTTGACCTCTTTGGCCTGCTGGTCGATACCCTGATAAGAAGAGGTGCGGATGGCAATGTTGTCGGTCTCTACGCCGTGGTAATCGAGGTATTCCTGCACCGCAATGCCAATCGGTGCGCCGCCGCGCCATACGGCAATCATAAAGGTCGGGCGGAAGCCGCTGTCGAGCACCTTGGCCGCAAGATGATAAGAATCTTCCAGCAATCCCTGGGCGGTTAGGTACAATTTGGCACTCATAATGATTCCGGCTCCCGTCGTGTTTCGAAACAACTCTTTACCTGACCAATTGGTCAGGTGCTATCATAACGCTCTGTTCCTATGCCTGTCACATAAGAGTACCTCATGCAGAAACGATTTTTGGACGAAGAAACGGTTATTCAGGATGCGTTCCGCCTCGGCGTGCAGATTTTTGAGAGCGGTTTCCGCCCGACCTTTATCGTTGGTCTCTGGCGTGGTGGCAGCTCGGTGGGCATCTATGTGCAGGAATGTCTGCAGACGCTGGGCGTGAAAACCGATCATATCGCGCTGCGTACCTCGTATCGTGGCCTGCCGGCCTATCAGAGTATGGTGCAGTCGCCGGAAGATATTCGCGTACACGGCACTCAGTATCTGGTGGAAAACCTCAATGTCGATGATGGCCTGCTGATTGTCGATGACGTATTCAGCACCGGTTATAACATCAGCGCGGTGATCAACCGTTTGCAGGGCAAGCTCAAACGTAATATGCCCAGCCAGGTAAAAGTGGCGACACTGTGGCAGCGTCCGGCGTATAACCGGGTCGATTTCAAACCCGATTTCTGTCTGCGTGAAACCGATGACTGGCTGGTATTCCCGTACGAGCTGAAAGGCCTGAGTGAGGAAGAAATCGCTGCCAATAAGCCCTGGGTTGAGCCTTTCCTGCGCAAAACAGAAGGCTGAGCCTTATACTCAGTATTAATAAAAGTTATGTACCAAGGCAGTCGTATAGTCTTGGTGAATGCTTTGATTCCTGCGACAATGCGCCCTTCAACACTGAAGGGTGATGTCTGTGAACCTCGATCGTATCGATCTTAACCTGCTGGTCTACCTCGATGTCCTGCTGCGTGAAGGCAGCGTAACCAAAGCGGCACAGCAGCTGGGTATTACTCAGCCGGCGATGAGCAACGGTCTGCGCCGCCTGCGCGAACTGTTTGGTGACCCGCTGCTGGTACGCACCTCCGACGGTATGACACCGACTGAGCGGGCACAGGAGCTGCAGCCGGTGATCCGGAAGGCGCTGGGCGAACTGGAAATGGCGTTACAGCCACTGGAAGAGTTTGACGCCCTGAGCAGCCACCGCGTGTTCCGCATTATGGTCAGCGATTACGCCGAATCCACGCTGGTGCCGGAGCTGGTAAAGCGCCTGCGTACCGAAGCGCCGGATATCATCCTCGACGTACTGACCCCCTCGGATGTGACCTTTAAAGACGTAGAAGCCGGTAAGGTCGATATGGCCATTAACCGCTTTGACGAGATGCCACAGTCTTTCCACCAGATGACTCTGTGGCAGGACGACTTTGTCTGTCTGATTAACCCCGATCATCCGGGGATTCTCAATTTTGATCTCAATGCCTATCTGGCTTCCAAACATATCTGGGTAAGCAAAACCGGTATGGGGGCTGGTGTAGGTATCGACCCTGAGAAAGTCATCCGTCTGGGCTGGGTGGATAACGCCCTGTCGAAGCTCGGGCATAAGCGTAAAATTTCGGTGTTTACCCGCCATTATCAGATGCCGGCGCTGCTGGCGCTGAATAATGATCTGGTGGCGACATTGCCGCGCAAAGTGGCCGATATGCAGGCCGAATCGGCCTCGCTGGTGGTGAAAGAGCCGCCGTTCAAAATCCCGCCGTTCGAGCTGAAAATGGCCTGGTCGCCGCTGCTGCAGCACCATCAGGCGCATCGCTGGTTACGCCGCACCATTGTCGATGTGGCGCAGTACTGCTGATTGCCGTTCGATCGGCCTTCGCTTGACGATAATCAACATCATGATCAGTTGTGGCGGGTTAGACTGCCACTACTGATTGTTGCTGCGGATCTGCTGTCATGACCATCGACTTCCGCGATTACCGCCCGCTGGCGTTAGCGCAAATGAACCGTGAACACGAAGAATTTGCCAACCTGCTGAACGAGGCCGAGCAGGCGTTGCTGATGGGGCGCGCAGGGCTGCCGTATTTACGCCGCGTGTATGAGCATTGTCAGCAGCACTTTGCACAGGAAGAGCGTGATATGGAATACCTGCGCTTTCCTGCCCTTGCATCCCACCGCCATGAACACCAGCGTATATTGCAGCAGTTTGCCGACGCCCTGGCAGGCTATGAAAACAGTGGCGATATGACCGCTGTACTCGAATTTTTAATGGATGTGATTCCAGACTGGTTTGGCCGGCATATGAACGATTACGACCGGGCGCTATCGCAGTTTTTAGTGCAGCAGGAACAAAAACAGGATCAGAAGCGGGCGCATTAACAGGCGGTTATTCACGGATAACCGCCAGCGCCGGATTATCCTGCAATAACGCGGCAATAATATCTTCTATCGCTTTATCCCGTTCCCGGGTATCGGCCTGCACAGGCAGGCTTAGCGAGCGGGCAATGGGGTAATCACCCTCTACGGCAATATAGCCGGGGCCGGTCAATACCTTACGGATATCAGCAGCAGCCAGTGTCAGTGCCGGGTGGTTAGCATGCGGAGCAATAAACAGTTGCCCATCGTCATAACGCAGCAGGGTTTTAACCCGTTGCTGCTGATGATGATGGCGTTTATGTTCCCACCACTGCAGCCACAACAGTAATGGCAGAGCCAGCGCAGTAACCGGCCAGAGAACGACCGGTGGCTGATCACTGCTGACCAGCCAGGCGACAAGAAAAGCGATGCTGTAATACAACAGCATTTGTAACATCCGCACCTGACGTGGGGCGCTGACGGTTAATTCGTAAGCCACCATAAACCTCCTTGTTAATATTGGCAGAATGCCGTTTTAATCCAGCGAGTTTAACCCTTGCTCAGCGAGATTAACTTTGGCCCAGCGAGCTTAATTGCAGTCCCAGGCAATGCTTTTCGCCTGCCGCGAGGGTAATTACATCGGCAAAGGCATTGGCGGTTTCTACACAAAACATCCGCATCCAGGCATCCGCTGCAAACTGGCTCAGACGCAGGCTTTTTTCAATATACGGGTTCCATACCACGGCACTGGCGCTGCCACGGGATTGCAGTAATAAACGTTGCTGCGGGCTGATTAAACGTAAGGGACGTGTGGCATCGTAAATACGGTCGGTTTCACCGTTAAAACGTACCGGCCCCTGCTGGGTTTTCTCGCACCAGCCTTCTAAGGTTTCGATATAACGCTCACCTTCAAAGCCCAATACCTGAGTGGCACGTACATCGTCGGTGGGGAAATAGGTATGCAACGCCTGGCTGAAACATACCGGTTCGGTTCCGTTATTCTGGCTGATTACATTAACCGCCAGACTGTCGGCGCGGAAAATAAACTGCGCCTCAACGTTCAGCTGCGCTGCCCATTGCGGATGCTGGCGATCATTTAATGTCAGCGTAATTTCTACCCGGTCGCAGGCCTCGTACAAATCGCTCAGCTGCCATTGCCGTGCCCGGGCAAAACCATGGGCCGGTGCCTGCTCCGGATCAGTAATAGCGGCTTTTACCGCCGCCGGATTCATCGCCGCATTACCAAACCACGGCCAGCATACGGGAATACCGCCACGTACTGATTGCCCCTGTTTGTATTCCGCCTGCTCGCTCAGCCACAGCCAGTTGCTCTCACCTTCAGGCGCGTAATGAATTAACTGCGCACCCTGTAATAACAGATCGGCGCTGAACTGCGGATGACGGATTTCCAGACAGGTCAGCTCATCACGCTGCACCGCTTTAACAAAAGGACTGTGGGCCAGTAATTCAGCCAGACAGGCGGCAGGAGCCGGGGAGTGGGATGACATGAAATACGCTACCTTGCAGAATCAGTTCAGTAACCGCCCGGTTATCAGGGCGCAGACAAAACATGAATGTAAACGATAAATGACACTATAATCGCACAATAATTTGCTCTGTGGTTATCCATTTGAATACTGTTCCTTTTGCCAAAAGCGTTTTGAAAGAAGCCCTGCTGACCGCTCTGGATGAAGAGATTAACGCGGCGCTCAATGCTGCCCGACAGGCACAGGAAACGGCATCGCATGAAGCGAATAAACCGGAAAATAAATACGATACGCTGGCGCTTGAAGCGGCCTATCTGGCCCATGGCCAGTCGGAGCGCATCCGTGAACTGCAAGAAACCCGCATTCGTATCGGTCAGTGGCCGGTACCTGACTTCAGCGACGATGATGCTATTGCCGCTGGTGCCTTGCTGCAGTTGCAGCATCCGCAACAGGAGGCACGATGGCTGTGGTTGGCTCCGGTGGGCGGGCGTCAACTTCAGGTTGCCGGGCAGAGCATACAGGTGATCAGCCTGCAGGCCCCGCTGGCGCAGCAACTGAGTCAGCTGGAAGTGGGTGATGAGCTGACCCTGAATGGCCAGCCCGGGTGGGAAATCAGTGCTCTGCACTGACAACTTCAGCCGAAATCACCCGGCTGGTAAGAGCCCACATCAGCACCAAATCCCACGGCAAAACGGTTCCAGCTGTTGATATTGCAGATGGCCAGCGTCAGGCTGGTAAGCTCTGCATCGCTAAAGGATTTCCGTACATCATCCAGAAGCTGCTCTGCCGGATGCTGTTGAGACAACAGCGTCAGGGCTTCTGCCCAGGCCAGCGCCGCCTGTTCACGCGGACTGAAAAAGGGTGCTTCACGCCAGGCGCTGAGCGTATACAGGCGCTGTTCACTTTCGCCTTCTGCGCGGGCATCTTTACTGTGCATATCCAGACAATAGGCGCAGCCGTTCAGCTGCGAAACCCGCAGTTTCACCAGTTCCAGCAGCGATTTTTCCAGTCCGCATTCTTTCAGATATTGCTCACCGGCCATTAAGGGCTTCATGGCGGCGGGGGCCGCCTGGTAGTAGTTAAGACGCTGAGTCATAAGGCTCTCCTTATTGCGTTTGGTTAATCGTAATGAGGTTGAAATACCTGTGCAGAGTAACGGCCAGCTCCCGGCGGTAATTGTAAAAATACGACATGCGCAAGGCTTTTACGGTGCTGTGAGGCGCTTGGGAGGTTTGTTAGACTGGCAAGAACCGCCGCCTGCAATGCAGCGGCAGAACCGCTGCATGGGGATGGCAATGGCACAGCACCTGAATCATCTGGGATTCCGGTTTTTCCGGCCAACAACGGCATTACAGCCGCTGGTTCAGTGTTATTGGCATATCCGCTGTCATGTGGGGCAGTCGGCACTGGCCGATGAATTTCTGCATCCGGAAGGGGGTTCCGGTGTGGTGTTTAATTTTGCTGATCCGCTGATTTTCAATGGCCAGCCTTATCTCAGCCCCTGTCTGTTAATTGGTCCTGCGCAACGTACCGGTACCCTGACACTGAGCGGTCAGGTCGATGCTATTGGCGTGCGCTTTTATCCTGGTGCGGCACATGCATTTTTTCAGCTGCCGTTGTCCGAGCTGCATGGTTGTCTGTTACCGGTAACGGATCTGCCTTTGGAAGCAAGCTGGCAGCAGGTGTGGGAAGCGGGGCCGGCGGCAGAGCGGGTGCAACAGATTGAACTCTGGTTGCTGCGTCAGCTGGATGTGCAGATTCAGGCAAAAAATCCGCTGCTGGCGGTGCTGCCTTCATTGCCAGACAGCGGGCAGTTTTCTACCGCCGATCTGGCCCGGCGTATGGCGCTGGGAGAGCGTCAGGTTGAGCGATTATTCCGGCAATGGGTCGGACTGACACCGAAACAGCTGGCCCGTATCCGGCGTGTTCAGCATGCACGGGAATTACTGAAAATTCCGCAAACGGATCTGACCGGCACGGCCTATAACGCCGGCTATTTTGATCAGGCACATTTTATTCATGATTTTAAACAGGTGGTGGGCCTTACCCCCGGACAGTACCGGCAGCGACTGAAGCAGCGCGATCGTTTGGAGTAAGCCGGGCGAAAAACAGCGGGTTTATTGCGGTACAAATAAAAGCGCCGGTTATTTAACCGGCGTTTTGTACGGCTCAGCGGCAGTTTAACCCCCAACCGTTAAAACGGATTATTCTTGACACCTCTTAATAATTCAGCTCCGGCTTACTGCAACGTTCAGATCAGGGTGCTTTTATTCAGTGAGGCGGAATATCGGCGCTGTGCTTCTGTGTTGTGCGGTTTTTAATGAGACTGAACAGGGCATAAAGGTTCACAAGATTCAGGCTGGCGACGACTGTACAGAACAGATAACCAAAGAGCAGGGCATCGCCGAATAAAAAAACAACGATAACACTGAAATAAAGTAACCATCCACCTGCTGCTAACTGTGCGATGTTGTTCAACAGCTTCATCCGGTAAGACACGGGGTTGATCAGGTTAATGAACAGCGGTGCAAAAAAGGTAATAATTAACAGGAATGCTTCAATGAGATCGGTCGAAATCTGCGACATGATTTTATCGTAGACAACGTAGGTTTCTGTCACCCTTTCGCGGCTCAGTTCGTTGACCCCCTCACCTCCGCCATTGGGTGTCAGTACGATCATCCTCGTGCATTGAGAGAGTGGTGCAAACATAAATGCGATGATTATGACGGTCAGTATCGTGCGTATTTTTCTCATAATGCTCCCTGAACGCCGTGTTCTTTTTATGTTCGGCAGGAAAAATCCTGAATATTTAAAGCGGTTTCTGATACCGCTATCCCTGCCTTATCACTGGGTTATTGAAGGTAAGGGTATTGAAGGTGAGGGTACTGAGGTTGCCGGGTTCAATCAATGCCAGAAAGAGTGATTAGCAGAGATGGCTGGGTATCTGCAGATCTGCCACGGCACACAACGGGGAAAAACAGCGGAGAGTGTGTAGTACAGCATGGTTACCCGCTCCGGCACTCCGTTATACTGCGTCTGCTATCAGAAACCAGGAGCCAGTCATCAGGATGAAAACAGTCGTTGTATTGGGCGGTTATGGAAACTTCGGTAAGCGCATTTGTGAAACTCTGGCGCAGGACAGCGGTATCCGCTTACTGTGCTGTGGACGTCATTCTGATAAAGCCCGTGCTCTGGTTGCTCAGTTGCAGCCGTCAGCCAAAGCAGAATTACAGGCCGTTGTGCTGGATATCAACGCGGCCGATTTCCGCGCACAGCTGCAGGATTTAACGCCGTTTCTGGTGATTCATACCGGTGGTCCTTTTCAGGGGCAGAATTATCGTGTTGCCGAAGCCTGTATTGCGATTGGTGCGCATTATCTGGATCTTGCCGATGACCGTCGTTTTGTCTGCGATATCACCTTACTTAATAAACAGGCCGAAGACGCCGGAGTGCAGATCATCAGTGGTGCCAGCTCGGTACCGGGCTTGTCGTCGGCGGTTATTGAACATTATCAATCACGCTTCCGCCAGATCGACAGCATTGATATTGCTATCGCACCGGGTAATCAGGCTGAACGCGGTGAAGCAACGCTGCGTGGCATTTTGTCGTACACCGGCCGTCCTTTTTCGGTGTTTGAACAGGGAGGTGGTCGTACGGTGTATGGCTGGATGAATTCCCGGCGTAAATATTTTGGCCCAGAGTTAGGATGGCGCTGGCTGGCGAATGTGGATGTGCCCGATCTGGAACTGTTCCCGGCGCAATTTGCGGTTACTGAGCGGGTGCGCTTTCAGGCCAGTCTTGAGCTGACGTTTCTGCATTTTTCGATGCTGGCGATGGCCTCACTGGCGCGTCTGCGCCTGATTAAAAACTGGGCACCGGCAACGGCGCTTATTTATCGGATGAGCCATTGGTTCAGTAAACTGGGCAGCGCTGATGGTGCGATGCAGATTGATATCGCCGGGTTAAATACGCAGGGTGCAGCCAGCAGGCTTCGTTGGCGTCTGGAGGCTTATGATGGTATTGGCCCTTTTATCCCCACATTGTCGACCATTATCATCGCCAGACAATTGCTGGCAGGGCAGGTGAATCCCGGTGCCAGAGCCTGCAGCGGTGAATTTTCGCTGGCGGAATTTTACCCTTATGCACAGAGCTTAGGACTGGTGATCAGGGAGGAGCAGGGTGACTGATTATTTTCTGCTGAAAACGCTGCACATTCTCTCGGCGGTCGTATTAATGGGCACCGGCAGTGGCATTGCTTTTTTTATGTTAATGGCGGTTCTCAGCCGCAGTCAGGAAACAATCCGTCATGTCAGCCGGATCGTTATTCTGGCGGATTGGTTGTTTACCGCTCCGGCGGTTGTTGTACAGCTGTTATCCGGATTATTACTGATGTCTCTGCTGAATGTCAGTTTTACCTCGCCGTGGTTTCTGACGGTCGCTGCGCTGTTTATATTGATTGGTTGCTGCTGGCTGCCGGTGGTCTGGATTCAGTATCAGTTGCACCGCGAAGCCTGTATGGAAAATGGCTTTTTAAGCGTACGCTTTAAACGTCTGATGCGACTCTGGATTGCATTGGGAATACCGGCATTCGCTGCCATGCTGGTGCTTTTCTGGTTGATGGTGGCCAAGCCTCTGGCGGTAATATGACGGCATTACAGCAAACGTTCGGTCGCTGGACGCTGAGCCTGCTTTGGCTTATTACGGCGTTGGTGTCGGTCGCGACGGCGCAGGATATTGGTCTGGTGATCTTACAGCAGGGTGGCGTCGCCGATGCTCTGGCTCCCTGGCTGCTCTATGGTGGCAGTATTGTAGATGCGCTTTTAGGACTCTGGCTGTTACTGCCCTGGGCGCAACGTCTGTGTTTTCAGATACAGCTGATCACTATTGCGGTTTATAGCGTACTGCTGTCGGTTATTGCTCCTGAGTTCTGGTGGCATCCGTTTGCGCCGGTGGTTAAAAACCTGCCGATTATGGTACTTATCTGGATTATGATGCCAGGAAAATCAATATCCTGATTGCGGTCAGCGCGACGTTTTATTCATAGTGTGCTCTGTTGTGCTCTATTGTGCTCAAGCGGGGATACAGTGCCTGCCTTAAAATAAAAAACCGCCGGTTGTTCGCAACCGGCGGTTTTTTATTGAACGTCTTAAACGGTTCAGTGTTAAAGCACCGCTGAATTATTTATTCAGCGGTGCTTTAAAAGTACTGAACTTATTTACCGCCTTTCAGCACGTGATTAATACGCGCCTGAGTTTCTGGTGTGCCCAGCAGGCCGGAGAATAATTCCATCTCCAGTTTAACGGCTTTATTTACACGCTCACGGTGGCCTTCGGCTCGACCCAGCTTTTTAATGGCGCGGATCGAATCCTGAGAATTTTTCAGTAATTCGTTGGCGGTGGCCATCGCTGTTTCCAGTGCTTTGCCGTCTTCCACAGCGGCGGTTAACAGACCCCATTTTTCGGCTTCGGCTGCGGTGAAGAAACGGCCGGTGTAAAGCAGCTCGTTGGCACGCTTAGGACCAATGGCTTCAGACAGCAGTACCGAGCAGGCACCTTCAGAAGTGACACCGATTTTGGCGAATGGCAGGCTATAACGGATGCTGTTACCGGCGTAAGCGATATCGGCATGCAGCAGCATGTTGGCGCCAATACCAATGGCCACACCTTCCTGCGCCATAATCAGGGGCTTTTGCAGACCGGCGAAGGCATCAAAAATGCCGGCAACACCTTCCTGAACGGCAGGCAGATCGCCGCCTGGCAGCAGGTCGGCCAGATCGTTACCGGCGGTAAAACGGCCTTCGGCACCGGTCATCACGATGACTTTAACCTCATCGTTGGCATCGCTGTCGTGCAGGGCGGCGATAACATCTTTGTAAGTCTGTACGCGGATGGCGTTCAGTACTTTCGGGCGGTTCAGAGTAATCACGGCAATGCCGTTTTCCAGACTGTAGATAATGTCCTGATACATAGGGAAGATCTCATCGGTTCAGTATGGCGGGCATGATGGCAAACCCGGAATAACAGAGCAATGATCAATATGCACAGATTACTGGTTGAAACCGAGGTCTGGCGTTTATTGCCGTTGGCACTAACGGCCGGAATTCTGGTCAATCCTGATGCGGGTAAGGCTATGGTTATGCCTTATGATGCTCAGATATCCGCTGACCATTAACGAAAGGAATCTCAGGGTATGAACAGGATGCAGACATTCAAATGGTTGCCCGGCGTAACGCTGCTGGTCTTCATACTGGCCACGGTGCAGGTTAATGCCGGGGAGGGCAGCGCCGCGGCTTTCCGTCAGGAGCTGGTGGCCGCGGCATTGCAGCGTACGACTCAGCAGGTGCGCTATGACGGCGCTTACCAGAAAATTGCCTATCCCAATGGTGATGTGGCGCCAGGCATTGGTGTGTGCACCGATGTGGTGATCCGCAGCTACCGCGCCCTGGGGATCGATTTACAGCAACGGGTGCACGAAGATATGGTGGCCGATTTTGCCGCTTACCCGTCGCGCCGCATCTGGGGTATGACCCGTACCGATACCAATATTGATCATCGCCGGGTGCCGAATTTACAGGCGTTTTTTCAGCGTAATGGCCAGACATTAGCCGTCAGTGATAACCCGGCCGATTATCAGCCGGGGGATCTGGTGACCTGGATGCTGCCGGGCAACCTGCCGCATATTGGTGTGGTCAGCGACCGTTATGCGCCAGGCTCCAAGACGCCGTTAATCGTGCATAACATCGGCGCCGGTCCGGTGCTGGAGGATATGTTATTTCGTTACCGGATTACCGGGCATTACCAGTACCTGCCGCAGAGGAGTGGGGAGTAATTACTCCCCGTTACCGGCTGTTCGCAGAATGATCAGGGCATTACCAGTACCTGCCACAGAAAAGTGGGGAGTAATTACTCCCCGTTACCGGCTGTTTGCAGAATGACCAGCGCTTTGCCCGGACTGACGCTCTGGCCGGTTGTGCGCAGCACTTCCACCACGGTACCGCTCTGATGGCTGCTGACTTCAATTTCCATTTTCATGGATTCCAGCACCACCAGAGGCTGACCGGCGCTGACCTGATCGCCGGGTTTAACCAGACATTGCCAGACATTACCGGAGACATGACTGTCGATGCTGAATTCACCCTCAGCCAGCGGACGCTCATCGCTTTCTTCCAACACCGCTGGTTCGCTGTCGTAATGGAATTTTCCTGAGGCTTTCCATTCCTCAAGTTCTGCCTGAAAGGCTTTTTGCCGCTCCTGCTGGAAGGCTGAAATGCCTGTGCCCTGTTCCTGTAAAAAGCGTTCGTATTCCGCCAGATTAAAGCGGGTTTTTTCAATTCTGATGGGGTACTGGCCGTGGGGAAACTGCTGGCGGATCGTCATCAGTTCGTCGTGGCTGACCTCGTAAAAACGCACCTGATCGAAAAAGCGCAGCAGCCAGGGCTGGGTAAATTCGCGGGTGGTTTTATAGCGGTTCCACATCTGCAGGGTGCGGCCAACAAACTGATAACCGCCCGGGCCTTCCATACCGTAAATACACATATAGGCGCCGCCGATACCGACGGAGTTTTCCGCCGTCCAGGTACGCGCCGGATTATATTTGGTGGTGACCAGACGGTGGCGCGGGTCCATGGGCGTTGCCACCGGAGCACCTAAATACACATCGCCTAAGCCCATCACCAGATAACTGGCGTTAAAGACAATGTCCTTTACTTCGTCGATGGATTTCAGGCCATTAATACGGCGGATAAACTCAATATTATCCGGGCACCAGGGCGCATCGGCCCGTACCGATTGCATGTATTTATTCACCGCCAGCTGGCAGGCTTCGTCGTTCCACGAAAGCGGCAGGTGAACAATGCGCGACGGCACTTCAGCATCCTGCAAATCACCGAGCTGATCTTCGGCGGCAATTAATATCTGCAGTAATTTCTGCTGACTTAAACGTGTGGAATCGTAGTGCAGCTGCAGCGAGCGGATGCCCGGTGTCAGTTCCCACAGGCCGGTAATATTCTGTGTGTTTAAATACTGCATTAAGGCGTGGACACGGAAGCGCAAGCGGATATCCAGCTGCAGCGGGCCGTATTCCACCAGTAAATACTGGTCTCCACTGGGGCGATAAACGACACCGGTCGGATGTGAGTCTGCCTGACCGGTATATGCGATGCTGTGTACAATCGGGCTGTCCGGTAACCAGCGTTCAACCGCATAATTCTCTGCATTCAGTGTTGCCAGGCTGTTTTGCTGTGCGCGGTTTAAGGCAACGGCAGTCTGCTGGCTGACCGGCAGAAAGCGGATTTTATCACCGGCTTTTAACTGACCGAGTTTCCATAAATCGGCGGTGATCACTGTGGCCGGGCAGACAAAGCCACCCAGACTCGGGCCGTCCGGCCCTAAAATCACCGGCATATCACCGGTAAAATCGACGGTACCAATGGCGTAGGCATTGTCGTGGATATTGGATGGATGCAAGCCGGCTTCACCACCGTCGGCCCGTGCCCATTCCGGTTTGGGGCCAATCAGGCGCACACCGGTGCGGCTGGAGTTGTAGTGCACTTCCCAGGTGTGGGCAAAGAAGCGTTCAATATCGCTGTCGGTGAAAAATTCAGGCGCGCCGTGTGGGCCGTAAATAACCCGTAATTCCCACTCATTGGCAATCGTGGGCAGCAAAGCCGGATCGTTAAGGGTTGCAGGTTCTGTTTTATTATCTGCGGAAAAATGCAGCACATCGCCCGGTAATAATGCGCGACCGTTATGGCCGCCAAACTGACCGAGAGTAAAGGTGGATTTTGAACCCAGATAGTCCGGGCAGTTAAAACCACCGGCGATTAAACAATAGGCGCGTGCACCGCCACTGCCAACGCTGCCGCAGTCGAGAATATCGCCGGCATTAATATCAATGACCTGCCAGAATTCAATATCACTGGTTGTACTGTTGTGATTCAGGCTGTCAGTAGGTTGGTTGGCACGGGTCAGACTGGCGCTGGTGGCTGCACCGGCCAGTAATATCCTTGTCGGTGCGTTAAATTTAAGTACCGGGCCTTTTAAGGTAATTTCCAGACCCGCGGCCTGCTCTGCATTGCCGAGTAAACGGTTACCGAGAGCAAAAGAATAACCATCGAACGGACCTGACGGTGGCACACCAATATCCCAATAGCCAATGCGCGCGGGTAAATCCTGAAGGGTGGTTTGTGTTCCGGCGGTTAATACCTGCACGCTGGTGGGCTGGTGTTGCAGGGTTTTTAATAACTGGGTGTACACGTCACCGGCTTGTACGCGCTTATCTTTAAGAATATCGAGCAGATAACGGCGGTTGCACTCCAGTCCGTACAATTCCGTGTCGGCCAGCGCTTCTGCCAGGGTTGCCAGCGCCTGATCGCGGTTGGCGGCGGTGGCAATCACTTTGGCCAGCATAGGGTCGAACAGTGCCGGTACTTCTGAGCCGCTTTCTACCCAGGTATCAATACGCAGTGATGGCCAACCGGAAGTCTCTTTTATCAGAGGCCAGCGGACATTGCTTAATAATCCGGCGCAGGGCTGAAAATCCTGTGCCGGATCTTCGGCATAAATCCGTGCCTGAATGCTGTGGCCTTTGGGCGTGAAATCTTCTGTCAGTGGCAGCGTTTCTCCGGCACCAAGGCGCACCATCCATTCCACCAGATCAATACCATAGACTTCTTCGGTAACGCCGTGCTCAACCTGTAAGCGGGTATTCACTTCGAGAAAATAAAACTCGCCGGAATCGGCATCGTAAATAAATTCGACCGTACCGGCACTGCGGTAATTAACCGAGCGGCCCAGACGCGCTGCTGTGCTGTGCAAGGCTTCACGTTGTTGTGCGGTTAAACCCGGTGCCGGTGTTTCTTCCAGCACTTTCTGGTTGCGGCGCTGAATAGAACAGTCGCGCTCGCCCAATGCCAGCACCTGCCCCTTACCGTCACCAAAAATCTGTACTTCGATATGGCGGGCTTTTTCGACAAATTTTTCGATAAATACGCCATCGTTGGCAAAGTTATTGGCGCTTAACCGTTTAACCGAGGCAAACGCCTGCTGTAGTTCGGCCTCGCTGTAACACAGTTGCATACCAATACCGCCACCACCGGCGGTGCTTTTTAACATCACCGGATAACCAATACATTCGGCTTCACGGGTGGCACTGTGAATATCGGTCAGCAGTTCGGTGCCCGGCAGCAGCGGAACGTTGTTGGCTTCAGCCAGTGCACGCGCCGAGTGTTTTAAGCCAAAGGCATCCATTTGTGCGGCGGTGGGGCCAAGAAAGACCACGCCATCCTGATCACAGGCATGGGAGAAGCCGGTATTTTCGCTTAAAAAACCATAGCCGGGATGAATGGCTTCAGCACCGCAGTCTTTGGCAATCTGCAGGATTTTTTCCTGATTCAGGTAGGTATCCGCGACCGTGCCATCACCCAAGCAGAAAGCCTCATCGGCCTGCTGGACATGCAACGAATGCTGGTCGGCCTGATGGTAAACCGCAACCGCCTGAATATTCATTTTTTTCAGGGTGCGGATAATACGGTTGGCAATAGCGCCACGGTTGGCGATTAAGACTTTTTTAAACATGGTCTTGCCTCATTCTTAAATGTCTTGTTTCACAAGAGGCAGGTCGTCCTGCATAAATACTGAAGCCTGCCGGTCGTCCGGCGGCTTAAGGCACCTCTGAATAATTCAGTGCCCGCTTCGGCTTACTGAAAAAGTTCAGATCAAGGCGCCACGTTGAAGGCATAACGGGTTACGCCAAAACGTGGCAACACCGAGCTGGATTTTTTCAGCAAGCCCCGAAGGGCGTGGGCTGCAGAGTGTTTTGACGGTGTTGTCGATTTTATAAAGGACTCGCCATTCACTGCAATCGACGCCTTGTCAAAAGCACTCTGCAGCACTCACGCGAAGCTGTGCAGAATTATTCAGAGGTGCCTTAAAATATGAATTTTCTGATCGGCAGGCAGGATTACCAGACAATCACTTCAATCGGTGTCGGGTTATAGGCATTGCAGGGGTTGTTCAGCTGCGGGCAGTTGGATATCAGCACAATGGTGTTCATCAGGGCTTTCAGTTCGACATATTTGCCGGCATCGGAAATGCCATCGGCAAAGGTCAGTCCGCCTTCAGCGGTGACCGGTACATTCATAAAGAAATTAATATTGTGGGTAATATCGGCTTTATCCAGCCCGTATTCTTCATGCTCGTTAATGGCCAGCATCCAGCTGTCACGGCAGGCGTGCATGCACTTTTTTTCCAGACTGTAGCGCACGGTATTGGATTCGGTAGCGCAGGCACCGCCTAAGGTGTCATGACGACCACAGGTATCGGCAACAATTTCCAGCAGCGGGCGGTTTTCGTTGGTCATTAACACCGAGCCTGCTGTCAGGTATACATTACCCTGGGCGCGGATGGTATCAGTCGCGCTGTAGCGTTCGCTGGGATCATCGGCATTATAAAACAGCGTATCGGCGGCCTGATTACCTTCCAGATCGAGAATACGCAGGGTCTGTCCGGCTTCTATACGGTGAATAAAATAGTCACCGGCGAGTACTGTCTGGCGGAAACTAGCATCCTGGGGCTGCAGTGTGCTTGCTTTAATCATGATTCGGCTCCTCAGGCTTCGCAGAAGTTATAGAGAAAATTGTTGTGAAAACCGCGCTGATTTTCTGCGCAGTGATTTTTACACTCATCATCGTCGGCAACGGCGGCGGCTTTGCCCAGATGGTAATGCACCGGCCGCACAGGATATTCGGCGGCATTGTTTAACGGATGTGGACAGGTGTGCATGATCAGCAGGGTGTCCATTTCAAAGCGCAGAGTGATGGCATTTCCGGCCTTTGATGCATCGCCGATATAGCGCATATTGCCCTGATCATCGGTCTGCACCTGACTGAACAGATTGAGGTTGGCGGCCATATCTTTGCGTGACAGACCGTATTTGGCGAATTCCACCAGAAAGCTGTCATAGCCGTTCTGTGTCCAGCCATTACGGGCTTCCTGATAGGTTTTAATACCCCATTTTTCTGCCACCATGGCTTTATTGATATTGCCGCAGACGGTGTCGTGCCAGCCGCAATCATCCGCCACAACAGAGGCAAAAATACGGCCCATATCGGAATACAGGCAGTGGCCCTGAGTCAGCTTAAAGGTATGCTGGCATTTTAAGGTATCCGGTGCGTTGTACTTTTCCAGCAGGTCGTATGGGTTAAACATTAACAGACCAAGATTGGCGCCGCCGTGCAGGTCGGTAAAGGTGATAAGCGTGCCTTTTTTTACCCGCATCGACCAGTGGCAGCCGCCTCCCAGCGTATCCTGATAAACGGCCTCGCCCTGATAAAATTGCTGATGTTTTTTGCTTAACTGAGTCATATGTTCTCCTTCAGGCGCCTATTCAGGCACCTACTCCGGTACTTATTCCAATGCTTGGGCCTGCCTCGTCCTGCACACGGGCTGTGGCATGAACGGAGTGCTGAATATCGTTGTATAAAGAATGTTCCTGAGCGCTGTCGCCGCTTTTGGCCAGCTGGCCATGATTGGCCAGGTTCAGTTTTAAATCGTAGGTAATGGTCGCCCCCCAGGCATTGGGAGCCATAGGATCATGGCGGATTTTATCGAATACCAATAAACGGCTGCCGAGATAAAAACCCTCACCAATATCGTGGGTGACCATAAAAATAGTGGTGCCGGTTTGCTGCCATAAATCCAGAATTAACTGGTGCATATCGGCACGGATACCCGGATCAAGGGCGCCGAAGGGCTCGTCCAGTAGCAGGATTTTTGGCTCTTTAATTAATGCCTGAGCAATGGCCAGACGCTGCTGCATACCACCGGAAAGTTCATGTGGATACTTATTGGCGGCGCTGTGCAGTCCTACCCGCTGCAACAGATTCATGGCTTTCTCTTTGGCCTGAGCGCGGGCTTTACCAAACAGGCGGGCCAGCAATTTACTCTGGGCAAATTCCAGCCCGAGAATGACGTTGTCCAGCACGCTCAGATGGGGGAATACCGAGTATTTCTGAAACACAATGCCGCGGTCGACACTGGGCTCGTCGGTTAATGGCTGACCATCCAGCAGGCACTGGCCTTTACTGGCGCTTTCCTGACCGGAAAGCATTTTCAGAAAGGTCGATTTGCCGCAGCCGGATGCTCCGACCATGGTCACAAATTCGCCTTTTTTAACGCTCAGATTGATATTGTCCAGCACCGGCTGATCGCCGTAGGTTTTGCTGACTTTTTTAAATTCGATAAAACTCATACATATTCCACCTTGTGGTTATCCTGCGTCTGAAGATCAGTGCATTTATTGCGGCTGATACCAGGGGAATAATTTGCGGTTCAGTTGCTTCAGTAACTGATCAGAAATAATCGCCAGCAGGCTGATCCACACCACATAAGGCAGGATGACGTCCATTGCCATATAACGGCGTACCAGAAAAATCCGGTAACCAAGCCCTTCGGTCGAGGCGATGGCTTCGGCGGCAATTAAAAATAACCAGGCAGCTCCCATCGACAGGCGCAGCGCATCGACCAGGCGTGGCAGCATTTGCGGCAGCACCATGCGCAGCATTAATTGCCAGCTGTTGGCGCCCAGCGTCTGTGCCTTGATCCACTGTTCGGTCGGGAGCTCCGATACGCGGCTTTGTAATTCGCGGATTAAATATGGCGTGATACCAATCACAATCAGTACCACTTTCGATACTTCACCGAGGCCGAAAACAATAAACAGTACCGGCAGCAGGGCCATGGGCGGCACCATCGAGATGGCGGTGGTAAAGGGTGATAAATTTGCGCGCAGCAGCGGCAGGGCACCCAGCGTTAAACCAAATAACAGAGCAATCGTTGCACTGATACCAACGCCCATGGCAAGGCGTTCAAGGCTGGCGAGGGTATCGACCCAGAGCAGAATATCGCCGCTGCGTTTATTTTCTTCGGTCGCCATGCGCAGCAGGGTATCGCCCATGGTGCTGAAGGCAGGCAGTAATTTGTCGTTCGGATTGTCGCTCAGGCGCTCGGTTGAGGCTGCCATATAGAGCAGGATGGCGATAATGAAGGGCAGGGCGCCCAGAAAAAAAGCCAGTGGGCGGGAAATTCTCTGATTAATCAGCCGGCGCATAAGCGCACTCCTGTTCGGGTTAACGGAGCGGATACAAGGGGCATTGCACAGGCTGGCCTGAGCGAATGTTCCAGTGATCTCCCGGGCTTTTATCCCTCCGTGTAACCCCCGCACGCGGCTGAGGTCGGTTGCTCTCGGACCAGTCGTTCGTGTTTAACAACACAAACCGGAACCCTAGCGACCTATTAACGGAACTCAGTGTAGCAATTCCGCGAGCGATGCAGAACACCCCATTGTTTTCGCATCTCAACGGTATTTGCGAATGGTGTGCCAATTCTTACAAAGCACGGAAATGAATGATTTTTGCGCACAGGGCATACAGAAATGCCCTAAATTGTCGGGCGAGAAACATATCAATAAATCTGAAACAGAAAATTATGCCGCATTAAAGGGCAGTTTTTATCCGCATGTTTTGTTTTGGTGCTTCGGGGAGTATGTATGCGTGAATTTCTGAATCCTGCGGCGGTGCTGTTTCTGGCGTCGGTTCTCTGGGGCAGTGCCTGGATACCACTGAACGCTATTGAAAACGCCGGAATCAGTCATTCATTACTGCTGCTACTGGCGTACAGTGTGGCCAGTGTTCTGAGCGCGGTGATCCTGTGGCGTCAGTGGCACAGGGTACTGGCGCACTGGCAGCAGAATAAAGCGTTGTTAGCAGGAATATTTCTGGTCGGTGGTCTGGCCAATGCCAGTTTTTCGCTGGCGCTGCTGGAAGGCAATGTGGTGCGGGTAATGGTGCTGTTTTATCTGTTACCTGTGTGGAGCACCTTACTTGGACGATTATTTCTGCATGAGACCGTCAGTGCCGGCAAAGCGCTGATGATTGTGCTGGCTTTATTGGGCGTGGTGCTGGTTGCGGGGATTCAGCCGGGTAGCGACTGGCAGACGAACTTACTGAAAACGCCCTGGGGAACAGGCGATACTCTGGGGCTGATTGCCGGTTTTACCTATGCAGCGAATAATATTTTATTCCGTAAAGGGCAGCAGGTTGCGCTGGTATTAAAAGCAGAAAGTATGTTGCTGGGAGCCGCATTTTTTATGTTGCTGAGCTGGCTTTGGCAGGCAGGTACAGTTAATGCCGATCAGCTGTTGCAGGTATCGGCAAGCGCCGTTTGGCTGGCCATGCTGTACGGCGCAACCTGGCTTCTGGCGGTGTCTTTCGGGTCGCAATGGGGAGTCAGTCATTTACCTGCCAGCCGCTCGTCGCTGATTATTATTATGGAACTGGTCACCGCGGTATTAACGGCCTGGTGGCTGGGAGAAGCGCAGTTGAGTGTATGGGGCTGGCTGGGTTGCGTCTGTATTATGAGCGCAGCATTGCTGGACAGTATGAGTGCCGCGGTTAGTCCAGACGTAAAAATCTGGGCACCAGCATCAGGCCAATTCCGGTCATCACCATGGCGTAGTGATTAGATACAAAGTAGGGGTAAATCATCAGGGCAACGCCGCTCCACAGTGCGATTTTATGGCTTTGACGCTTACCGTAAATAAAATAACCAAAACCAATGGAGCCGAAAATCAGAGACAGAAACAGTGCGGTCGTGTCGGTTAACATGGTGTATTCCTTAACGTCGATTCTTTTGTATTGAACCTTGCTCGAAAGTGCTGCTGTTTAATCACCACCGCAGCCGCTGCTGCAACCGCTGTCGGAAGCGGATGAACAACTGCTGGTGCAGCCGCCACTGCCGGAGCAACCGGAAGCGCAGCCAATATGGCTGGCACAGTAGGGCGTTGTGTCATTTTGCGTTTTCTTGTTTGTGCCAGTGGCTGCCATCTGACAATTGAGCTGGTAAAAAAATCCGTCATCAATATTCAGCTGGGCATCAAGCGCAAACAGCAACGGCAGTTTGCTGGGCTGTTTGGCTGACAGCCATTCCCGGGCGCAGGCTATACGCCAGGCGCGTTTAATGCCATTCGCTGCAGTGGTGGGCGTACTCATGGCTTCGGCTGGTGTGTGGTGAAGAAAACGACCAAAAGCGGCGCGGCAGAATTCCTGATATCTTCGGGTAAACAGAATAAATTCATGCCAGGCGAGGTCGACCACCTGCGAGGGCATGGCAACGGGTTTGCGTCCGGCGATATTACAGATCTGAAAATATTCGCGCAGTCCGTCGATTACCAGCGCCAGCTGAGCTTCGTCCAGATGGGGGTAGCGCTGTGCCACCTTGCGTTTTAAGGTGCCGGGAAAGGCATAATTCTGTATATGCCGGGCACGCAATTTAATGGCGATTTTACGCCATAGTTTCCAGCCCAGGCTGATAATAATAATGGCCAGAATAATGCTGAAGAGGTTGTTGAATATCCAGTTCATTGCATGTCCGTTCGGCGTGAGAGTGGGCAAAACTATGCCGCTGGACAGGGCATTGGTCAATGCCGGAAAAGGCTGATGTATAGTTGCTTTGAATAAATAAAAAAACGGACCTTAAATAAGGTCCGTTCTGTGTTATCTGCGTGGTATTTACACCAGCTGCATTAACGATTTTTTATCGTAGTCTTCCAGTTCGTCATAGCGGCCTGCTTTTACTTTCAGTACCCACTCAGGGTCCTGCAGCAGTGCGCGGCCAACGGCCACCAGTTCAAACTCACCGGTTGCCATGCGCTGGCCAAGTTCATCGATGGAGGCGGTGGCAACACCGGAGGCGTCAACCATGTCGCGTTTGTCTTCATCAATAAAGCTGGCATTCAGGCCAACAGAACCGACGGTAATCACCGGCTTACCGGTGATTTTTTTGGTCCAGCCGGCCAGATTCAGGTCGGAACCTGCAAATTCTTTTTCCCAGAAACGGCGGGTTGAACAGTGGAAAATATCGACACCGGCTTCGACCAATGGCTTTAGGAAGGCTTCCAGTTCTTCCGGGGTTTCACACAGACGGGCGCTGTAATCCTGCTGTTTCCACTGGGAGAAACGGAAAATAATCGGGAAATCCGGACCAACACGGTCGCGGATGGCAGAGACAATTTCGCAGGCGAAACGGGTACGGGCAACCAGATCACCGCCGTATTCGTCAGTACGCTGGTTAGAGCCTTCCCAGAAGAACTGGTCGATTAAATAACCGTGGGCGCCGTGTACTTCCACCGCATCAAAGCCAATGCGTTTGGAATCTTCAGCCGCCTGAGCGAAGGCTTCAATCACTTCCTGAATATCTTCTTTGCTCATGGCTACGCCATTTTCTTTACCGGCTTTGACCAGACCGGACGGGCTGTAACCCGGCACTGACGGATCAGGCTCCACGCCTTCTTTACGAATGGCGCCTACGTGCCACAGCTGTGGAGCGATTTTGCCGCCTTTGGCGTGTACTGCATCGACCACTTTTTTCCAGCCGGCCAGTGCGTCTTCACCATAAATAAAAGGAACGCGCGGATAGCCATTAGCGGCTTTATGGCCGACACAGGTGCCTTCGGTAATGATCAGTCCGACTTCATTTTCGGCGCGGCGGGCGTAGTAGGCAGCGACCAGCTCATTAGGGATATTGCCCGGCGAATAGGTGCGGGTCATCGGAGCCATAACAATACGGTTGCTCAGTTGCAGCGGGCCGAGGGTGATGGGTTCAAACAGGGCGCTGACGGCGCCGTGGACATTGCTCATATCGGTATTCCTGTTGGCTGTTTTTTACTGTTTCGGAAATGGTTAAAAGGTTGTCGGAAATTGTTAAAGGGTTGTGCGTGATTGCGCCGGTTGTGCATCCGGCAGCCATTGTTGCAGCAGCAGTGACATACTCTGCTCAAAGTGTTCACGCCCTAACAGGCGGGCGTAATACAGCGCGCCTTTGCAGGCAAAAATAAATAATTGCGCCAGTTCTTGCGCACTGGCGGTGGCCGGAGCCTGCAGCTCTCCGTCTGCTAGCCCCTGCCGGAATACAGCAGCAACCCAATCCACTTCGAGCCGGCTTAGGTCACTCAGGCGTGCGCGCATGGCATCCGGCAGTTGCGCCAGATCGCTGTGCAGGGCGCTGAGCGGGCACTGCTTATGTTCGTTAAAGGTATGTTTGGCCGCGGCGCGCAGATAGCGCTGCAGTTTGTCCGGTGCGTTGTGCCCATGCTGATCAAAGTGCGCGAAACCATCACGCAGCCATTGTTCGGTCCAGTCGCACAGTGCCAGGCCCAGGTCGGCTTTCTGTGCGAAGTGGTGATGCACGCTGGGTTTACTGATGCCCAGTTCGCGCGCCAGATCCTGATAACTGAAGCCGGTATAACCACGGCGGCAGAGCAGGTCGGCGCCAACATCAATCAGCTGCTGACGGGTCTGGCGGGCATTGGCAGATTTTGTGGTCATAGCGGCATCGCTCTGGGCGTTTGTTGGTATCGACTGTGATTAGCCTACCTACTGGTAGGTAGGCTTGCAGGAGGCATTTGTGCCAGAAGTCGGCGGATGGAGAGAGCTTTTGGTTACGCCGCGTTAACGGCGTAGCTATTGCTGGTTACTCTGTCGTTGCCTGCTCAGCGGGTTGCCGCTTCACCGAAAACAGCCTGCAGTTGTCGCGGAATAAAGCGGATGCCAAACACCGAGGCTTTGTACAGCAGTCCGGGTACAACGCTGGCTTTGCCTTTTATTACACCTTTAAGACCGGCGCGTGCGACCGAGTCGCTGCTCATAATGGCGAGGGTGCGCAGTCCTTCAATCTTCTGTCCGGATACATCCATAAACTCGGTGGCCGTACCGCCGGGGCAGAGCGCGCTGATATGAATCTTATGCGGGCGCAGTTCCCGCGCCAGCGATTCGGCAAAGTTGAGTACATAGGCTTTGCTGCCGGCGTAGCTGGCAAACTGCGGGCCGGGTAAGAAGCCCAGCAGGGACGACACCAGCAGAATATGGCCGCCGCCACGCTGTTTCATATCAGCGGCATACAGCCAGGTCAGCTCGGTCAGGGTGATGACCATCAGCTGAATCATCTGGCTGTGAACCGGCATAGGTACGTCCAGCAGATAGCCATGCTGGGCAAATCCGGCGTTATTAATCAGCAGATCGACGGGCAGCTGCAGCGCCTGAGTTTTATGAAACAACTCTGTGGCCGAGCCGGGCTGAGCCAGGTCCTGGCTGATCACCTGTACGCGGATGCCCGCGCTGTGCTCCAGCTCCTGTTTTAACGCCAGTAATTTGTCTTCGCGCCGTGCCACCAGAATCAGATGGCAACCGGCGGCGGCCAGCTGGCGGGCAAAGGATTCGCCAATGCCACTGGAGGCACCGGTTATCAGAGCGGTTTTGTTATGGAAGGTGCACATGGCAGAACTCCGTTGGCTGATGCGTTTATTTTTATTTTGCGGTTGTTTATAGTTTGACAGTCGTCGAACTGACTGGATGCTAAGAAACAGTTTGATCGTTGTCAAAGTGTTATTCTGCCATCGTGTTAAAACGACGGAGGCTGAAGTACACTGCCGCCCACTTTCCGGATGTTCACAGTGAATCTATGTGCCGACTGACCGATAAAGGGGTGAACCTGCTGGCCGATGCCTTTAAAGCACTGGCTCATCCCAACCGTTTGCAGATGTACCTGGAAGTGGTGCGTCATCATCAGGCGGAACAACTCTCAGCAGAGCACAGCCGCAGCGGCTTACCGGCCCCGGCGGCTGGTTGTGGCGTGGCCGACTTTATCGGCAAGCTCAGCATTGGTGCGCCGACCGTCTCTCATCACGTAAAAGCGCTGGTGGATGCCGGGCTGATCCGGGTCGAAAAACAGGGCAAATATGTGTCCTGTTTTTTAAACGAAGATGTATACCGCGAGCTGGGCGATTTCTTTCGTCCGCTGTCGTCGCAGGAGTAAACATGAAACTTGAGAACATTGATAAAGCCCGCTTTAAAAAACATCTGAACCGTTTTCAGGCGGCACTGGTTGCTGCTCTGCTGGTGCTGTCGCTGGGCTTTTCAACGCTGTATATCGCCCTGTGGGGCGGTGCAGAGTCCAACTTCTGGCTCAATGTCGCGGGTGTGGCAACTGCCGCGATCTTGATTGCGGCACTGATTAACCGCTTTAAAGATCATCCGGCCCTGACCGAGGTTATGTACGTCTGGCGCCTGAAGCAGGCGCTAAACCGGATTTACCGGGCCAGTGCAAAGCTGAATGCTGCGCTGGAGGCCGATAACCCGCTGGCGGTGACCATCCAGTACTATTTCCTGCACGGTTCAAAGCATCTGCACCAGCTGGAAGATAACACGCTGACCATGGATGAACTGAACACTCAGATTGCCCAGCTGGAGAAGCAGATTGAGCGACTGGGACTGACCGTGAGCGTGGATGATTACCGCCCGGAGCTGCTTGAGCAGCTGTAGCCGGCCGTTGTCGGTAAACAGGCCGCAGGCAAGATGCAGCGGCGGCCTTAACCATGTAAACTACGCGCATTTTTTACACACCCCTTTTCATACCTTTGGAAGACACGCAGGCTTTCGCCCATGATGAAATACATTTCTACCCGCGGTAATGCGCCGGAACTGACCTTTGAAGACGTACTGCTGACCGGCCTGGCCACCGACGGCGGCTTATATGTGCCGAAAGACGTACCGCAATTCTCCCTCGAAGAGATCGAATCCTGGCGTGACCTGCCGTACACCGAACTGGCGCACAAAGTGATTTACCCGTTCGTGGAAGGCTGTGTGGATTCCGCGGCACTGAAAGGCATGCTCGAAGCGGTCTACAACAACAGTAACTTCGGTCACAAAGCCATTGCGCCGCTGCAGCAGATCGACCACAACGAATACGTGCTGGAACTGTTCCACGGTCCGACGCTGGCGTTTAAAGACTTTGCTCTGCAGCTGCTGGGTCGTCTGCTGGATTACGTACTGGAACGCCGCCACGAGAAAGTCGTTATTATGGGTGCCACCTCCGGTGATACCGGTTCAGCTGCGATTGAGGGCACCAAAGCCTGTCGCAACGTTGACATCTTTATTCTGCATCCGCACGGCAAGGTGTCAGAAGTTCAGCGTCGCCAGATGACGACCGTTACCGGTGACAACATCTTCAATATCGCCATCGAAGGTAACTTCGATCAGGCGCAGGATATGGTTAAAGCCAGCTTTGGTGATCAGCAGTTCCTGCGTGGTGAGCGCAAACTGGTCGCAGTAAACAGCATCAACTGGGCGCGCATCATGGCTCAGATCGTTTACTACTTCTATTCCGCACTGAACCTGGGTGGCCCGCTGCGTCCGATGGCGTATTCCGTTCCGACCGGTAACTTCGGCGATATCTTTGCCGGTTACATGGCGAAGAAAATGGGCCTGCCGATTGAACAGCTGATTATCGCCACCAACAGCAACGATGTTTTGCATCGTCTGATGAGCAAGAATCAGTACGAAGTACATCCGCTGCAGCATACCATCACACCATCGATGGACATCGCCGTATCCAGCAACTTCGAGCGCCTGCTGTTCGATCTGTACGACCGTGATGGCGCCAAACTGGCCGACCTGATGGCACG
Source organism: Thalassolituus hydrocarboniclasticus (assembly GCF_025345565.1). Classification (NCBI taxonomy): domain Bacteria; kingdom Pseudomonadati; phylum Pseudomonadota; class Gammaproteobacteria; order Oceanospirillales; family Oceanospirillaceae; genus Thalassolituus; species Thalassolituus hydrocarboniclasticus. The sequence goes on along the minus strand of NZ_CP054475.1, from coordinate 2,703,960 downwards.
CATGAACGCTAAGAAAGACGTTGTATCTCTGGATGAAGACAAGCTGGCCAAAGCCCGTGAGCTGTTCGACAGCTATGCGGTCAGTGAAGACATGACGGTTGCCACCATGCAGGAAGTCTTTGGTGAAACCGGTTATCTGCTTGATCCGCATACCGCCATCGGTGTGAAAGCAGCGCGCGAATGCCGCCGTAACCAGAACATTCCGATGGTCACGCTGGGGACTGCGCATCCGGTTAAATTTGAAGAAGCGGTACAGCGTGCCGGTTTCGATATGCCAAAACTGCCGCACCACCTGACCGATCTGATGGAGCGCGAAGAGCGTCTGAATGTGCTGCCTGCTGATCTGGCAACGGTACAAAGCTTTATCGCAAAAAACACCTTTAAGGACTGATACCTTAAACGGTGCTGCTGAAGGCCACTCTTGAGTGGCCTTTTTTATGTCTGGCATTCCTGTGCAGGGGCACAATTGGTCTATTCTTTGAGACAAAGGTTTGGATTGTCCTGCCGGAAATACCGTCTGAACAGGTATTGATATGAGCCATGAATATGGTCCGGAGCTGCTTGGTTATCTGCAGGCATTCGACCAGCTGAAAGAAGCCATTTACATCGTCAATCCGCAGACGGCGGAAATTGTGGCGGTGAATGATGAAGCTGGCCGCCAGCAGAAGCTAAGCCGGGAGCAGCTGGTGCAGCGTACGGTCTTTGATCAGCAGCGGGATATCCGCGACCTCGCTCACTGGCAGCTGGTCGTACAGGCAATCCGCTCAGACCCTGACTATGTTTTTTCCGGTCGTCATATACGCGCCGATGGCAGTGAGTTTCCGGTAGAAGTTTCCAGCCATGTGGTGGTTTGGGATGGTACGGAATATCTGTTGTCATCGGTCCGCGATATTACCCAGCGCAAGGCAATCGAGAAAACGCTGCATGATCTTGAGCCGATTATGCAGTTTGTACTCAATGAAGCTTCGGACGGTATCTGGGACTGGGACCTGACCACCAACGACGTGTTTTATGCCCCTCAGCTTAAACGTATGCTGGGTTACGGCCCTTACGAAGTGCAGCACACCCTGTTTACCTGGCAAGACAGTCTGCATCCGGAGGATGCCGAACGTATTCTGGTTGCCACTGAAGAATACGTCTCTGGCAAGCAGGATCTCTATGATATTGAATACCGTCTGCGAACCCGCAACGGGGATTATATCTGGGTACATGACCGCGGTTATGTCTGTGCCCGCGATGCCAATGGCCGTGCATTACGTATCGTCGGCATGGTGCACAATATCGATGAATATAAAAAACTGGAAGCCAGATTGCGGGAGCTGGCGACCATTGATGAGCTGACCGGCCTGCTTAACCGCCGTGCTGGTTATGCGGTGTTTGAGCAGCAGCTGCAGCTGGCGATCCGTCAGCGTACAGTCTTCACCATCGCGTTACTGGATCTGGATACTTTTAAAAATATCAACGATCAGTTTGGTCATCAGGTTGGCGACCGGGCGCTGCGGCTGGCATCTGATACGTTCCGCGCACGGTTGCGGGCAAGCGATACCCTGATGCGCTGGGGCGGCGAGGAGTTTCTGTTGCTGATGCCGGATACTGGTATCAGCGCCGGGCTGAGCGTCTGCGAAGAGCTGCGCCAGCAACTGGAGAATGCCAGCCTTAAAGTGTCCGGCCGCCGCATTCCGCTGACGGTCAGTGCGGGTCTGGCGAGCTGCCCGGAAAACGGCAAAAGCATCAAAAATCTGGTGCAGAGTGCCGATAAAGCGCTGTACCGTGCTAAATCGCTGGGCCGTAACCGCATTGTTGGCTGAGTGCTGCCATCCGTTGGTCAGGGCTGTGATAATTCCCGCCGGGCAATTCCGCAGTTGCCGCTGAAAATGTTACCCTTATGACTCTTTTACGTTGTGAGTCTGTATGAACTACCTTGCCTGGCCCGATTACAAACAAGGCTGGATTTTCCGCCACCGGGAATTACCTGTGGCCGCAGAAGATCTGGAACATATCAAACCGCTGACTGCCGTGGCGGCCTTGCAGTTCTGGCGCCAGAACATCAGTAAAGAAGCCACTCACGCCAGCCATTTTCTGGGAGATGACTGGCCGGCACGTAACGGTGTCTGGGCAGAGCAGGGCGACTGGCAGGCCAGCTGGGACAGTGACAGCAATGAATTACCCGAGCTGATTGCGGCGCATTTAAGCTGGGATGACAACACGGTAGTGTATTTCTGCTATCACTCGGAGCATGTCGTGCAGACCAGCTGGAAGATATTCCGTCGTTACTGGAAGAATTTTTTATTCTACGACGACGAGCCTTTTCTGTTAGGGAAGAAACGCTCGCAGGTTGTGCAGTTTCACTCCGATGGCAGCTTCCATATCGGTACCAAACCGGCGGACCACTGAGCTCACAGTGACCGCCCGTTCGCTTGTTACCAATGCAGGTAATAATCGAAGTCATTTATATTGTCTTCTTAGTACCAGAGGTGCCCTAAAGCTTGCGCAGCCCGGCGCTAATTCATAGACTGGTTTATTCAGTTTTTAAGGAGCGCGGCCATGAAGGGTGACGTCAAAGTTAACGAGTATCTGAATCAGATTCTCAGCATCGAACTCACATCGATCAATCAGTATTTTCTCCATGCCCGCATGTTCAAAAACTGGGGTTTTTCTGAGCTGGATGAAAAGGCTTATAAAAAATCCATCAAGGATATGAAGCAGGCCGACAAACTGATTGAACGCATTTTATTTCTCGAAGGTCTGCCTAATCTGCAGAAACTGAACCGTCTGCGTATTGGTGAAAATACCGCAGAAATGTTGCAGTGCGATCTGGATCAGATTGTTGAACAGCTGGACGTTTTGAAAGAAGCCATCGCCTACTGTGAATCGGTTAAGGATTACGTCAGCCGCGAACTGCTGGAAGAGATCCAGGAATACGAAGAAGAATACCTCGACTGGCTGGAAACCCAGCAGTCCCTGATTGCCCAGGTTGGCATCGAAAATTATCAACAGTCCATGATGTAAGAGGAGGCCGGATATGAAAGGTAACGCACAGGTTATTGCCAAATTGAACGAGTTACTGGCCGGTGAATTAAGCGCCATGGATCAGTACTTTATTCATTCCCGCATGTACGATGACTGGGGACTGAAAAAACTGTACGAGCGTATTGATCACGAGTTTGAAGATGAAAAAGAACATGCTTCAAAACTGATCGAGCGTATCCTGTTTCTCGGTGGCACACCCGATATGGTGACCCGCGTGCCGCTCAATATCGGTAACGATGTACCATCGATGCTGCAGAGCGATCTGGATCTGGAGTATAAGGTGATTGTCGATCTGCGTGATGTTATGGCCTTGTGTGAGCAGGTGCAGGATTACCAGACCCGCGATATGTTGCAGGTGCTGCTGGATGATACCGAAAACGATCACACCCACTGGCTGGAGCAGCAGTTAGGGTTGATCGACAAAATCGGCCTGCCGAACTACCTGCAGTCGCAGATGTCCTGACCGGAACACTCTGTTGCCAACAAAAAAGCTCCCAACGGGAGCTTTTTTTATATCTGCGGGTCGAAACCCGCCGTATCCCCATGATCTGTTGCCGCAGGAGCCACGGCTCTGAAGCGGGGATAAATCAGTATCACTGTAAATAACGCGGTAAAAGGTTGTACCTGTGTTCAGATTCCCCCGGTTTCTGTGGTTAAATGCCGCACGCATTTCTCTGTTGGTGGAGGTTGTTATGCCCATCCGGGCATCGTTTTTCCTCATAGCTTGTACTGCCCTGATCAGCTCGGGTTGTTCTGTATGGCCTGGCCCGGAACACCGAGACCTGACACTGGCAGACATTGAACGGTTACTGGATCAGAAACTGCCGGCGGCGGAGCCTGTGCCTGCGGCGGCAGTTTGTGGTGATGTTGCAGCACTGGATGACAAGCTGCGTCGTCAGCGTTTGCAGCTGGTACGTATCAATAAACAGTTGCAGGCGCTGACAGCGGCATCGCCAACTTTTTCCGGAGCAGAATGTCCTCCGCGTGAGGCGCCGGCCACCCTGATGGATGGTAAAACCATCGTCGGTGCCAGCGAATGGATTTACCTGTCTCCGCCAGGTCATCACTATCAGGCGCGAATTGACAGTGGTGCGGCAACTTCGTCGCTGAGTGCCGTGAATGTCGTGCGTTTTGAGCGCAATGGTAAGCGTTGGGTACGCTTCTGGCTGCAGCATGATGATGAGGCCGAACCGATTGAGATCGAAGCACCGCTGGTGCGCCATGTGCTGATTCGTCAGGCATCCAGCGATGAGGTCGATCGCCGGCCGGTGGTTTCACTGACCGTCAATCTGGGAACGGATCTGCAGCAGGATACCGAGTTTACGCTTACTGACCGTTCGCAGATGACCTATCCCATCTTGCTGGGCCGTGAGTTTTTGCGCGATGTGACCCTGATTGATGTTGGTCGTCGCTTCCTGCACGCCAAATTTGTACCGGATACTGCGCCGGCAACAAAAGCGCTGGTTCCGCCAGAGTCTGAATCATCAGCAACGGGTAATGCTGCCAAAGCTAATGATTCGGCAAAAGCCAAAGCGGCGGTTCAGAACGATAAAAACGTAAAGAAAGAACTTCCTGCCAACGGAAAGGCAGGCATTGAAAATAATTCGCCAGCTGCGAAGGCGAATGCTGCAGACAGCAGTCAGACGGACACTGTCAAAAAACCGGTGAAGGCTGAACCGGTTCCCAACACACCGTAGCCTGCGACTTCAATATTATGAACTTCCGTTCTCTGTCATTCTCCCGTGCTCCTTTCTTTTTACTGGTCGGATTTCTGCTGGTGGTGGGAATCGTACTGACGCTGCATCGCCACTGGATGTATGAAGTGCCGCTGATGTATGGCGAAACCCAGACCATCTGGTCGGTAGAGGCCAAGGTGGAATTCAATGCCCATGGTGGGCCGGTCAAAGTCTCAATGGCCCGGCCGTCAGCACAGGATGGCTTTACGGTATTAAAAGAAGCCGGTGCATCACCGGGTTACGGCCTGAATTTTATGGATGGGAATGAACCGCGTGCTGAATGGACGGTGCGGGGGGCCAAAGGAAAACAGGAGCTGTTTTATCGCGCCGAAATCCTGGTCAGCCAGATGCAGTCCGGTGCCGATCTGCCGCCGCCGGCTATTGATCCGGTCAGCTGGCCGGAACCTTATGCCAGCGCTGTGAGTGAAGTTCTGGCGGAGGCATATGCCACCTCAGCCGATAACTACAGTCTGACGCGCGAGCTGCTTAAACGCTTCCGTGAAGATGAAACCGCACAGCATATTGAATTACTGCGCACTCACTATTCTGACCAACTGCCGGAACTGTGGGTAGAAATGCTGCATAAAGCACGGGTGCCGGCATCGGTAGTGTACGGCCTTAATCTGCAGGATGGCCGTCGCCGCCAGAATCTGATGCCGTTGTTACGCGTATGGAACGGTAATGACAGTCAGATATTTGAGTTGCCCGGTGAAAAGAGTAATGCCTCGGTGCTGCTGACCGCGGATACACCTTTACTGCTGTGGGAGCAGCGTGGTGCTCCGGTTCTTGATGTTACCGGCGGTACCGATTCCAGTATCCGTTTTTCAATGCTGAAACGGGAAGAATCCACCTATGCGAATATCGCCGAAAACCTGTCCAGTCAGCATGACTTCCTGAATTTCTCTATCCACAGCCTGCCAGTGGAAGAGCAGGCAATGTTTAAAACCATTCTGCTGATTCCGATCGGTGCGCTGATTGTCTGTATCCTGCGCATTATTATCGGTATCCGAACATCGGGTACCTTTATGCCGGTATTGATTGCACTGGCATTTATTCAGACCTCTCTGGTTACCGGTCTGGTTGGCTTTTTGCTGGTGGTTGCTACCGGATTATTTATTCGCGGCTATTTATCCCGTCTGAATTTATTATTGGTGGCACGGATTACTGCGGTCATTATTACTGTGATTGCCATCATCAGTATTTTCAGTGTGCTGTCGTATAAGCTCGGGCTGACCGAAGGCCTGAAAATTACCTTTTTCCCGATGATTATTCTGTCCTGGACCATCGAGCGGATGTCGATTCTGTGGGAAGAAGAAGGTGGTCGCGAGGTTATGGTACAGGGCGGTGGCAGTCTGTTGACGGCAGTACTGGCTTACTGGGCGATGAGTGACCCCTGGGTACGGCATTTAACATTCAACTTTATTGGTATTCAGTTTATTGTGCTGGCGCTGGTACTGCTGATTGGTTCTTACACCGGCTATCGTCTGCTTGAGCTGAAACGCTTCAAAGCGTTCGGGAACTGACGTGTTTACCTTGCCATGGCGCCTTGAGCGGCGCGGTATTCTGGGTATGAACCGGCGTAATATCAGCTATATCAGCCGCTACAATCCACGGCGTTTATACCCACTGGTCGATAACAAACTGAAGACCAAACTGCTGGCGCAAAAGGCGGGTATTACCACGCCTGCATTAATCGGCACTATTCAGAGCCAGCACGATGTTTCTTTGCTTGCGGATCTGTTGCGTGACGTGCCGGGCTTTGCCATAAAGCCTGCAAAAGGCAGTGGTGGCAAAGGCATTATGGTGCTCAGCCGTGATGAGGATGGGCAGTATGTTAAAAACAGCGGTAGTGTGGTTACGCTGGCCGATCTGCAGCGTCATGTATCGAATATTCTGTCCGGCCTCTACAGTCTGGGCGGCAGCCCCGATATTGCCATTATTGAAGAACTGATCGAGTTTGATCCGCAACTCGGCGGCTATTCCTTTGAAGGTGTACCGGATATTCGTGTGATTGTTTGTCGTGGTTACCCGGTGATGGCGATGATGCGTCTTTCTACCCGCAGCTCAGATGGCAAAGCCAACCTGCATCAGGGAGCGGTTGGCGTCGGACTCGATATCGCCACCGGCCGGCCGTTAAATGCGGTGCAGGATGGTTTAAGTGTTGAGCGTCATCCGGATACCGGACGGGAATTATCAGAACTGGTGATTCCGCAATGGGGACAGTTACTGGAATTGGCCGCACGCTGTTATGAAGAAACAGGGCTGGGATATCTGGGAACCGATATGGTACTCGACCGTCGCTATGGTCCGATGTTGCTGGAATTAAATGCCCGTCCCGGACTGACGATTCAGGTTGCCAACGGTTGTGGCCTGCTGCCACGGTTACGCAAAATTGATGCATTATCCGATGCTGATGTGGCGCGCCCGGCGGCAGAACGGGTGGAGTTCAGTCGTCGCTGGTTTGCTGTCGATCCTCTGCAGCAGGTAGGCGCAGCGCAATAAGCTGATACAACAGACAAAGAAAAAGGCTCAGATGAGCCTTTTTCTTTATCTTGTATTCTGCAACAGCCGGAATCCGGTTTACTCCAGCAGGCTGTCCAGGCCGGATTCCAGCGAGGTGGTATTTGCCACATCGGCGTAGGCCCGGGTCGTGTCCATACCAATCACCTCAGCAACCGCCAGAGGAAATTCTTCGATAATTTTCTCATCGCTCCAGTTTTTTTCATGCGCTGCTTTCAGATATTTAGCAATATAAATCACCCCGGCCAGCTTCGAATAAGGCTGGTCACCCTCCGGGTTATGCTGTTGCAGAATCGCCTGCTGCATTTCTTCCGGGAATTTCCAGCGCTTGGCAAGTTCAGCACCGACATCAGCATAGTTATAGCCCAGCAGGCTGGTTTCCAGTGTATGGCGCTTGCCACCCAGTGCTTTGGCGTCATCAATGCTTTTGAGCTCTTCGGGAATGACGACATGCATCAGCAGGTTGCCAATAGAGTGCAACATACCGCAGGTAAAAGCGGTTTCACGGTCGCAATCTTTTATATAGCCGGCAATCCACTTGGATAAAGCGCCAACGGCAAAGGAATCGCGCCAGAATTTTTTCTGATCAAATCCTTCCGGTGCCTTGAAGGCGCCGGTGACACCTGAGGCGAGTACCATGGTACGCAGGGTATTAAAGCCGAGCAGCATAATGGCATCGTGTGGATTGGAGACGGTACGTGATACGCCGTAATGGGCAGAATTTGCCAGACGCAGAACTTTCGCAGTGAGTGCCTGATCCAGTGCAACCTTGTTGCTGATGTCGTCGACGTTAGCATCCTCATTGCGGAAGCTTTCGATTAATTCCTGAACGACGCGGGGAATGTGTGGCAGTGCCTGGGACTCAGCGAAAATGTTAGCCATGCTCATAGTTATACTTCCTTTGGTTTTCACTGAAATAAAGCATAGGCGAGGAATCGGCAACGGGTTATATGAGGAAAGTTCTTTATTGTAATTTTCTGAATCTGTCCTGTGGGGAAAAGCCCGGAGTCTCTGGCCCGGAATCATGGCAGATAAAAAATCGCAAAGCGCCAATAAATCCACATACAGCAACGCTAAGTCTTTGATATTATTGACACACTTCGGAGATCAGATTATGCAGCAACAACGAATTGGCTTTGTCGGCATGGGCCTGATGGGCGTTCCCATGAGTCAGCGCTTACTGGCGGCGGGCTATCACCTCACGGTCTGGAACCGTAATCCGGATAAAACGGTGGCTCTGGCTGAGGCCGGTGCACAGGTTGCTGCTTCGCTGGCAGAACTGGTTGCGGTCAGTGATGTGGTCATGCTCTGTGTAACCGATACCGCGGCGGTCGAGGCGGTTGTTTTCGCCGCTGACGGCATTGCCGCCTCTGGTCGTAGTGGGCAGGTGCTGATTGATTTCTCCAGTATTGAACCGGCGGCCACCCGGCAGATGGCTGAACGGCTGGAAACGGCTTGCGGCATGCGCTGGGTTGATGCGCCGGTGTCCGGTGGCGTGGCCGGGGCTGAACAGGGCACTCTGGCGATTATGGCCGGTGGTGACGAAGCGCTTATCGACACGCTGCGCCCGCTGTTGGCACCGCTGTCGCAGCGTGTGACCCGTATGGGGCCGGTGGGAGCGGGGCAGGTGACCAAGATCTGTAACCAGATGCTGGTAAGCTGCAATGTACTGGTGATGGCTGAAGTGATGGCGCTGGCGGAAAAATCCGGCGTCGATGCGGCACAGATTCCGGCGGCCCTTAAAGGCGGATTTGCCGATTCTGTGCCTCTGCAGCTGACCGGCCCACGTATGGCAGAACGCGATTTTGATCCCGTTAAATGGCACGTAAAGACGCTGTTAAAAGATCTGGATATGGCCAATGATCTGGCCAGAATAATGAAAAGTGCCATTCCAATGGCCGGACTGGGTGCAGAGCTGATGCGTCTGCACGCAAGCCAGGGCAACGCAGAGAAGGATCCCTGCACTCTGGTGACTATGTATACGGAGAAACAAGGGTGAAACTCACCGCAAATCTGTCCCTGATGTACACTGAGCTGCCATTTTTGCAGCGCTTTGCTGCAGCGCACCATGATGGCTTCGGGGCGGTGGAAATCCAGTTCCCTTACGACACACCAATAGAGCAGATTCAGCAGGCGCTGGCTGAAAATAATCTGCGTTGCGTCCTGATTAATGTACCGGCCGGCGATTTAATGGAAGGCGGTGAGGGGCTGGCTGCTGTACCGGGAAAAACCGCCGAATACGCTGCCGCTATGGTTGAATGCCTGTACTACGCGCGGGCGTTAAAAGTATCGTGTGTGAATGTGCTGCCGGGTCGTTGTAATGACGAAAACAAACGGGTTTTTTACCTCGATACATTTAAAAAGAACCTGCTGAAAACTGCTGAAAGTCTGGCGCCTTTTGGTATCACCACCACCTTTGAAGCAATCAATACCCGCGATATGCCGGGCTTTCTGATTTCATCAGGTCAGCAGATGCTGGATATTATCGCCGAGCTTAATCACCCGGCGATTAAAGCGCAGTTCGATATTTATCATATGGCGCTGATGGGGCATAACGTCTGTGATTTTATTAATCTGCATGCCGCGAAAATCGGGCATATTCAGTTTGCCGATATACCCAAACGTGGTGAGCCGGGCAGTGGCACGCTGGATTTTCCTGCTATTTTCCGCTGTATCGAAACCTCGGGTTATAAAGGCTGGGTTGGCGCTGAATATAAGCCAACCCGGGCAACCTCTATGACCATGCAATGGAAGCGTGATCTGGCGGTGAATGTGGCTCTTTGTTCATAAGCTGCTGTGTTTGTGTCTCTCAGCTGAACATATCCAGCTGAGAATCATCAGCCTTGCGCGTTCTGGTCTGTGACCGGGCGCGCGTTGTTTTTTCTGTCTTCTCTTCTTTGTCTTTGTCTTTGTCTTTATTGTCGCCGGATTCGCTGGTCGTCATATTCTGCGTGTTATCAGGTATTTCTGTCACAGCGCTCTCTGCTTCGAACAGGCTGGCGCTTTGTTGATGCCCGTGTTCCGGTAGCGGATCGGCAGCAGGCTCGCCGATTATTGCTGTGGCTGAGCTGCTATCCGGTGTGTCTTGGCTGGCCGTGTGCTCAGACCCGGAACGGTTATCCGTCTGGCTGCTGTTTTCGGTTTCTGTCGGTGCAGAGCTGACATGCTCATTCTGTACGGTAAACATATCCAGCTGTGGTATGGCAGTTTCTTCTTCGTTGCTGGCGGCACTTTGTTGTTTGGCGCTCAGCACCTTGAGGCGGCGTTTTTCACACAGATTCACCACCAGTTGCTTCTGGAAGGTCGTGAACTGATTCCAGTAGAGACGTTCGTCGCGGCTGCGGAAACAGCCTTTGCAGTAACCGCGGTTGTTCAGTTCGCAGATACGGCGGCAAGGACTGGGAATGTCAAAGAGTTCGCCCTGATCAATCATCGGAGTAACAATCAGCTGATAATGACCCAAGATTAACAGGTTCTGCGCCGCAGGAAAGCGTTGGGCGGGCCAATTCTGTACCGTGAGCGGCAGGAAAACGGGGAGGCATAAATGAAACAGCCCACAGACACCGGAGTGCATGTGGGCTGCCAGAAGATGCTTGATCTGACCCGAAAGTCAGATCAGGCGAAAGGCTTACAGAGGAGTTACGTTTTCCGCCTGTGGGCCTTTCTGACCTTGAGTAACTTCCATAGTTACTTTCTGGCCTTCTTGCAGAGTCTTACGACCACCGCCGTTGATAGCACTGAAATGTACGAATACATCTTTGCCAGATTCCTGCTCGATGAAGCCGAAACCTTTTTCGTCATTGAACCACTTGACGGTGCCTTGAACTAAATTTGCCATGCTTTATTTCCTGAGTAATGCGCCAATCAACGATCGGCCTTGCTATATCTTCTGGCATTTTCATCGATACTGGCCGGCGAACCGGGAAGACAATCAATAAATGCCGCTATCGACCAGTATCTTGCATATCTTACGAATATGGAGCACTCGCCAACACACCTGCACACCTGCACAGGCGCGATTATAGTATCTTACTTATTCCCCCTTACCAAGCCTTAGCAGGGCAGTTTGGCAACTATTTGCAACCGGCCTGCAGTTACGGGCGCAGACGGCCTTCTTTTGCTAAACTTGCGCGCCCAAAATTACAGGAAAGCCCGGTGTTTCAGCATATTCAGTGGCCAGTTGACGATCAGGCACAACGACTTTTCCATGGCCGCGGACATGCCTGGCCGGGCTTCGAGCACCTTAATATTGACTGGTACGCACCTCTGGTGCTGATCACCCTGTACGCCGAAGTGGACGAATCCTGGCTGTCAGAGCTTGAGCAGCAGTTGCTGGCAGGCCTTAAGCGTGGCCGCCCTGATCATGCTGGTCAGCTCAGTGTGGTGGTGCAGCACCGCTGTCGTACCGGCGCGCCTTTTACCCTGCTGTGCGGCCAACTACCGGAACAGCTGGTAATTAAAGAGGATGGTCTGAGCTACTGGCTGCACCTTAACCGTTCGCAGAATACCGGGCTGTTTCTGGATATGGCCAATGGCCGCCGCTGGGTGCGGGCGCACAGTGATGGGCGGCGGGTACTCAATCTGTTTGCCTATACCTGTGGCTTCTCGCTGGCGGCGCTGGCCGGTGGTGCCACTAAAGTGGTGAATGTGGATATGAGCCGCGCGGCCTTGAGTCATGGCCGTGAAAACCATCGTCTGAATGACCACGATCTTAGCCGGGTGGTGTTTGAAGGGGTGGATATCTTTAAATCTTTTGGCCGGCTGAAAAAGCACGGTCCTTACGATTTGCTGATCTGCGATCCGCCGACGTACCAGAAAGGCAGTGTCGATATCCGCCGTGATTACGCCAAACTGCTGCGGCGTCTGCCGGAGCTGATGGTCGCCGGTGGTGATTGCCTGCTGTGTCTGAATGCCCCGGATCTGGGCGAAGATTTTCTGCTGGCAGAAGTAGCTCAGCATGCTCCGCACTGTGTGCTGGTGGAGCGGCTGGCCAACCCGCCGGTCTTTATTGAAGCTCAGGCCGGGCGCGGCTTAAAGGTACTGCATTTCCGCTACCAGCCCTGAGCTATACAGCGTGCCGCCGCTCAGAAATTATGGGCGTCGGCGCGTTTCTCGATCAGTTCAATCTTATAGCCGTCCGGATCTTCAACAAAGGCAATCACCGTGGTGCCGCCTTTAACCGGGCCGGCTTCACGCACGACATTGCCACCATGATTACGGATGCGTTCACAGGCTTCGGCGGCGTTATCCACTTCGATGGCGATATGGCCGTAAGCGCTGCCCAGGTCGTATTCGCTGGTGCCCCAGTTGTAGGTCAGCTCCAGCACTGCGCCTTCGCTCTCCGGCTGATAACCGATAAAGGCCAGGGTGTACTGGTATTCTTCGTTGTCGTGCTTGCGCAGCAGGGTCATGCCCAGCACTTTGGTGTAAAACTCAATGGCGCGGTCCATATCGCCGACGCGCAGCATGGTGTGTAACAGTCGCATGGGAAGCTCCTAGTCTGATGTCTTTTGTTTGAATTCGCACAGGTCTTCGATGATACAGGCGCCGCATTTGGGTTTGCGCGCCACGCAGACATAGCGGCCATGCAGAATCAGCCAGTGGTGGGCATCAAGCTGAAACTCTTTTGGCACGACCCGCATAAGGCGCTGTTCCACTTCATCAACATTTTTACCCGGCGCAATTTTCGTGCGATTAGAGACGCGGAAAATATGGGTGTCGACGGCAATGGTTGGCTGACCAAAGGCCGTGTTCAGCACCACATTAGCGGTTTTGCGTCCGACACCGGGCAGGGCTTCCAGTGCTTCACGGGTTTGCGGCACTTCACCGCCATGTTGTTCAAGCAGAATCTCGCACAACCTGATGACGTTTTTGGCTTTGCTGTTAAACAGGCCGATGGTCTTGATGTATTGCTTTAAACCTTCTTCCCCCAGCGCGCGGATACTTTCAGGGGTATTGGCTACCGGGTAGAGTTTGCGTGTTGCCTTGTTGACGCTGACGTCGGTGGCCTGAGCTGACAGCAGCACGGCAATCAGCAGTTCAAAGGGCGTGCTGTATTCCAGTTCCGTTTCCGGGTGCAGATTTTCGGCCTTCAGGCGGGAAAATATTTCGATGCGTTTTTCTTTATTCATGCTGATAACAGGCAAAAAGAATCAGCGCCTATGATAACGCTGATCCTGCTCTATTTCGCCTTTTCCACCCGGTTGCGGCCATTTTCTTTGGCTTTGTACAGCGCTTTGTCAGCACGTTTCATTAACTCTTCGATGCTTTCGCCGCTGTTACGCCGCGCGGCGCCAAAGCTCATGGTGACATTCAGGGTTTTGCTGTTATTGCTTTGGCCGCGCTGTTTTTTGCCCTGACGCTGGGTCTCCGGGCGTTGCTGACGGTTGCGTACAATCAGCGGATAGCTGGCGATGCGCTCGCGGGTTGCTTCAATAAAAGGCAGGCATTCGCTCAGCTCGGATGACGGAAATATCAGGGTAAATTCTTCGCCGCCGTAACGGTAAGCGCGTCCGCCACCGCTGGTTTTATTCAGTTGGGCGGCCACCAGACGCAGTACGTCATCGCCGACATCATGGCCATGGGTATCGTTGAATTGTTTGAAATGATCGATATCCGCCATCACCAGCAGGTAGCGGCCATGACAGTGTTTCAGGTCATTCATCAGGGCCCGGCGACCGGGCAGACCGGTGAGCTCGTCAATAAAGGCCAGGTGGTGATTGTTGATCAGCAGGGTGGCAAACAATAAAAGCAGCGACAGGCTGCTGACCAGTACAGAAATCTGGCTGGCATCCAGCCGGTAAAATAACCAGCCATGTAAAAGCAGAAGCGCCAGCAGGGCCAGTGGTGTATCGCTCTGTTGTGGCAGGCGGTTGATAATCAGCGCAGCACCAAGAGTAAAGGTAACCCACGCAGGCAGTGGCAACAGGCCGGCGCTGGCCTGTTCACGGAAGCCAGCCGTCCAGTCCAGACTGGCGGCATACCAGTCGCTGACGCTCAGTGCCGCCAGCACCAGAAACTGCAGGCCGAGAATGGCGGGAAATATCATGCCGCCAAGAGAGAACGGCCGCCGTTCGGGTAAATAGCGGATCAGCGCCACATTGACTGGCCACAGCAGGCACAGCCAGAAAAATACCCAGTAAGTGTCAGCATCACTCAGCTGAACCTGTAAGCGTTGCTGTACCAGTGCGTAGGTCACCAGCGTCAGGATGGCCATCTGGCCGATACGGCCCTGGTTAAACAGCTGGGTTAATAAAAGCAGCAATACACCCAAGCCATACGGCAGTGCCTGTAACAATAAGCCGTAATCGCTATGCCAGCGTGACATATGGGGCAGGCACAGCCAGGCGCTCAACAGGGCAAGCAGGGGCAGGGCGGCGGGCCGGAGGGCAGTGAGGTAAGGCAAAGTTAATCTCAAAGTCATTAATAGTAAGCCAGACCCTAACTATAGACGGCTGCGCTGGCCGCAATTGCAACATTGTGTTGGAGAATGGCAACGAATCTGCGATAAAACGCCTATTTCCTTCGGAGCAGCCCCTATGCAGATTGGTGACCGTTACGAGCTGGAAGCAGAAATTACCGCTGATGTTATTGCCGGTTTTATTGTCGATGCTGCCTGTAGAAGCCCGGAAGAGCGTCAGCCGGCGGTGCTGGCAACGGCAGGTATGATTGCTTTAATGGAGCGTGCGGCTGCACGACTGATGGCGCCATTATTAGAAGCGGGTGAGCTTTCGGTCGGAGTTCATGTGAATGTCACCCATATTGCACCTGTTCCGGCCGGAGCGCTGGTAACCGTCAGTGCTGAGTACCTTGGCAAACCGGCAGATTTTTATGAATTTGAAGTCCGCCTTGAAGATGCGGCGGGTGTAGCCGGTGCCGGTACAGTCGGCCGTGCCATTGTTGCAGAAGAGCGCCTGTTGCAGGTCGCTGAAAAGCGGCATTAACGGTTATTATCCATGGCCTTTTCAGCATAATTATCAGGTGAAGGGCAGGTGTCGCTCAGATATACTTCGCGCTTTATCAGTAAGCGCTTTGTGCCCTGTAAAGGCTGTTTTTAAACAAAGGCTTTCCGGGCAGTTTTCTGCCATCCGACTGAATATCCATGGACTACAGCCCCTGAAGGGACTTCTGAGGACAACATCATGATCAGCCCGCGTCTGGCGCTTGCCGCCATTTTTACCTCCGCGCTATTGCTTGCAGGATGCAGTGATAACGATACCGGTACACAACCATCCGCCGTCAGCAGTACTGCTACTGAGCCTGGCAGCCAGTCCGCCGACCGGTCCGAAAGTAGCGCCGCTGCAACGGATAACCATGGCCCGGCGGACAATAACAGTACCGGGCAGGTTGCAGAGAGCAACGGCAGCAGCGCAAACGGCAAAGCAGAGCCGGCAGCCGCCACCTTATCGACAGCGCAATTGTATGCTGGCGTACCTTTACAGGTAGCAGATATCAGCGAACAGACTTATGACGATGGCAGTGCCATTGGAATTACCTTTTCTGTGCCGCTGGATGGCAGCAAAAATTTTCAGGGCTATTTACTGGTTGAGCGCGAACTGGATAACAGCAAACGCGAGCCGGTGAATGGTGGTTGGGTGTTATCCGATGATGGCCGTACCGCGTATTTTGAAAGTGTTGAACCGGACAGCCGCTATTGGGTAACCGTTGATGCCGGTATCCGCGCGATCAATGGTGAAACCCTGCACAAGCCCAGCCGTGGTGATGTGAAATTCGGCTCGCTGAGTGCCAGCCTCGCTTTTGCCAGTAATGGCCATTTCTTACCATTAAATCTGCATACCGGTCTGCCACTGTATGCCTTAAACGTCAGCGAAGCCAATGTGGCTTTTCACCGGGTTAATCCGGATAAACTGGTGCGTCTGGTTAACTGGAAAAACCGTGGCCAGAGCGAAAGCTATTACCGTCTGGATGAATTGCCACAGTTTTCCGATTTAGTGCACGAAGGCCGCTTTACCTTGCCTGCCGAGCGTAACAAGCGCCGCCAGATTAATTTACCGCTGCAGGACATTCCGGCGCTGCGTGAACCGGGTGTTTATCTGGCGGTGATGGCCCGTCCCGGACAGTACGATAACCAGCTTGCCGTTACCTATTTTATGGTTACCGATATCGGCGTGCATATCCGCAATTACGGCAACGGCTTTGATGTTTATCTGAATACCCTGGGCAGCCCGGAGCCGGTCGAAGGCGCGCAGGTTCAGCTGTTAAACAGCAACGGCAGTGTTGCCTTTGAAGCAAGCAGCAGTGCTGCAGGACGTGTCAGCGTACGCCGTAAAATTGATTACGGCCAGGTGCTGGTGGTGCGTAAAGATGAATCCGTCAGTCTGGTGAATTTAAATACTCCGGCGCTTGACCTGTCCGATTTCCGTCTGGCCGACCGTCCGTATAACAGTGCCGAACTCTTTATTTATGCACCGCGCGATATTTACCGTGGCGGCGAGACTGCCACCTTCAGCGCTTTGTTGCGTGACGATGATGGCAAGAGTGTTAATTCACGGCCATTAAAAGGCCGCATCATCCGCCCGGATGGTCAGAAAGTTAAAGACATCAACTGGCAGCCGGCAGCCGGTGGTTATTACCAGTATGAATATCCGCTGGCCGCCGATGCCCAGACCGGTAACTGGCGTTTAGAAGTTGAAGGCGTGAGTAAAAACCGCGTGGTGTATCAGTTTAAAGTCGAAGACTTTATGCCTGAGCGTCTGAAGCTGACCTTTAATCCGGGGCAGAATACCACCCGTTACTTCACCAGCCGTGAGCGTCTGAATATTCCGGTACTGGGCGAATATTTATACGGTGCACCGGCGGCGGGTAACCGTTTTGATGCCAGCATCCGTGTATCACCATTGGCGCATCCTTTTGAACAGTGGCCGGATTTCCATTTTGGCAATGTACGTGAAACCGACTGGAATCAGCAGTTTATTGAAAACGGTGCGGTTCTGGATAAAGACGGCAAAATC
This sequence comes from Thalassolituus hydrocarboniclasticus, assembly GCF_025345565.1. Classification (NCBI taxonomy): domain Bacteria; kingdom Pseudomonadati; phylum Pseudomonadota; class Gammaproteobacteria; order Oceanospirillales; family Oceanospirillaceae; genus Thalassolituus; species Thalassolituus hydrocarboniclasticus. The sequence goes on along the minus strand of NZ_CP054475.1, from coordinate 2,686,703 downwards.
ACCCTGCAAATTGATTCCCGCTGGGACGGTGCCAAATCGCCACTGGCCGTTACCGTGACCGGCAGTCTGTTTGAATCCGGTGGTCGCCCGGTGGTGCGCCGTCATGTTGCCCGCGTATTACCCGGCAATGCACTGGTTGGTATCCGCCCGCTGTTTGGTGACCGTGCAGCACGTAATTCACAGGCCGAATTTGAACTGGTTAAAACCAACGCCAAGGGTGAAAAACTGGCGGCCGATAATCTGCAGGTACGGTTAATTAATCAGAATCGCCGTTACCACTGGCGCTATTCCAGCAACCGCGGCTGGTATGTGGAAACCAGCGAACGTGAATTCAGTGAACTGACACTGACACGCAGCATCACGGCCGGTAATACCGAAAAAGTATCGGTGCCGGTCAGCTTTGGCAGCTATCGTCTGGAAATTACCGATAAAAGCACCGGTTTAATCAGCAGCATGACCTTTGATGCCGGTGAAGACTGGTACTGGTATTGGGAAGATGCTCAGGATGCCGAACAGGGCGCACGCCCGGACAAAGTTGTACTGGCGCTGGATAAAGCTGCGTATGCTGCCGGTGATGTCGCACAACTGAAAATTGTACCGCCAGCGGCCGGTGAAACCCTGGTGCTGATTGAAAGTAATCAGCTGTTGTGGAGTGCCCGGGTGACGACGCCAGCGGAAGGAGCCACGCTGGATATTCCGGTCGATGAATCCTGGAACCGTCACGATATTTATATCAGCGCACTGCATTTACAACCGGCCGATAATAAACAGCGCATTACCCCGACCCGTTCGGTGGGGCTGATGCATCTGAAACTGGATCGTGAACCACGTCGTCTGAATATTGCCCTCGATGCCCCGAAAAAGTGGACGCCGAATCAGCGTGTCGTCACCGAAGTGACAGTCAGCGACAGTAACGGCGGTGCCGTTAACAGCGCCTGGGTAACCCTGGCGGCGGTGGATGTTGGTGTGCTGTCGATTACCGATTTTAAAACCCCCGATCCTTTTGCCTGGTTCTTCAGCCCGCGCCGTTATCTGGTGGATATGTACGATATGTACAGCCATTTAATTGGTCTGAATAACAACCGCATGGCGACTCAGCGTTTTGGTGGTGATGCGCCGGAATTAAGCCGTGGCGGTAAAAAAGCCCGCGCCGAAGTACAGATCGTATCGCTGTTTTCCGGTCAGGTGGCGGTGAAAAATGGCGTTGCCCGCATTCCGCTGCAATTACCCGATTTTAATGGTCGTCTGCGCTTAATGGCGCTGGCCTTTGATGACGAACGTTTCGGCAGTCTGGAGCAGGAAGTCACGGTCGCAGCGCCGGTGGTTACACAACTGTCGTTGCCGCGTTTTGTCGCTGTGGGTGATGAGACCAGCGTGGCGCTGGACGTTACCAATTTAAGTGGTGAGCAGCAGGTATTAAATCTGCAATTCAGCCTCAGTGGCCCGGCCGTCGTGCGTGATAACACACCATTAACCCAGCAGCTGACGCTGGCCGATGGTGAAAAACACACCCTGTTATTACCTCTGCGTTCAGAGTTTCCGGCCGGGCAGATTGACATTGGCCTGCAGTTAACCGGTGCCGGTGATTACTCACTGACCCAGAGCTGGAAACTGAACAGCCGTGCCGCCCATCCGGCGCTGACCAAAAAGAAACAGATGGTGCTGCAGCCGGGCGAACGTCTGGTGCTGGATGGCAGCGAGATGGACGGCTGGATTCCGCAGTCACTGGAAGCATTGCTCAGTGTGAATAACCGCGTGAATTTAAATCCGCGCAGTCAGCTCGAATATCTGTTGCGCTATCCGTATGGCTGTCTGGAGCAATCGTTAAGTTCCACTTATCCGTGGATTTATGCAACACCTGACCAGCTGTCGGATCTGGGTCTTAAAAACAGTAGCGGTCGTAAGCGTGAAAGCGCGCTGGCCAGCGGTATGGATCGTATTGTTAAGCGCCAGATGAATCATGGCGGCTATGGCTTATGGTCAAACCACGACGATTATGAACAGCACTGGTTAACCGCTTATGCCGGTGATTTCCTCACCGACGCCCAGGATGAAGGTGTACGTATTGATGCCGATGTACTGCGTAAAACCCTGAGCCGTTTACAGGAATATCTGCGTGGCCGCGGTAATTTCAGCGAACGCTGGAATGACCGTCCGGAACTTTACCGTCAGATTTATCAGAGCTATGCCGCCTATGTTCTGGCGCGGCATAAAAAAGCATCGCTGAGTGATATCCGTCGCCTGGCGGGTGAGGCGCGTCTGGATTTACCGGCCCTGCCATTACTGCATCTGGCACTGGCGGCGAAATTACAGGGCGACCAGCAGCTGTCTGATCAGTTAATGGAAAAACTGAAAACCGTGCAGCGTGAAGAAAATTATTACCTCGGTGATTACGGCTCACGCGTGCGTGATACCGCACAGGTTGTGCGCCTGTTACTGCAGTACCGCCAGCAGCAGAGTTTTGCGCTCAGCCGTGCTGAAGCGCTGGCACGTATGCTGGAGCGCCGTACCTATCTGAGCACCCAGGAACGTAATGCCGTCTTTATGGCGGCGGTGCAGCTGGATCGTGTGCCGGGTGATGAGTGGAGTGGTGAACTGAGCATGGGCAGCGTATTAAAAACCCTGCAGCAGGCCGGTGAATTTAACCTGCTGGAAAGTGGCAGCAGTCTGCGTGATGGCGTAACCCTGAGCAATACCAGCAGCGATCCGTTATTCGCCACACTGATGTATCAGGGCCACAGCAAACTGGCACCGCCGGCAGAAAGTAATGGTGTGAGTATTCAGCGCCGTTATTTCACCACCGATGGTCAGGCAATTATTGCGGATGACGGTGCACTGCGCATGAAAGTCGGTGAGCTGATGCTGGTGCAGCTGGAAGTAAAAGCCGATAAACGCCGTCCGGATTTATTGCTGGTGGATTTATTACCGGCCGGTCTGGAGCTGGAAAATCAGAACTTAAGCGCATCGATCAAGCTGGATGAAATCAATATCGATACTCAGCCGGTGGCCGAATGGCAGCGCCGTTCGCGTATTTCTCATCAGGAATACCGTGACGACCGTTATGTCGCCGCCATTGATGCCAATTCTTACAGCACCACCCGGGTATTTTATCTGGTGCGGGCGGTAACGCCGGGTAATTATCAGGTGCCGGTGCCGCTGGTTGAAGATATGTACGACCCGGAAACCCGTGCGCTGGGTACCACGCCGGATATTCTGTTTGTTACTCAGCCCTGATTCTCTGATGTTGAATGTGTCAGTCAGAAGAGTCCTCTGAGTGAGTAACATACCCGCCAACCGTGCCGCGTTTAACGCGGCACGTTTTTTCCGCCTGCCACAGAACAGAGCCACCCGATTTGTGCTGTTGCTGGCAGTTTTTTGCCTGCTGTTAAAAAGTGCCGATTGGTTATGGCCACTGGCCGTACCCGATCCGCAACGCCAGACAGAAGGCGCGCAGAATGATTTTGCCCAGCTGGTGGTTGATCGCCATGAACGGCCGTTGCGTGCCTTTGCCGACAGCAATGGCGTCTGGCGTTATCCGGTAGAGCTGAGCGAAGTCTCGCCTTTTTATAAAGAGGCATTACTGAATTACGAAGACCGCTGGTTTTATTATCACCCCGGAATCAATCCTTTTGCGCTGCTGCGGGCTACCTGGCAAAACTGGCGCTGCGGTTGTGTGGTATCCGGTGGTTCGACCATCTCGATGCAGGTGGCGCGACGTTTTCACCCGCACTCACGTTCCATCGGCGGTAAGCTGGAACAGGCCTTGCGGGCATTACAGCTGGAGTGGCATTACAGCAAAGATGAAATATTCACCCTGTATTTAAATTACGCGCCCATGGGCGGTGTGATTGAAGGGGTGGGGGCGGCCAGCCGCTTGTATCTGGATAAACCGGCGCTCGGTTTATCGCTGGCCGAGTCGGCATTATTGGCCGTATTGCCGCAGGCACCGTCGCGTTTGCGCCCGGATCGTCACCCTCAGCGTGCATTAAACGCACGTAATAAAGTGCTGCAGCGGATGCTGGAATTTGGCGTGATTACCCAGGCCGATTATCAGCAGGCGTTGCTGGAACCTGTGCTGGCTTATCAGCCGCATACACCGCAGCTGGCACCGTTACTGGCGCGGGAATTACGCCGGCAAAATGCCGATAAAAGCCTGATTAAAACCACGCTGGATGCCGATCTACAGTACGAGATAGAAGATTATCTGGCACAGGAAATTCAGCGTTTTCCGCCCAGTCATTCCGCCGCCATTCTGGTGCTGGATAATGCCAGCCACGAAGTCCGGGCTTATGCCGGTTCAGCGGATTTTTCCGACGATTCACGCTTCGGCCATGTCGATATGGTGCAGGCGCAGCGCTCGCCGGGGTCAACCTTAAAACCTTTTATTTATGGTCTGGCGATAGAAGACGGGCTGATTCACTCCGCCAGTTTATTGCGCGATGTACCACGCTATTTTACCGATTATCAGCCGGAAAATTTTACCCGCCATTTTTCCGGCCCGGTGTCGGCCACCGAAGCGTTACGGCAGTCACTTAATTTACCGGTGGTGCAGGTGCTGGAGGCCGTTACTCCGGAGCGCTTTGCTGCCGCTCTGGCGAATGCCGGAGCACGTTACCGTATTCCCGGTGATGGTAAAGCCAACCTGAGTATGGCGCTGGGTGGCGGCGGATTATCGCTGGCGCAGCTGGTGCAATTGTATTCTGCACTGGCGAATGGCGGTCAGGTCTGGCCGCTGCGTTATCTGAATGGGGAGTTGCCATCCGTCGCAGGTTCACGCTGGTTATTTTCGGCAGAAACCGCCTGGGTGCTGAATGATATGTTGCGCAGTCCGCGTCCGGACCGTGCGCGCAGTTATGCCCTGCAGGATAACGACCGCAGCATCGCCTGGAAAACCGGCACCAGTTATGGCTTCCGAGATGCCTGGGCGGTGGGTGTGACTCCTGCTTATACCATTGGTGTGTGGTTTGGCCGCCCGGACGGCACGCCATCGCCCGGACATTACGGCGCGCTCAGTGCGCTGCCGGTGCTGTTCCAGTTATTTGACCGCATCGAACATAAACCTGAGCTGTTGCCGCAGCCAGAGCAGGTCAGTCAGGAAACCATTTGCTGGCCGTTGGGCAAGAGCGCCGCCGAAACCGCAGCCGATCAGTGCTTCCAGACTCATAAAGCCTGGCTGGTACGGCGTCAGCTGCCGCCGACCTTACGCGATGAACGCAGCGATGGTTTATGGCGCAACCCGTTAACCTACTGGACCAGCGAGCGCGGCCTGCTGGTTGATGGCAGCTGTGATGTGCCCGCACGCACAGCGCACCAGCTGGCACTCTGGCCACGGCCACTGGAACACTGGCTGCCGGCCAGTCAGCGCCTGCGTAACCGTTTACCCGCCGTTGATCCGCGCTGCAGTGAGCCACCGGCGCTGGCACTCGAACCGCTGCAGATTACCGGTATTCAGGATGGCCTGATTCTGCGCTCCAGCCGTACCCGTGCCGGCGGCAGCGCTGCGCTACCGGAAATCTCGCTGCACGCTCAGGGCGGGCTGGGTCCGCGCGACTGGTATGTGAATGGCCTGCACGTTGGCAGCAGTGGTGAGGCCGAAACCCTCAGTTACCGCTTCAGCGTGACCGGTGAGCAGGAAGTGGTGGTTATGGATGCCCAGGGCGAGCTTGACCGGCGTACACTGCAGGTAGAATAACCTGACCCTTATGCTTTCCGGTCGCGGCAGGCTGTTGGTTTACGCGGACGCGTGCTATAACGCGCGCGCTTCGTATTTATTTACTCCGCTGCCGCTTTCTTTTGTGGATACCACCATGCTGACGCCGTCTTCCGTCTTTAACGATGTTTACATTATTGAACCCAGAGCCTATGAAGATGAGCGCGGCTTCTTTATGGAAACCTTCCGTCAGGAATGGCTGGACGATCTGACCGGGGGCGCGGCGTTTGTGCAGGATAATCATTCGGCTTCCCATCAGGGCGTTTTACGCGGACTGCACTATCAGCTGGAACAACCGCAGGGTAAATTAGTGCGCGTGGTGGCAGGCCGTGTGTTTGATGTGATTGTCGACATGCGCCACACCTCACCAACCTTTGGCCGCTGGCAGGGCTTCGAATTATCCGCTGACAACCGCCATCAGTTATGGGTGCCGCCGGGTTTTGCCCATGGCTTTTATACTCTGAGTGAACGGGCCGAATGCCTGTATCGCTGTACCGGTTATTTTCACGCACAAAGCGAACGCATTCTGCGCTGGGATGACCCGGATCTTGCTATCCGCTGGCCGTTACAGGGCGAACCAAAATTGTCTGAAAAAGACGCCCGGGGTACCTCGTTTAAACAGTCTGATTATTTCTTATGACGCCGGTTAACGTATTACTGACCGGCGCAGGCGGCCAGCTGGGCCGGAGTCTGCAGGCAAGCTGCCCGGATTGGGTCAGACTGCGCGCCTGCGATCATCAGGCACTGGATATCTGCGACGACAACGCATTACGCCAGGCTTGTGACGGACAGCAGCTGGTGATTAACTGCGCCGCGTTTACCGCTGTCGATCAGGCAGAAACTCAGGCAGAAAAAGCGTATCGCATAAATGCTCAGGCTGTTGCGGTACTGGCAGAAATTTGTCGTCAGCAGGGCGCGCGTTTACTGCATCTTTCCACCGATTATGTGTTTTCCGCAGGCGGCAATACAGCGCTGACGCCCGAGGCTGAAACCGGCCCGCTGAATATTTATGGTCAGTCTAAATTGGCCGGTGAGCAACAGGCGGACAGTATTTTAAACGATGATCTGCTGGTTATCCGCAGCGCCTGGCTGTACAGCCATTATGGCCATAATTTTTTACGTACCATGCTCAAATTAATGCAGTCCGGTCGTGATCTGCAGGTGGTTAATGACCAGTACGGCTCACCGACTTCCGCAGCAGAGCTGGCTGAGGTTATCTGGCAGTCGGCGTGGCTGCTGTATAACGGGCAATTACAGGGTATTTATCATTGGGCGGGCAGCGGTGTTGCCAGCTGGTATGAATTTGCCTGTGAAATACAGCGGCTGGCGCTTAGCCTTGGGCTGTTAACACAAGCGGTCAGAATTACTCCGCTCAGCAGTGTTGCCTATGCTGCAAATAATCCGGCGATTCTCGCTCAACGTCCGGCGTTTAGCGCGCTTGATCCGGCGGCATTAAATGCCCGGCTGCAACGTCAACCTGTCTGCTGGCGAGAAAGTCTGCAGCGTAGTCTGGTCGTTTTCTGAATAAAGGGTGGTGTAATAAGCAGCATCTGCACCGCACTGGTTTGCGGCTCATTAACGGGCTGAGCAGAACGCTCAGCCGCGTTAAATACTGCAGCCTCAGTTGTTGGCGTGCAGTTCTTCGTTGAGCTGAATGGCGCTCTTGTTGGTCACGCACTGAACGGCACCGGTGATGGAATCACGACGGAACAGCAGGTCGGATTTACCGGCCAGATCACGGCCTTTAACCACTTCAACCACGTTTTTCTGATCGTCCAGTACCTGAATTTTGGTACCGGCGGTGACGTACAGACCGGCTTCAACGGTGCAGCGGTCACCCAGCGGGATACCGATACCGGCGTTGGCGCCGAGCAGGCATTTTTCACCGACAGAAATAATGATGTTACCGCCGCCAGACAGGGTGCCCATGGTGGAGCAGCCACCGCCCAGATCAGAACCGTCACCGACCACAACGCCGGCAGAGATGCGGCCTTCAACCATAGAAACGCCCATAGTACCGGCGTTAAAGTTAACAAAGCCTTCGTGCATGATGGTGGTGCCTTCGCCGATGTAAGCGCCCAGACGCACGCGTGCGGTGTGTGCAATACGCACGCCTTTCGGTACCACGTAATCGGTCATGCGCGGGAATTTATCCACGCTGTTGACGCTCAGCAGGTCGCCGTTCAGGCGGGCTTCCAGTTGTGCAGCTGGCAGCTCATCCAGATCGACTGCGCCTTTATTGGTCCAGGCAACGTTGGGCAGCAGGCCGAAGATACCGGCCAGATTCAGACCGTGTGGTTTTACCAGACGGTGAGACAGCAGGTGCAGCTTGAGGTAAACCTCTGGGGTAGAAGAGGCCTGTTCATCGGCGGCCAGAATAGTCACCACAACCGGCTTTTCGCTTTCGGTACAGGCGCGGGCCAGGGCAGCCTGCAGCGGATCGGCGCTGTCGAGTGCTGCAGCAAAGGCTTCCAGTTCGCCACCGTCAACATCCAGGGCAACGTTGCCTTCTTCATAGCCCAGAGCGCTTTTGGCGGCGTCAATCAGGGCGGCGGCCGGGTTCAGCAGTGGCTGCGGGTAAAATACTTCGAGCCAGTCACCTTTGCTGTTTTTGGTGCCGACACCAATGGCCAGGGCAAATGCGTTTGTCATAGTCATTCCTCAGATCGGGCGCGAATGCGCGTTCTAACGTAATTAATGAAATATTCAGAATTTCAGTTCGGTGTATTCGGTAACGCTGAAGCCAAGTACTTTGGCGCTGCCGGTATCCAGCAGCGGACGTTTGATAATGGACGGGTTATCCAGCATCACCGCACGGGCGCTTTGTTCATCAATATTGTCTTTGATGTCGTCCGGCAGTTTGCGCCACGTCGTACCGCGCTTGTTCAGCAGGGCTTCATAGCCCAGTTCGCTGATCCAGCCATCGAGTAATTCAGGGCTTAAGCCGTCTTTTTTGTAGTCATGAAACTGGTATTCAACACCGGCGTCTTCCAGCCACTTACGGGCTTTCTTGATGGTGTCGCAGTTTTTAATGCCGTACATGGTGATCACGGTGCGCTCCTGTTTTACCTGCGTTTATCTTGTATTGCCCGGTGCGGATCGGTGCTGTTAGCGGACGCTGCCGGGTGAAAATCCGGATCAATACACCGGGTACCAAAAAAGAGGCGCAAGGATACCAGAAGGCGGGCAAGGGTTCAGCCGCTGGTGATCCGCCGTCCGCTGTCTAGTCTTAAAGAATGGTGTGTAAGCGGGACGGTGGTGTTGCCGTTTTGTCGTTCTATCTGAAGCGGAATCAATAAATGATCGGAAAATACGCCCGGCGGCAACTCAGAGTCCGGTTCGTTATCGCCTTAGTCTCAGGGCTGCTACTGAGTCTGCTGCTGTCGTTGCATGTTGAACGCCTCAATAACGAACATGTGCAGACACTGTTGAATGAGAAGGCCGATAATCTGGTGCATCAGATACAGGAACGCATCGAGCTGTATCAGTACGGCTTGCGGGGTATGCGTGGCGCTGTGCTGACTGCCGGTGACGATCTGAGCCGGGAGTTGGTAAGCCGTTACAATGCCACCCGCAATGTGGATGAAGAATTTCCCGGAGCCCGGGGGTTTGGTTTTATCCGCCGTGTCGAACCTGATGCCGAAGCGTCTTTTCTGCAGGCCGCAAGAGCTGATGGCTGGCCGGATTTCACTATCCGTCAGCTGTCTGTGCACAGCGGTGAACGCTTTGTTATTCAGTATATTGAGCCGGTAGAGCGCAATCTGGCAGCCGTCGGGCTGGATATCGCGTCAGAAACTAACCGTCGTGAAGCGGCCTGGTCTGCGTTGCTCAGTGGCGAGGTGTATTTAACCGGTCCTATTACCCTGGTGCAGGCTACGGGCAACCCACAACAATCCTTTCTGATTCTGCTGCCGGTGTATCGCGGTGGTCATACCCCGGCGAGCCGGGAAGAGCGTCTGGCACGGGGGATTGGCTGGAGTTATGCCCCTTTGCTGATGGAAGAAGTTCTGGCCGATCTGCACTTATTCGACAACGACCTGAAGCTGGAGCTGACCGATACCACTGACGAAACCCAGCCGGTTCTCTTTTTTACCAATGCCACGGGGCAGTCGCTGGCGGCAATTGCTCCTTTTCAACAGGAGCAACGGATCTATGGCCGGAACTGGCAGTTCCGTGTGCAGGCTTACCCGGCCTTTGTAAAAGCACAGCATATAACCTCTCCTTTGCTGGTGTTTGTGCTGGGGGCGCTGATCAGTGTGCTGGCCAGTACGCTGTTTGCCATGTGGCTGAACAGCCGTCTGCGTCGTGAGGAGTTTGTGGCGCAACAGGCGAGGCTGGCGGCCATTGTTGAAAGTTCAGCCGACAGCATTATCAGTCAGGATTGCCACGGCATTATCCGCAGCTGGAATCAGGCCGCTGAAAGCATGTTTGGCTTTACTGAAAATGAAGCATTGGGGCAGTCGCTGGCCGGATTGATTGTGCCTGCGGACCTGCATGAGCAGGAACATGAGATTTGCGTAGCCGCGGCAGATGGCTTACCGCTGTTACCCAAGGAAAGCCGGCGCCTTCATGCGGATGGGCGGGAGATCGAGGTTTCTGTTTCTTATGCGGTCATCCGCAATGCGGCCGGTAAGCCTGTTGGCCTGTCGGAGAGTATTCGTGACATTTCTGCGCAAAAAGCGGCTCAGGCACAAATCATCGAGCTGAACACTAATCTTGAACGTCAGGTAGAGGAGCGTGCCGGTGAGGCACAACGTCTCAGTCAGCTGCTGCAGGGCGTGCTGGATTCCGCTTCTGAAGTTTCCATTATTGCCACCGATAAAGAAGGCACGGTGACCCTGTTTAATCAGGGGGCTGAACGCATGCTGGGGTACAGGGCAGAAGAATTTGTCGGGCTGCAGACTCCGGCTCCTTTACATCTGGCCGAAGAAATCGAAGCCCGTTCAGTGGAACTGGAGCGTCAATACGGCGGAGAAATCCGCGGCTTTCGCGTCTTTGTCCACAAGCCGGAGCTGTTCGGCAGTGAAACCCGCGAATGGACCTATGTGTGTAAAGATGGCGAACATTTACAGGTCAGCCTGTCTGAGACGGTGATGCGTGATGTTGCAGGTGAGATCGTTGGTTATCTGGGCATTGCGGTCGATATCACGGCGCGCAAAGCCAGTGAAGCGGCGCTGGAAAAAAGCCTGATCACGACTCAGGCCATTCTCGATACGGCGGTTAATCCGATTATTACCATCGACAGTTTTGGCATTATCCGGTCGTTTAACCCGGCCGGTGAGCAAACCTTTGGCTACCAGGCTGAGGAGGTGATTGGTCAGAATGTCAGCGTACTGATGCCGGAGCCTTTTGCCTCGCGCCACGATCTGTATATGCAGCGTTTCCGTGAAATGACCGGCAACCGGGTGATTGGTATTAACCGTGAAATTCAGGCCCGCTGTAAAGACGGCACGATGTTTCCGGTGCAGATCAGTCTCGGTGCCATGATGCTCGGCGACGAACGCATTATCGTTGGTATCATGACCGACATCAGTGAGCAGCGGGCGCAGCATGAGGCTCTGGCGGCAACCTCTGCCCAGTTGTCAATGGCGGCCGAGGTTGCTGAATTAGGTGTCTGGTCCTGGACCCCGGAAAGCAATGAGCTGCAATGGAACGACCGTATGTTTGAGTTGTACCAGCAGCCTTCCGAACTGCGTGACGGTGGTCTGCACTATAAACACTGGCGGATGCGTATTCACCCGGATGATCTGGCCCGCACAGAAGAATCGCTGCAGGCAGCGATAGAAGGCCGCGGTGTTTATGATCCGGTTTTCCGTATTGTGCTGCCGGATGGTCGGGAACGCAGTGTTCAGGCCGGAGCGCAGGTTGAACGCTCGGAAGATGGCACCTTACTGCGCGTAACCGGCATTAACCGTGATATTACCGAGCAGCTGCAGTATGAAACCCGCCTGCGTGAAGCGAAAGAAGCCGCGGATGCCGCCAGTGCGGCAAAGTCCGCATTTCTGGCCAATATGAGCCACGAAATCCGTACTCCGATGAATGCGGTACTGGGTATGCTCAAACTGGTGGCGCAGACCAATCTCAGCGAACGGCAACGGGATTACGTCAGTAAGTCACAGAGTGCCGCGACGTCGCTGCTCAGCCTGCTGAATGACATTCTCGATTATTCCAAGATAGAAGCTGGCAAACTGCAGCTTGACCGTCACCCGTTCAGTATTGATGAGGTGATGCGTAATCTGGCGGTAGTGATCTCCGGTACGCTTACCGATAAGCCGGTCGAAGTCGTGTTTGATCTGGATTTATCCCTGCCGCAATCACTGCTGGGCGACAGCAACCGCCTGCAACAGATTTTAATTAATCTGGCCGGTAATGCGCTGAAGTTTACCGCCGAAGGTTTTGTGAGAGTCAGCGCTAAACTGGCAGGGCAGGATGATGGTTGTGTGAGGGTTGCTTTCTCCGTCAACGATTCCGGTATCGGCATCTCGGCAGACAATCAGCAGCGTATTTTTGAAGGCTTTACCCAGGCCGAAGTATCGACCAGCCGCCGTTACGGTGGCACCGGACTGGGTCTGGTGATCTGTAAGCGCCTGCTGGCGATGATGGGCTCGGAACTGACATTACAGAGTACGCCGGGGCAGGGCAGTGAGTTCAGCTTTGAACTGACCTTACCATTGGTTACTGAGGCCGATTACCGTGCGAGTATGCAGCAATCACCGCTGCGGGTACTGCTGGTGGAAGACAACCCGCTGACCGCCGAACTGCTGCAGCGTGATGGCCGCCTGCTCGGCTGGCAGGTTGATCTTGCCGCCGGGGGAGCAGCTGCCATGAAGGCATTACTCCATGCCCGCGATCAGGGCAGCCCCTATCAGGTTGCCATACTGGACTGGCGCTTACCGGATGATGACGGTGTTGAACTGGCACACAGGATTAATACGGCCATGGCGAGTGATGCTCCGGCGATTGTGCTGATCAGTGCTTATGGGCGTGAATCCCTGAACGACGTCTTGTGCAGCGATAATCCGCCCTTCCACGATTTTCTCAGCAAGCCGGTGACACCGCTCCAGCTTGCTGAAGCCATTACGAGGGCACTGGGCCAGCCACAGGAAGCTCAGCCTGCAGAGCCAGAAGCCGCGGGCGGGGCACGCCTTGCCGGCATGACGATTCTGGTGGTGGAAGATAACGCCATCAACCGTGAAATTGTTTTTGAATTACTGAGCAGCGAAGGCGCCCGCGTCGATCTTGCCGAAGGTGGTCTGAGCGGTGTGGAGAAAGCGACCGCCCGGCCTGAAGACTATGATGTGATCATAATGGATATGCAGATGCCGGATATTGATGGCCTTGAAGCCACGCGACGAATCCGTGCTGACCGTCGCTGTACAGAACTGCCGATACTGGCCATGACCGCCAACGTGTCTGAGTCTGATCGGCAGGCCTGTTTGGATGCCGGTATGAATGCCCACGTAGGTAAGCCGGTTGATCTCGACGAGGTGGTGCAGGTGCTGCAGACTCTGACCGGGCGTGCGAGCGGAGGTAGCGGTTCAGATCTGCGCATTCTCTCCGGGGTAACGGAGCAACTATCTGAGCTTGAGGATACGGACACGCTGTTACAGCGTTTTGGTCACAACCGCAATTTGCTGGCTGAAATGACAGAGCGTTTTATGGCGGATATGAGTGCATTACTGCAAACCCTGGAACAACAGTGGCAGCAGAAACTCTGGCGTGACAGCAGTGCGACCCTGCATACCCTGAAAGGCACTTCCGCTACGATGGGGGCTGTGGCGCTGGCGCAGCGCAGCAGTGAGCTGGAGCAGCTGTTTAAAGATATGCCCGCAGAGCAGGAGCAATGCAGTCAGTATATCGTCTGGCTGGATGAACTGCAGACCTTGCTGCAGGGGGCATGTGCAGCATTGAGTACTCTGACTGGCCCGGCTTCTGCTGAAGTGCGGAACACGCATGAAGTCTGGCTGCCACAACGTTGGCGCACGGAGCTGGCGCAGCTGGAAGAACTGCTGAAAGCCAATAACCTGGCAGCGCTGGATCTGATTGAACGGTGGCCACGTGAGTGCTTTCCGGGAGACGCACCGGCATTTAAGCAGTTGCTGCAGGACATTGAACAGCTGGATTTTCTGGCTGCTCAGCAAAGGCTGAACAACTTACAGGAGCTGGAATGAATTCAGGTCAATCACTGGCGGAGCTGATTCCCGGGCTGACACGTAAGCCGCGTCTGATGATCGTCGATGATCAGACGGTGATTATCCGTATGCTGAATGAAATATTTAAGAATGAGTTTGAAGTCAGTATGGCCACCAGCGGTCGTCAGGCGCTGGACATGTGTGCTGCCAACCCGCCGGATATTATGCTGCTGGATGTGACGATGCCGGATATGGACGGCTATGAAGTCTGTACGGCATTGAAAGCAGATAACCTTCCGGAAAAATTTCCGGTTATTTTTGTTACCGGTCGCAGTGATGTATCGGATGAAGTCCGTGCATTTGAAATGGGGGCTGTCGATTTTATTACCAAACCGATTAATCCGGTGGTGGTGCATGCCCGTGTCCGCACACACGTCGTGCTGAAGCTGCAACAGGATATCCTGCGTTCATTTGCAATGAAAGATGGCCTGACCGGTGTGACAAACCGCCGCCGTTTTGATGAACTGATGCAACAGCACTGGCGGCAGGCACAAAGGGATAAAAGCCCCCTGTCGCTGATACTGATCGATATTGATCACTTTAAACAATATAACGATCACTATGGCCATCAGGCCGGCGATAAAGTGCTGCGCGACGTAGCCAATGCTATGCGTCTGGTGTTACAGAGACCCCATGACAGTCTGTCGCGTTATGGCGGTGAGGAGTTTGCCTGTTTGCTGCCGGGTACGGATGAAGCCGGTGCCGCTTTTATGGCTCAGCGTCTGCTGGAGTCCGTACGTTTACTGGCCATACCCCATGAGTTCTCTTCCAGTGGCTCTTTGCTCACTATCAGTGCCGGTATTGCTACCGTCATTCCAGCGGTCGGGCAGACCGCTTCCGGGCTGATCGCAGCGGCCGATGAACAGCTTTATTGCGCCAAGCATGATGGGCGCAACTGTGTCCGTCAGGTTGTGCTCAGCGGCTGAGCGCATTCGTATCATCGGCGGCTCTTCTGCTGCAGTATTTTGTCTGAGTTTTAAGCCGTTATCCGGCGTTCCCATCTGAGAGTTTTGTCGTATCTGTCAGGGTGTTTATCTGTGAGCTTTATCAATGTGTCTATGCTGAATGCCAGACATAGGCTTCACAGGGAGACTCAGCATGGGACTGCTGAAATCATTCAGTGTAAAAGGCAAGCTTCTGCTGTTAATTGCCGTGCCGCTACTGGTTTTGCTGGTATTGCAGGGACGCTGGTTGCTTGATGGCCTGAACCGGATGGAGGAGTTATCCGGTGTGCAGATATTGGTGCAGATCTCGGCTCTGAACAGTGCCTTAGCGCATGAATTACAAAAAGAACGGGGCATGTCTGCAGGTTTTCTTGGCAGCAAAGGCAAAGATTTTACTACTGCCCTGCCACAGCAGCAGAGCGTGGCCGATGAACGGCTGCGAGGCTGGAATAACTTTCTCAGCCAGCAGGATTTCAGCGTTTATCCGACTCTCAATCAGGCCATAAAAGATGTTCAGAGTAATCTGAAAAAGCTTAGTACTTTGCGTCAGGGAGTGCAGGCGCAGTCGGCAGTCCTGCCGGATGTGCTGGCATTTTATACCCAGACTATCGACCGGCTGCTGATTGTTCCGGCACTGGCCAGTGAGTATACCGGCCATGGTGAAACCGTGCGCCAGCTACAGGCGTATTACAGTTTTCTGCAGGGCAAAGAGCGGGCCGGTATTGAGCGGGCTGTTTTAAGTAATGTATTTGCCAGAGATGCTTTTACTCCACAACTGTTCGCCCGCTTTGTTCGTCTGGTATCGGAGCAGGATGCATTTCTGCAAAGCTTTGAACGCATTGCAGATGCTCAGGCTCTGGCAGCGTACCGTCAATTTCAGCAGTCAGCTGCAGTGCAGGATGTCTCACGTCTGCGCGAAAAAGCGCTGCAGAGCGACAGCGGTTTCGGGGTATCTCCCACCGACTGGTTTGCGGCAGCGACAGAGAGAATTGAGGCATTAAAAATTCTGGAAGACGGGCAACAGCAAGCGCTGCTGGATAATGCCAGCGGAATTCTGCAGGACACGCGGAATGAACTCTGGTTGGGAATACTGATTGCCGTTATCACCGTCAGTGTTACCGCATTGCTGGCCTTCTGGTTGTCGTATCTGCTGTACCAGCAGATACGACAACTGCATATCGGCCTGACCGCCGCAGGTAATGACCTGTGCCTTTACCAGCGGGTGCCGGTATTGCTGGATGATGAACTGGGCGAAGCTGCACGCGCCTGTAATCAGATGATGGAACGTATGGCATCGATGGTAGAACACATCAGCGCTATTTCTGAGCAGCTGACGCTGATTTCCATGCAGAACCACGTCACTATTTCACTCAGTACCAAAGGAATGGATCTGCAGCAGAATGAAACCGCAAAGGTCGTTACCGCTATTGGTCAGCTGGAGGTTGCCACCAAAGAAATTGCCGGCAATATCCAGCGGGTCGCTGATCAGTCGGATGCGGCTAACCATACCGCCGATAAAAGTGGCGAAGCGGTGCAGAGCAGTCTGAGTTACATCGGTCAGCTGGATGAAAAAATGAATCAGGTATCGACGGTAATCCGCAGCCTGCACGACAGTAGCGGTGCCATTGGTGGTGTGCTGAATGTGATCAAATCCATTGCCGAGCAAACCAACCTGCTGGCACTGAATGCTGCTATTGAAGCTGCGCGCGCCGGAGAGCAGGGGCGGGGCTTTGCTGTGGTCGCCGATGAAGTGCGCACACTGGCGCAGCGTACGCAGGATTCAACCTCAGAAATTGAAAGCATTATCGGCCGTTTTCAGCAGGAATCGAAACAGGCCTTTGTGGCGGTGGAGTCATCACAGGAAGCGGTACAGCACACGGTAAAACTGGCCTCATCGCTGGACGAGGAGCTGGGCCATATCCGCAGTGCGGTGCGAACCATCCGTGATATGAGCGATCAGGTAGCGGCGGCGGCCGAAGAACAGGTGGCCACCAATCAGGAAGTCGCAGGCAGTGTGCGCAGTATTTATAAAATTGCCGAGCACACCGTCGCGACGTCTAACTTTATGCGTAAAACCGCGAAAGAGCAGCGGGAGCTGGCCGGCAAACTGACCAGCCTGGCGGCTGAGTTTGTACTCAGCCCTAAGTAGTTTTTAAAGCACCGTGCTTAAGCAGCGGCCGCTAAAACGGCCGCAGTTCTGAATTTCCTGCAGGCAGACCTCATGAGCCATCGGATATCGGTGGCTTTCTGCATTGATGCCCGACTGTGCCAGCAACCGGCTGGCTTCTTCGCCCAGCTCCGGGCTGACCACGCCGTCATAATCACCATGAGCAATCAGTACCGGCAGATGCTGATTGGCGGCGTTTATTGGCAGCGGGCGGGCAATATAGGTTGATAACGCCATCAATCCGGCCAGTGGTTGCGGATAGCTGAAGGCGGTTTCATAAGCCACGGCTCCGCCCTGGGAGAAACCGGCCAGCAGAATCCGCCGGCTGTCGATACCCGCGGCAATTTGCTGATCGATCAGAGTGTGGATGCGCTGTACGGAGTCACTCAGTTGCTGGCCATCAATCTGACGTCTGGGGCTGGTGGCCAGTAAATCGTACCAGCTGGGCATCAGCATGCCGCCATTAATGGTTACCGGCTGCTCTGGTGCATGCGGATAAATGGCACGCAGCACGGGTGGCTGAGCGGTATTGAGAGCCTGTAACAAATGCGGCAGCACCGGGACAAAATCATCACCGCTGGCACCCAGACCATGCAGCCAGATAATACAGCTGTCGGCTGGTGTTGAAGGTTCCAGAACGATGCGGTCGGGAAAGTTCTGGCGCTGATAGGTTGGACTGGTCATAAATGGCTCCATAGCTGAGGCGGCCAGTATAACGCTTCTGGCTGCAAACAGACGTCAGAGCATGCGTCGCAATAACCGCTTACTGACGCATTTGGGCAGCACGCGTGCCAGACGAATCAGCCAGCTTAACGGGCCGGGAAACAGATAGTCGTCACGGCCACTCAGCAGGCCCTGCAGCATCCGTTCTGCGCCTTTGCTTTCGCTGATGGCAAAAGGGGCGGGCATATCGTACTGGTTAACCCGCGCGGTCTGCACAAAGCCCGGATACAGCGAAATAAATTTCAGCCCTTCAGGTTCCAGCTCAACCCGGCAGCTGTCCATCAGCAAGCGGGCGGCGGCTTTGGCTGCGCTGTACGGCCCCTGCATGGGTAAGCCAATGAATCCGGCCAGAGAATTGGTATGAGCGATGGTGCCACGTAATCCGTGTTTATCCGCCTGCTGGCTGCGCATCGCAGCGATCAGCGGCGGCAGAAAATTCGCCAGACTCAGATAATTCAGTTCCATGCATTGGCGGATATCGGCAACGGAGGTTTCTGCCATGCGCTGTTCAGGGCCGGCGCCGACATTGAGTAATGCCAGATCAATACGCCCGAACTGAGCCATTGCCAGAGATACGGCATTGTTAGTGTCTTCTTCCCGGCAGGCATCACCGCAGACGGTCAGTATCTCACACTGCAGTGCGCGTAACTGATCTGCCAGCTCCTGCAGTTCGTGCCGGCGGCGGGCAAACAGAATAAAGCGGTTAGGCCTCTGTGCAATTAACAGTGCCAGCTGGCGGGCCATGCCGGCGGAAGCGCCGGCAATCAGGATGGTTTTATGCTGCAGGTCGCTGTTTGCACACCGACTGAACATCTCAGGCGCCAAGCAGCCAGCGGGTAAAGAAGGCGACACCGACCCCGAGATAATTACCGACGATATAGCCGATGATCGCCGCGGCGAAGCCCGGCAGAATGATCTCGCGGTTTTTCAGTGCTCCGGCAATCACCGGAATAAAAGGCACCGACATAATGGCGGCCGATGAGGTGATTAAAAAGGTGTCGGTATCAATATCCAGAAGGCGACAGATAATGGCCTGCAAAATCAGCGAGCCGATCAGAATAATGCTGATATAGGCAAACAGGTCGACGTTCAGGTTGGTAACAATACTGGTATCGGTCATGGTGCCGGTGGTGAAACAGAACACCAGAATCAGGTACATCCCCAGCTGAAAGCTGTTGGGCAGGTTACGGATGGCCGGCACAAAAGATGCCAGCACGCCCAGCGTGGTGATGGTAATGATGGTCACCGCGGAACTCATACTGCCAGGCACCAGTGAAGCCACGCCCAGCGCGATGACGACGCTTATGGCGGACAACAGCAAAGCCAGAGCAGTCTTTGGCAGCGCTTTGACATTGGCCAGCACTTTGTAGGCGTTGGCGGTTTCATCGGCCATATGACCAAACTTTTCTTCTTCTGTGTGATAGGCGTGTTCGCCCTGACTGCGGTAAGGGCGCAGGAAGCGGCTGAAAATCGGCTTGGCCAGTGTCATCACAAACATCAGATACAGTGCCGACAACAGAATGTCGTAGGTGATCATGGTGGTGAAGGTATTTTCATCGGCTTCGATAGCGGTTTTGATGGCGGCCATATTAGGCCCACCGCCGGTGTAAGCGCCGACCGACATGCCGGCAATCTGCCAGACATTGGTCAGCGAATCCGCATAAATAAAAGCCCCGGCGGCACTGGCGATAATGACGGCAATTAAGGCTACCCCCATGCTTTTCATGGTGTCACCGGCCATACCGAATGAGGCTTTTACATCAATGGAAAACACCAGCAGCGGCAAGGCCAGTGCGATGGCAATTTCTGACAGATTGGTTTGTACGGCTTTCAGTGTTTCGGCACCTGCCAGATCCGGTAGCATTCCGGTAGCGGCCAGAGCGATGCCGCTGGCAAATGACAGCACAACCACGCCAAGCTTATCCAGCCAGCTGACACGCTGGCAGAGAACAACCAGCAGTGCCGGTATTAACAGGTAGGCAATCAGGGTAATAACAGCAGACACGATGGTTCCTCGGTATTTTTATTGTAGGGATAATGGCTGGTCAGGCATTGGCATTCAGGGCTTCTGTTCCCGGCAGGCTCTGCAGCTGGCCGCTGGGCGGGAACTTGTCCGGATAACTGAATACCGGCCACCATTCGGTTATCCGGCCCTGCTCATACAAAGCAATATTGCCGAATTGCAGAAAGACCGATTCGCTCTGGGTCGGGCGGAAAAACAGATAATCGTCAGGTTTAATATCATGGCCGTCCGGTAACTCGTACAGCTCCTGATTACTGGAGTGGCCAAAAATACTGGCACGCTGGCACGGATCCGGGTAACAGGGTTGTGCCAGCCAGTTACCGCCGTAAATAAAACAGGCCTGATGGGGCAGACGGCCGAATAAGCGCAGTAAGCGTGACAGACCGCTGGCCATCGGAATTTCCGGGTCTTTCACTATCTTCAGTACCGGTGCGGCAATAAAGACCGCCGGCTGGTGATGTTCCAGTGTGAATACATCAAAATCGGTCGGTTTAACCAGTGCTGAGGCCGTGGCAATTTCGTTCACCAGTCCAACGCTGTCCTGCTCATACAGCGGATAGGTTGAGCTGCCGCCGGTATTCAGACACAACCCATCCAGCGCCTCCTTACCAAGGGTTTCAGTAATCATTGTGGTGAACTGGCGGTAGCTGTCTTTGGCCTGCTGCAGGGCTTTATCGCTGCCTCCCAGTACTCCCGGAATTTTGCTGATATGGGCTTCATAACCCATCAGTCCGGACAGCGTCAGCAGCGGAGAGGCGGCGATGGTTTGCAGCGCCTGCATAAAATGTTTATCGGGCAGAAAGCCACCACGGTGCAGCCCAACATCAATTTCCAGATTGATACGCAGGCTCAGGTTCAGTTCCCGGGCCATGCTGGCGTATTGCTGCAGGCGCTCGTTACTGTCGATCAGCCACTGCAGCTGCAGTTCCGGAGCAAAGCACATGCTGCTGGTTTGCTGGCTGTGCCACTGGTAAAAATGGCGCGCCGCAGCAATCGGCATCGGCTTTCCCATCAGAATATCGGCGGCGGGAATATGCTCAACCAGATGCATCAGAAACGGCAGATGAAAGCTCATCAGGCGCTGAGTGCCGGTACGGCGCATGATGTATTGCAGCAAGGGAACCGATGGTAGAGACTTGGCGACAATGCGGTAATCGAAGCCGCGGTTCAGCACATCGATCAGGTGATCAATGTTGCGATCCAGGCGTTCTTTATCAATGACCAGCGTGGGAGTGCAGATACCTGCCTGCTGCAGATCCCGGGTCAGGTTCTGAAAATACATTTTGGTCATGGCGTTTGAGTCTTAGGCAGTTCCGTTATAAGCATGGTGCTGATCGCTGACGGTTTATTGTTGTTGGTGGTACATATGTACCATATTTTTTCAGGGGCGTCATGACGGAGTTATGCCACAGGCTGGCCGGCAAACCCAGCCACTGGCCGCAGGTGACTCGCGAAGCAGGGAAAGTCACAGAAACTGCAGAGTGCAGATATAAAAAAAGCGCCTTTAAAAAGGCGCTTTTTTTATCAACCGCAGGCCGGTTACAGCCAGATTGCGCGGAAGATAAAGAAGAAAATAATCGACAGCAGCGCACCTGCGGGCAGGGTTACCAGCCAGGAAACGAAGATAGAGCCGATTTTGCGGTAGTTCAGGGCATCGGTACCCATGGCCAGACCAACACCCAGAATGGCGCCAACCAGAACATGAGTGGTGGAGATTGGCAGGCCGGTGCCTGAAGCAACCACTACGGTGGTGGCGGCAGCCAGAGTGGCGGCAAAGCCACGGCTAGGGGTCAGTTCGGTAATGCCGGAACCGACGGTGGCGATCACACGATGACCAAAGGTCACCAGACCAATCACAATACCCACGGCACCGACCAGCAGAATCCACATCGGAACCGCTGCCTTGGCGGCAATTTCACCACTGTGGCTGACCACACTATAAACCGCGGCAACCGGACCAATGGCATTGGCCACATCGTTGGAGCCGTGAGCGAACGCCATGGCGCAGGCGGTAAAGATCATCAGCACAGCGAAGACTTTTTCGACGTTAGCCAGATGGATCTCTTCAGAGACTTCCGGATCGGCATGGATGCGGCTGACAAAGAAACGGCCAATCGCCATAACGCCAACACCAATCAGCAGGGAGATCCAGATTGCGTCGGTAAAATCGAGCTTCAGGCCCAGATGCTTAAGACCTTTCAGCAGGGTTACCATGGAGATAACGAAGCCGACCAGCATGATGTAGAACGGCACCAGACGCTTAGACTGAGCGAAAGGGTCTTTGGTGTCGTGAATAAAATGTTTGACGCTTTTGTAGAGAACGTAAGAAATCGAACCGGCAATCACGGGAGATACAACCCAGCTGGCAGCAATATTGCCAACCTTGCCCCAGGCAACCGCTTCCATGGAAATGCCGACGGCGGCAAAACCAACAATAGCGCCAACGATAGAATGTGTGGTGGACACCGGCCAGCCCGCATAAGAGGCAATTAACAGCCAGGTTCCTGCCGCGAGCAGGGAAGCCAGCATGCCGAATACCAGCAGCTCAGGGTGCCCTGACATCACCGCCGGATCAATGATCCCTTTACGGATGGTTGCGGTGACTTCGCCTCCGGCAAAAAATGCACCGGCAAATTCGAAGACAATGGCAATAAAGACAGCTTGCTTGATGGTGATGGCTTTGGAACCAACTGACGTTCCCATGGCATTGGCAACATCATTTGCACCAATTCCCCAGGCCATAAATACACCGAAAATGCAGGCCAGGATGATAAATAAATGTCCCTGGTCGGCTATAAGTTCCATTGTGAACTCCTCGAAAAAAAGCGCGCGCATTCTAACGCAGGCATGGCGAAGTGCCTAGAACTTGTTTCTTAGTTGACGGGGAACTTTTGTCAAAAAAGGTCTGGCTGTGCTGCCAGCTGGCAGCACAGGGGAATGACAGAAAATCAGACGGGAGTCAGCGGAATCAGGCGGGCGCTGTGCTTCTGGCCGTAGCGGCGCATCTGCCACAGGCTGAGAACGATAAAGGCAAGGCTGCCACCAACCCACAGCAAGGAGCTGAGCGGGTGCTGAGACAGGCTGCCCAGCTGATAGACGATCACTGCGGTGGTATACGCCAGACCGGTACTCCAGCCGGCAACAAACAGCATCCAGCGCAGACCGGCCTCTCTGGCCATGGCGCCGAGGGTTGCCACGCAAGGAGTGTACAGCAGAACGAATACCAGATAAGAGAAGGCGGCCAGCTGGCTGCCAAACAGCGCATCCATGGTAGAGAAGGTCGTAACGTGTACTCCTTGTTCTTCACCCTGGTCGGCGCTGATCAGGCTCAGGCCGAGCGGATCAAGCAGATTGTCGGCGATGCCGGCAAAATTATCCGGAATGGTTTGCAGTGCTTCCAGCAGCCCGGCGCTGAGCGAGTATTCACTGTCAGCGGTTGTTTCCGGGCTGTACAACGCATCCAGTGTGCCCACCACAGCTTCTTTGGCGAAGATACCAGTGATAATGCCGACGGTGGCGGCCCAGTTATCTTCCTGTACACCCAGCGGGGTAAAGACCGGGGTAATCACATGAGCAATTTTCGACAGCACCGAGTTTTCTTTATTCTGGTTGCCGAATGAACCGTCACTGCCCAGTGAGTTAAGGAAACTCAGCACCACCACCACGGTGATAATGGTTTTACCGGCGCGCAGACAGAAGGACTTCAGCCGCTCCCAGGTTTTGATCAGAATGCCTTTCACCGTCGGGATATGGTAAGCCGGCAGCTCCATAACAAAGGGCGTCAGATCCGGTTTGAACAGCGTGTTCTTCAGCGCAATACCGGTCAGCAGGGCCATCACAATACCCAGCACATAAAGGCTGAACACCATAAAAGCACCGTTTTCAGTAAAGAACGCGGCGGCAAACAGGGCATACACCGACAGGCGTGCGCCACAGGACATAAAAGGTGCCATGGCAATGGTGAGCAGGCGGTCTTTATGGGTATCCATGGTGCGTGCGGCCATTACCGCCGGTACGTTACAGCCGAAACCGACAATCAGCGGCACAAAGGATTTACCCGGCAGGCCGACGGCGCGCATCAGGCGATCCATCACAAAGGCCGCGCGGGCCATATAGCCGGAATCTTCGATTACCGATAAAAACAGATACAGTCCGCCGATCACCGGAATAAAGGTAGCAACCAGCTGAATACCACCCCCGAGACCATCGGCCAGCAGGGTTGCCAGCCATTGCGGGGCGCCGATGCCATCCAGCAGATAATGGGTGCCATCGACAAATACGGTGGCAAAGGCGATATCAAAGAAATCGATAAAGGCACCACCAATGTTAATGGCGAAGGTAAACATCAGGTACATCACGCCAAAAAAGAACGGTATACCCAGCCAGCGGTTCAGTACCCAGTCGTCGATACGCTCACTCAGGGTGCGGCCTTTGGTATTGATCGTCAGAGATTGCTGCAGAATATGCTGAATCGAGCGGTAACGGCTGTTGGCCATTAATACGTCAATCGGCTGACCATGCTGTTGCTCCAGCGACTGACGCAGTTGCTGGGCTAATGCCAGCACGGCAGAACGGCGCTCTTCAGGCAGCACTTCGCTGGCGTAAATATCGTTCTCCAGAACACGGGTGGCGCTCCAGAACGGATTGGCGACGGCTCCCTGCAGCTGTTCTTTCAGCTGGTTAACGGCCTGCTCAAAGTCGGTATCCAGTCGCAGCAGTGGCGTGGCAACAGTGGCATGTTCCAGATGATGGGCCAGAATGCGGCATAACTCTTCGATGCCACGCCCGGTAGAGGCGACAATAGGTACCACCGGCACACCGAGTTGTTGCGCCAGCAGCTGAGTATCAACATGGATGCCTTCGCGCTCGGCAACATCGAGCATATTAACGGCACAGACAACCGGTACGCCCATATCCAGTAACTGTGAGGTTAAGAACAGGTTACGTTCAAGGTTGCTGGCATCAAGGATATTAATGATCAGCTGGGCTTCGCCGCTTAAGGCAAATTCGCGCGCAATTTTTTCATCGGTCGACAGTTCATCGTCGTGACTGTCGAGGGCGTAGGTGCCGGGCAGGTCGACCAGCTTATGGCTGACACCGCGCAATACCAGATTACCTTCTTTACGCTCAACGGTTACGCCAGGCCAGTTGCCCACTTTTTGTTTGGCACCGGTCAGGGCGTTGAACAGGGTGGTTTTTCCGCAGTTCGGATTGCCGATGACACCAATAACAGCTCGGTTCATACGATGACTTCTACCTGAATAATGGAGGCTTCCTGCTTGCGCAGGCTGACAGAGGCGCCACGCAGCTGAATCTGCATCGGATCACCTAATGGAGCGAAGCGCCGTACTTCAATCTGAGCACCCGGCATTAATCCCAGCGCCAGCAGTTTGCGGCGGAAGTTGGCTTCGGTTGCAGTGAATCCGATTATACGGGCCTGAGTACCAACGCTGAGCTGATCAAGAGTTTGCGATGTCATGCTGATCCGGCGGGAAGGAAATAAACAGAAAAGATGATAATGTTTATCATTTGATAGTACAAGGGCTCAACATGCTTATTCGGCGCTTCCGTTGCTCCATGACAAAATCCGGCTATTTATAGCGATTTATTGAATAAGTTCCTTTGCGATAGGTGTATATTTATAAAACAGTCTGTTGTCATTTATATATTGAATTTTATTTATTGTTTAAGATGGATCTGCGCCGTTATAATCGCCGTGTAGATAATATCCCTGAACTGTACGGTGCTTGCCGTAATAGTCCGTGATAATTCCCTGTTTTTAGTATTGATATCTCACCTGCAGATATCAATCTTTTGGTTATGCCGTTAACGCACTGAGGTTAAGTAGTGAGCGTATTTGATATTGATATTGATAAGCAGATTAAACAGCACCAGCAAAAAATTCAGGAACTGGAGCAGCTGCGTAAAGACCAGGAACATAAGCTGGAAGGTCTGAAAGAGTTTGACCTTACCATTAAGCGCCTGTGCAATCAGAACCGTCTGACGGAAGAAGAGCTGTACGTTTCCCGCTCAGAACAGATCGAAGCATGGCTGCTTGGCATGGCTAAGCAGGACAATCCTTCTTCTATTTATAACAACCTGAAAAAGCACTTTGCCCGCACTGCACCACGCGGACCTAAAGCGGCTAAAGCAGAGAAAGAATCTTCTCTGCCAAAACCAAAGCTGCCGGTAGGTACTTACCGTAATCCGGCCACTCAGGAAAAAGTGGAAAAGATTAAGCGTAATCCACGTCAATTGGACGAATGGATCGAGCTGCACGGTTTTGCCGTTGTTCGTACCTGGAAAATCGATTAATCCATACAGTGATTAGCGATTAATAAAAAAGGGAGCTCAGCTCCCTTTTTTATTATCTGTTACAGAGACTAAGGCACCTCTGAATTATTCAGAGGTGCCTTAACTGTTTTTATGCCAATACAAAGCGGGCGATACGAGCCTGAGGTTGCACGTCTGCCAGTTTAACCCGTACGGCCTGACCAAGGACAAAGCGTTGTTCTTCGTTGCGATGGGTCAGCGTTTTGGTTTCAAAGGTCCAGCCGTTACCGGCCTTACGGCGGTCGATTGTTCCTTCTATGCCGGTATTATCCAGACGAACAGTGAAGCCGGTTGAGTTCATATGCACAATGCTGGCGTCGTACAGTTGCTCTTTATCCTGTTGCGCAAGCCACAAAAGTTTCAGCCAGGTTTCTGCCTGATTAGCGGCCATGCGAGCATTGCTCTGCGCACTCTGGATATTCAGCAGAATACTTTCATCCGGCAGTTGTACGCTGCTTTCGGTCAGCAAGGCTTTAACAATGCGGTGAATCAGCAGGTCGTTGTACTTGCGCAACGGTGACGTAAAAGTGGTGTAGTGCGCAAAGCCCAGCCCCATATGCGGCTTGGCATCCAGCGATAAATTACTGCGCTCAAGCTGGCGGCTGATAATCATACGCAATGGTAAGTCGCTGTTGCTGGCATCCGCCTGCTGCATCAGGCTGACGTAATCTTCCAGGCTATTCAGGCTGGGTTTTTTCTCCAGCGGCAGATGTTCTTTTAATAACGCCGCCACTTCGCCCTGGCGTTCAGTACGGACACCGGCGTGCTCAATAAAGAAGCCACTGCCTTTTTCTGCCAGCCAACCGGCAACCGCACGGTTACAGGCCAGCATGCATTCTTCTACCAGACGGTGTGCCTGATTACGTTCGATACGGACGATGTCTTTCACTTTGCCCTGTTCATCGGTAACCAGTTTGAAATCCGGACGGTCTTCCATTACCAGGCAGTGGTTCTTACGGAAGGCGGCCAGTGCGCGGGCACAGTTATCCAGATGCACCAGGTGACCATGCAGTTCGGCCGGAATATCACTGCTTTCGCCATCAATTAATTGTGCAACCTGGTTGTAACTGAGTTTGGCGCGGCTGCGTATGCTGGCGTTATAGATATGAATCTGTTCAATCTCGCCGGCTTCACCGATACGCAGTTCAACCGCCATGGCCGGACGCAGCTGGTCAGCCTGCAGCGAGCACAACTGTTCAGACAATTCCGGCGGCAGCATAGGAACAACCTGATCGGGGAAATACACCGAGGTGGCACGCTGCAGGGCGGCATGATCAAGCGCGGTGCCGGGCTGAATTAATGCCGCCGGATCGGCAATGGCAATCCACAGAGTCCAGCCCTGACTGCGGGCTTCGGCATAGAGAGCATCGTCAATGTCGCGGGTGCCGGCAGAGTCGATGGTAACAAAGGGCAGGTGAGTAAGATCGGTGCGTTCACTCAGGACAGCGTCCAGCCCTGTAGCGGTCAGTTCGGCGACCTGAGCGCTGACGCTGGCATCAAAATCAACAGGCAGCTGCCACTTGGCTTTGATAAAGGTCTGCTCAATATGGGCGTCGGTTGGCTTACCGATAATGGCGTCGATATCGGCCTGAGCTTTACCTTTCGGGAATGGGTGCTGGCTGATATGAGCCTTTACCAGATCACCATCGGCTGCGCCCATGCGCTTGGCCGGCGGCACAAAAATCCAGCGATTAAGGGTCGGGTGATCAGCCTCAACGAAGTGACCTTTCCCCCGCACAATGTATTTGCCGAAGAACTCGTTCAGCTCGGTCTTGAGCAGTTTTTCAATAATAGCCTGCTCTTTGCCTTCGCCCGCGGGTTCAACCCGGAATTCAATACGATCGCCGGGCAGGACTTTGTCCATTTCATCCGGGGCGAGAAAAAACTGTTGGCCATCGTCAGTATTGACGAAGCCAAAGCGGCCACCGGTGGAGCGTACCCGGCCCTCATAGTGGGGCGTGCTCAACTGGATTTCCTGCTTCAACGACTGTAATTGCGAGAGGGCGTTTTTATCGAGCATCCGCACTGGACCATGGCTGAAAATAAAGGAGCAGGAGTTTACTGGATCGGGCCGTTGAGAGCTACCGCGGAGCAGGGGAAGATCGGATTGTGAATCTGTTCTGTTTTAAATGGTTCATCTGTACCAAATGTATTCACCTAAGCGGACAACGCAGTGCTTTATTGAGCCAAACCGTATTTTGCGCTGGAAAAGAAACTGGCCTTGTAATACTTCTGACTCAGAAATGTAGTCCTATACCCACAATAAAATAGAACAATACAAGGTGACCTGAATGTCTAACCGAGCTGATCTGAGCCGCCGTAGTTTTTTAAAGTCTGTTGCCGCCGGTGCCGGCGCAGTCTCTGTGCCTGCCGCCTTAACCGGCTGTTTTGGTGATGATGACGATAAACGCGACCTGACCGTGTTTGTGTTTGGCCACGGTGTGGCTTCTGGTGATCCACTGGCCGATGCCGTGATCATCTGGACCCGCGTAACCCCATCCGACACGGGTGCCGAAGCTCAGGTAGGCTGGGTTGTGGCGACCGACGAAGCCATGAGCAACGTGGTGGCCAGTGGCTCTGTTTACACTGACAGCAAGCGCGATTTTACCGTAAAAGTCGATGTTACCGGCCTGAACGCCGACACTGTGTATTACTACCAGTTCGCCGGTAAAGACGGTGCTGTGACTCCGGTTGGTCAGACCCGCACTCTGCCTGTAGGCAGTGTTGATAGTGTGAAACTGGCGGTGTGCTCCTGCGCTAACCTGCCTGCCGGTTACTTCAACGTCTACAACGAAATTGCTAACAGCGATGCCGATGTTGTGCTGCATCTGGGTGACTATATCTATGAGTACGGTGCTAACGAGTATCCGCCTGCTGCCGCTCAGGTCCGTGAGCCGGACCCGCTGGTTGAAACCCTGACCCTGACCCATTACCGCGCCCGTTACGCCAAATATCGTACCGATACCGCGCTGCAGCTGGCGCACCAGAAAAAGCCGTTTATCTGCGTCTGGGATGACCACGAGCTGGCCAACGATACCTGGAAAGGTGGTGCTGAAAACCACGGTGAAGACGAAGGTTCGTTTGAAGAACGCCGCGCCGCAGCCATTCAGGCTTATCACGAGTGGCTGCCGATCCGCTCTGGTGCCGATAAAGCCAAAATCTGGCGTGCTTTTGAATTCGGTAATCTGGTCAACCTGACCATGCTGGATACGCGTATGTATGCCCGCGATAAGCCGCTTGATTATAAAAATTATCTTGTTCCGGGTACCACGGATATTGATGCCGCTGCATTCCGCGCTGATCTGGAAAACCGCAATCGTGGCCTGCTCGGTGCAGAGCAGCAGACCTTTGCCATTGGCTCCATGTTCAACAGTACAGCCACCTGGCAGGTGCTGGGCCAGCAGGTGCTGATGGGGCGTATTTTTATTCCTATTGAGCTGCTAACAAAGCTTGGTGAAATTGAAGAGAAAATCAAAGCGGGTGAGGATGCCTCTGTGACTCAGGCTGCAGTGGCCGGATTACTGGTTGAACTGGCAAATCTGAAAGACAGTGATCCGACCAGTACGCGTCTGACGGAAGCCGCCCCTTACAATCTGGATGCCTGGGATGGCTATTTCCCGGCGCGTGAAGAAATTCTGCAGCGTGCACAGATGCTGAATAAGAACCTGGTGGTTCTGGCGGGTGATACCCATAACGCCTGGGCCAGTGATCTGTATCCGGCGGATGCCAATACCGGAGAGACCGTGCGCAGTAACGGATCGGTCGGGGTGGAATTTGCAACCTCTTCGGTTACTTCGCCGGGTTTCGAAACCTATGTCGGTTTTGGTGCTATTCCTGATCCGGTTACCCGTGCTGAGCAGCAGGCGGGTTTTGAGTTGGCAGTAACAAAATTGGTTGATGATCTGAAGTATCTCAACTCCGCCCAGCGTGGTTATATGCTGGTGGAATTTACTCCGGAGAAATCCAGCTGTGAGTGGGTTTATGTCGATACCATCACCAGCGAAACCTATAACGCTTCAGTACGGAAAAAGATGGAGGTCAAACCAGGTTACGGTAACCGTACCCTGACAGACGTTCCTCTGGCTCCCTGATTCGGTGTTTCCAGAGTAAATAAAAGGCCGCAATCGCGGCCTTTTCCTTTTACGCCCGGTACAGATTAACCCAGCGGAATTCATCCAGTTCGTCGAGGTCGGGCACGGTAAACGACTCACTGCGCCCGGTGGCCTGATAAGGCGGAAAATGAAAATCCTTAACGCGTGAGTCGGCGACGATGACTTGTTGTGCTTTCTGGCGAAACACTTCCAGTAACGGCAGGTTGGCGCGGTCGTATAGCACGTCAGCGGCAATCAGCAGGTCGAGGTCCTCGTCAAAGGCGAACAAATCCGGATGCAGGCGGTAACCGACGTTATTCAGCCGTGCATTGGCGGCGCAGGATAACAGCGCATCGGGGTCGATATCGCAGGCGATGACTTCGCGCGCACCGGCTAGTACACAGGCGATGGCGACCACACCAGAACCGGCACCGAAGTCCATCACCTTTTTGCCCTTTACCCAGTGCGGGTTGGCCAGAATCTCCCGCGCCAGCACCTGACCACTGGCCCAGCAGAAGGCCCAGTAGGCGGGGTAGGTCTGAATACGCAGGATTTCTTCCTGACTGAACGCCCGGCGCATGCTTTCCGGCTCAACCAGCCAGAGGCTGATTTGCGGACACTGTGGCAGCGACTGTGCGCTGACGCGGGCATCGTCGAGCATGGTGCTGATGGCCTGATTCAGCTGCTGCTCATCCAGTTTTGTGTGGTCTGGCTGTGAGCTGGTATTCATGCGTTGCTCTCCGTGCCAAGGCTGATGCTGTTGCCGGGGCGGGCGACCTGATAGCCGGCCTGTTCCAGCGCCGCGGCGGCCTGTTCATTGGCATAGTGATAAAGCACGAAGCGCTGGCGCAGTGCGGGCGGATATTCGCGCGCCAGATCGTCCAGACCGGTATGAGAAGGATTGGGCTGAAGACCGCAGTCATGGAAGATCCGTTCCTGACCGCTCAGCTCATGGCAGAGAATTTCCGGAATCGGGCGGGTGTCACCACTGTAAAACAATACGCCGGGCAAATGCAGGGCATAGCTGGAACCGGGCTGGTGATGGCGCGTGGCGTGCAGGCGGAAGGTCAGATCCTGATGAATAAAGGTATCGGTAACCGGCAGCAGCTGAAACGATTGCCAGAAGTTGTGCCCGCCTTCGGCCATGGCGCCCGGGTAGGTCGCCAGCCGCTGATGCAGTAAGGTAATCAGATTAAGCGGCACATATAAGCGAATGGCAGGGTGCTGTTGCAGGCGTGCCTGAACCGTCAGAATCTCCAGATCGGCAATATGATCGAGATGGCCGTGGGTGATAAAGATCGCTTGCGGCAGGCGTTTATAGTGCTTCTGGTAAGCACTTAAGGTGCCGTAACCACAGTCAATCAGCAGTACGGGTTGCTGGTTAAGTTCCAGCACTGCGGCGGAGCAGCCCATGTCGGGTTGGCCGCCGCTGCCGGTACCCAGAAATTTGAGCGAATAATCAGATGCGTTTCGGGTCATAATAGGCCATATCAGCGCAGAGAAATGAGGTGCATTATGTGGCGTCCAAAACTGATGTCTATCCCCACCGCCGATCAGGCGTTGCCGGGGCGGGCTGAACCGCTGTATCAGGTGCCGCAGCGGCACCATGTAAACGGTAACCTTATCGCCGGTGAACGTCCGGCCGGACTGAGCGAAGTGCTGTTCGGTATGGGCTGTTTCTGGGGGGCTGAACGTAAATTCTGGTCTCTGCCCGGTGTTTATTCAACGGCGGTGGGATATGGCGCCGGGCATACGCAGCACCCGACTTACGAAGAAGTCTGCAGTGGTATGACCGGCCACAATGAACTGGTGCGGGTCTGGTTTGATGAGCAGCAGCTGCCGCTGGAGCAACTGCTGGCGGTGTTCTGGGAAAGTCATGATCCGACTCAGGGCATGCGTCAGGGCAACGATATCGGCACTCAGTACCGTTCAGGCATTTATCTGTCGCAGGCCGCCGATCTGGCACGGGCTGAGGCCAGCCGGGAGCACTATCAACAGCGTTTATATGCTTTTGGAATGGGGGATATCACCAGCGAAATCCTGATCGATGTGCCGTTTTATCTGGCCGAAGGTTATCACCAGCAGTATCTGGCCAAAAATCCCAATGGCTATTGCGGACTGGGCGGCTGTAACGTCAGTTTTGACTGACCGCCCAGGCGGCAGAATTTTTAACAAGGAGTTAATCATGCGGGCAATGGCTGTTTATCAGCTGAAAGGCGGGGTTGGTAAAACAACGACGGCGGTGAATCTGGCGGCGCTGGCTGCGCGGGACAAGATTCCGACCCTGTTGTGGGATCTCGATCCGCAGGGGGCTGCAAGCTGGATTCTGGGAATCGATAAGGGCCATAAACAGGGTGGCTTATGGAGCAGTGATGAGCCTATCAGCCGCTACATTCAGCCCAGCACGGTACCGCGTCTGGATGTGCTGTCGGCCGACAGTTCGCTGCGCAAATTTCATCAGAGTCTGAGCGGTAAAAAAGAAGCCCGGCAACGAATGGCGGAAGCGCTCGGTCGTCTGGCTGAAGACTATGGCCTGATTATCATCGACTGCCCGCCGATGATTACGCCGCAAATGGAAGGCGTCTTGCGGGCAGTGGACCGTATTCTGATTCCGGTAGAGCCTTCGGTGTTATCGATTCGTGCCTACGACCAGATCAAATCCCGGTTTGACTGGGCGAAAAAATCCCAGTGGTTGCCCTTTGTTACCATGATTGACCGGCGTAAACCGGCTCATTTGCGCTGGGTGAATACCGAGCTGCAGAATTATCCGGAAGTGTTGCGCACTTTTGTGGCCTTTTCCGCCAGTGCTGAACGTATGCTGGAGTTGCGCAGCCCGATTGTTGAACAGCAGCCAGCGGTGCCGCTGGCGCGAAATTATCAGGCGTTGTGGAAGGCGCTGAAGCCTAAGCTTAATTTACGCTGAAGGAGAACAGTCGCGTTGCGCTTCCGGATGCCTGACAGCTGACGGACTGTGTTTGACCTGTGGAAAGGCAAGGTAAACGGCCCAGGCAATCGCGGTGGCATAGGCCAGATTGGTAATCAGCTCAATATGCGGGTTATTGAGGAATTCACGCTGTGAGGCCAGGCCGCGGATTTTACTGGCCAGTTCGGGGTTGAACGCAAGATGCTGGTTCCACACCTTCTGATGCAGGCCGGCGTCGATTGGGTAAATACCTTCGGTACGGCCCTGAGGATGTTGCTGCTGCCACTGGGCAATAGCAACCAGAAGATTTTCGGAGGCATGGCAGTGCTTGCCAAGATAGTGCAGGGTGGGACGAACAATGCGTTCACGCAATTCCTGTGCAGCCAGTTCCATGGGACGATCCGCAACTAAACCTCAGATATTGATAGCAGACTAGCGGCAGATACTCCATGAGTGGAATGAAATTTTTGCCTTTAATGTGGTATTTCGTGAAATGACCTTCATGTTTAATTCTGAGCCGGTCTGGTTCGACAGTCATTGTCATTTTGATTTCGCCTGCCTGGATGGCGAACGTGACAAACAATGGGCGCTGGCTCAGCGTCTGGGTGTTCGTGGTTTATTGGTTCCCGGCGTACAGCGTTCACAGTGTGAACAGCTGGCGGCGTTCTGTCATCAGCGGCCATTTTTTTATGCTCTTGGGTTGCATCCGTACTTTATCGCTCAGCATCAGCAGGATGATCTGAACTGGCTTGAGCAAACCCTGCAGGATCAGCTTCTTGCTCAAAAGCTGGTGGCCTTGGGAGAAACCGGACTCGACTGGATGCTGGCGACGGATGCTGAACAGCGCGAAGAACAGTGGTTCTGGTTCCGGGCTCAGGTGGCGCTGGCAAAAAAATATCAGTTACCGCTGATTCTGCATGTCCGTGGAGCACACGATGAAGCGGCGTCTTATCTGCGTCAGCAGCAGTTTACCCATGGAGGCATGGTGCACGCCTTCAGTGGCAGCGAACAGCAGGGCAGAGCCTGGTACAAACTGGGTTTTCGCCTGGGGATTGGTGGGGCAATGAGTCATTCACGGGCGCATAAGTTACGGCGTACAGTCGCTTCTCTGCCGCTGGATTGCTGGTTGCTGGAAACCGACAGTCCGGATATGAAACCGGCGTTTTGGGCGGGGGAGCATAACAGTCCGGCTTGTATTCCCGTACTTGCAGCTTTACTGGCCAGTCTGCATAAGCTCAGCCTGCCGGCATTGGCGCTGCAGCAGCAACAGAATCTGCTGCACAGTTTTCCGCGCATGGCGCAGACAAGGGATAAGGCCGAATGAGCCATTATCGCTTCTTTTATTGCCACCAATGCTGAAGGAACGGTTTTTTAGACAAGCTTATTGCATTAAACCCCGGCGGCTTGCTTTGTCCGCCAATAGCGCATAATTCTTGTAACGTAGTCACACAAAGAGGTGAGCACTATGTTTGCAAATCATATGTTTGGGCTGCTGTACCATCCCCGCCGTGAATGGGATGAAATCCGTCGTGAACGGGCAGGCTCTATTCTTGAAGTCTTTCTGCGCAACCTGGTATTTCTGGCTCTGATTCCCCCCGTATCCTTGTATATCGGGACCACGCAATACGGCTGGAGTATTGCCGGAGGCGATGTGGTGAAGCTCAGTGCTGAAAGTGCGTTGCCGATGGCGGTTGCCTTTTACTTTGCTTTGCTATTCGGTGTCGCAATGGTGGCTTATGCCATGTTCTGGATGGAGCGGACCTTTGGTGTCAGTGCCAGCTATGAACGATGTCTGATTTTTACCGTTTTTACTTCCACGCCCATGTTTTTATCCGGCTTTATTGGTCTGTTGCCGATTTTGTGGCTGGATGTTCTGGTCGTGCTGTCGGCTGTCTGCTACAGCGTTTACCTGTTGTATTCCGGCGTTCCCATTTTTATGGATATACCGGAAGAGCGCGGGTTTATCTTTGCCAGCTCCATGTTAACGGTCGGATTATGTGCTTTGGTTGGCTGTATGGCGGTGACCGTTATCCTTTGGGGCATGGGGGTAGCGCCAGCCTTCGTCTGATATAGCAGTACCAGTGCTTACCATTACGGAGAGGACGTATTACGCCTCTCCGTGGTTCTCTGGAGTTTTGTAGTGATTTTGTAACACATAGTTGATCATAGAATCACCAGTCAGTAGCCTGCACGCCCCCTGAATATGGCTCTATGGTGATGTGATGAAACGACGGCTTTTGTTTGCTACGTTAGTGTGCTTTGTTTTGCCGGCCATGGCTGCCGTCGCTCCGGAAGACATTGCCAGACTGGGCAAAGACCTGACTCCGGTAGGCGCAGAGAAACTGGGCAATGGTAATGATATTCCGGCCTGGCGAGGTGGTCTGCCTCTCGATAAAAAACACAAACCAGGCGCGTTTCATGCCGACCCTTTCGCCGCCGATCAACCACGATTCCGGATTTCGGCCGCTAATGTTGCAGAGCACCGTTCACGTCTGACCGATGGTCAGGTTGCCTTGCTGCAGCGTTTTCCCGACCTGTATTTCGAAGTTTATCCAACCCGTCGTTCAGCGTCTTACCCGGACTACGTATATGACGCAATTAAGGTCAATGCGAAACGTGCCGGTCTGATGAAATACGGTGCCGGTGTTACCGGTGCCACCATGACGTCGCCTTTCCCTGTGCCGGAGAACGGCCTGGAAGTGTTGTGGAACCATACCCTGCGTTTCCGCGGTCACTCGATGTCTTATACCTCCGTTGCTTCATCCGTCACTCAGGGGGGTCAGCGCATCGATGCCTTGCGTGAATATGAATACTTCCTGCAATACAGTATGCCAGGTGCTGAACCTGCAGATCTCGATAATAAAATCTTCTATCTGAAGCGTAAAACCCTTGCTCCGGCACAGCTGGCAGGTGGTATCACACTGGTTCATGAAACCCTCGATCAGGTACGTTCACCACGTAAATCCTGGATTTATATGCCGGGCCAGCGTCGTCTGCGCCGTACCCCCGATCTTGCGTATGACACGGCGGATATCAACACCAACTCTATCCGTACCGTTGACCAGGTGGATATGTTTAACGGCGCGCCGGATTACTATGACTGGGAGCTGAAAGGTAAGCGTGAAATCTATATTCCGTACAATGCCTACAAGGTTCATCAGGGCACGCTGAAAATTGATGATATCCTGCAGGATCATCACATAAACCCGTCACTGTTGCGTTATGAGGCACACCGTGTCTGGGTCGTTGAAGCTAAGTTGCGTCTTGGTTACAGCCATCGTTATTCAACCCGCCGCTACTACGTGGATGAAGACTCCTGGTCGATCATTTACGCTGAAGAATACGATGAAGAAGGTAAGCTGTGGCAGGTTACCGAAGCTCACACCATTAACTACTATGATGTTCAGCTGGTCTATCCAACGCTGGAAGTAACCTACGATCTTGAGAGTGGTCGTTACTACGCCGAGGGGCTGGATAACGAACGTGGCGGCACTATCGATTTCAGCCAGGAGCTGGATGCCGACGACTTTTCGCCGAATGCCATCCGCCGTGAGGCCGTGCGCTGACATTCAGCGGTATGGCGATTACACTGGGCAGCAATCTTTGCTGCCCGTGTTTTTT
Organism: Thalassolituus hydrocarboniclasticus; assembly: GCF_025345565.1. Lineage (NCBI taxonomy): Bacteria > Pseudomonadati > Pseudomonadota > Gammaproteobacteria > Oceanospirillales > Oceanospirillaceae > Thalassolituus > Thalassolituus hydrocarboniclasticus. The sequence continues at coordinate 2,649,976 of NZ_CP054475.1, read as the reverse complement.
GTGAACCTTAATTTTTCTCCGTCGTTCTTTTCTTACTTCCGTCTTGTTGGGCTGTGGCTGCTCTGTTTGCCGGCGCTGGCAGACGACGGACGCCTGCCGGATAACTTTGCCGAGCTGTCGGATGATGTACAGGCGGTGATTCTCGAATACGCCTTCTTTTCTGAAAAAGCCAATCAGGTCTGGGGTCAGGACTTCGAAGAGGCCTCAGCTCATGCGATGGTTAAATATCTCGATGATTACCACACCCGGGTTCATATCGACTTTGCTGCCGGGCGTATCCGGGTCGAAAGTGAGCGCAGTAAAACGCCGTTAACGGCAATAAAGCAGGCATTGGTGGCTACACTGCTGACGCCGGCCGATCCTTCGGCCGTCGATCTGTACACGGCAGCCGATATGGGCATTACCGGCAAACCTTTTCTGGCCGGGCAGGTGCTTGATCAGGATGGTAAAAGCATTGAATACCCCTGGCGGGCTGAGCGCTTTGCCCAGTATCTGATTGATCACAAAGTCCGCCATAAAGGCGCGCGCTATTGGGTCGATGTTGCTATGGTGCGCAGTCATAAACAGCGCAGTGCCGCCGGCTACCGGCCTCTGGTTGAGCGTGCAGCAACACGTTATAAATTATCGCCATCATTAATTCTGGCGGTGATTGAAACAGAAAGCAGTTTTAATCCTTTTGCCGTTTCCCACGCTGGTGCCTATGGCCTGATGCAGGTTATGCAGAATACCGCCGGGCGTGATGTCTATCAGCGTATTTATGGCCGTGATGACCGTCCGACACGCAGCTACCTGTTGAATCCGGCTAATAATATTGACGCTGGCAGTGCCTATCTATCGATTCTGCGGGATGTGTATCTGCGTGATATTCAGGGTTGGCAAAAACGTGAATACTGCATTATTGCCGCTTATAACGGCGGCGCCGGAAATCTGTTTAAAGCCTTTCACTCCGACCGTAAAAAAGCTGTACAGCGTATTAATGCTATGTCGGCAGAGGAAGTTTACCGCACGATAGTACACAAGCATCCGAAAGCAGAATCCCGGCGCTATCTGGAAAAAGTAACGGCGTTTAAAAAACACTGGTTTTAAGCGTCATCTGCTTTTTACACAGCAATATTTCAAAAAACAGGTTTTTTGTACGTTATGCCAACCGATACTTCAGCGCCAACACAGTTGCAACAGGCATTGATACTGCCTGATGCTCAGCTTGTTATGGAAAAGCTCATGCAAGAGCAGTTAACCCTGTGGTTGCTCAGTCTGCCAGACAGTGAATTGGCTCTGGATACTCAGGCCATCGGTGCTTTCTGGCAGCGTCTGCCGTACTGGGCCTTTGCCTGGGCGGGCGGGCGTGCTCTGGCGCAATGGATTGTGGCTAACCCTCAGGCGGTTGCCGGCAAGAAGGTGCTGGATTTTGGCTGTGGCTCAGGGTTGGTTGGCATCGCCGCAGCTAAGGCCGGAGCAGCGGAAGTCTGGGTTGCCGATCTGGACGCAAATGCTCTGCAGGCTGCAGCCGAAAATGCAGCCCTGAACGGGGTGGAGGTTTTACCGGTAAAAGGTGAGTGGCCACAGGTCGACCTGCTGCTGGCCAGTGATGTGCTCTACGACATCAGCTCCAGTGCCGATCTTAAGCAGCTGATGCTGAGTATTCCCGACTGGATTCTGGCCGAAAGCCGCTTTGTTGCACCGGATTTTGTTGCGCTGGATTGCCTGCACTCCATGGTCAGTTCGACACTTCCCGCCATTGGTGATTTTGATGAGGCGGTGGAGGTTGAGATTTATTGCCGCGCCGGTCAATCTCGACTAACGTAACCGCCTTATCAATAATAACGCTTTAATAAACACTCTCAGGGAGATACTCATGCGCATCGTTATGACGTTGTTGTTCAGCTTATTGGCACCACTGGCAATGGCCGCTGATCTGACAGAAAAAGATGTAAAACACTGGATGGAAGCCATGCCAGCGCTCGAAAACTGGCTGGATCAGCATGAAGATCAGTTGCCGGAAGAAGATTTCAGCGGCAGCGAAACCAGTATTGATGCCATGTTTAATAAAGGCATTGAGCAACTGAAGGCGGCCGGCTTATATGATGATTTCAGCAAGCAGGTAAAAGCGGGCGGTTATAAAAACATTGAACACTGGGCTGAAGTTTCCCGCCGGGTGACCATGGGCTATATGGCGCTGGAAATGGAAAACGAACAGGTCAGTCTGTCACAGCTTGAAGCTCAGCTCGAACAGATCCGTCAGGCAGAAGGCATGCCTGCTGAGCAAAAAATGATGATGGAACAAATGATGAGCGCCTCACTGATGATGATGCGTGCGGTGGAAAACGTCAGCGAACAGGATAAATCCGCCGTACGTCCATTCCGTCAGCAGCTGGCGGACCAGTTTGCTGAATCCGGTGATGACGAATAAAGCCTGCGCAGGCTGCTCTGCTTGATCCTGCGCAATGGCGTATACAGCGGCTAACGCTATGCTGTAGTTATCCACTGTGTATATGCCCTCAGGCCATAGCGTCTGAGGACAGCAGGGGTCTTTGAAGCCGGAACGTTGAGCCAGAGCCTTTGAACAGGAAGCAGAGATATGAGTTACTCCACGGTCAAAGACGTACTCGAATACAGCCGCCGCTTACATGAGCACGCGCGCAATCTGTATCAGCAATTACGCGATCAGACGCAGCGCGAGCGGGTCGATATGATGCTGCAGTTGCTGGCAGCCCATGAAGATACGCTGGCGAAATCAATGGTCAGTATGCAGGAGCATATCAGCCAGAAGGTACTCTCTGAGTGGCATCAGTTTGAACCAGGTTCCATCAGCGAAGCCCTGAAAGGCTGTCGTGAGCTGCATCCGGATATTTCGGTGGATGAGTTAGCCCGGGTAGCACTGAAAATTGATGACTACCTGATCGGGTTGTACCGGCAGATGCTCAGCGAAGCGACAACGGACGATTCGCGGCAGCTGTTTGAAAACCTGATCGCATTGGAGGAGTCCGAAAAGATGCGTACCGTCAGGGCGGCACTGTCCGCCAGTGACTGGTAGTCAGACGGAAATAGCAGTTCATAAAAAAAAGCGGCCAATGGCCGCTTTTTTTTTGAGCTGTTGATCAGCCGTTAATCGGCCTCGGCCATTTCGGTAACCACTTCACTGCGGGAGCGACAATTGCGCCGATAGGCTGCCGGAGTTTCACCGGTCCATTGCTTGAACGCCCGCTCAAACCCCCGACGGTCAGAAAAGCCCAGCTCAATGGCCAGCTGCTGTACATCGGTATGACCGCGCTCCAGTGCCTGTTTGGCCTTCTCCAGGCGTACGTCACGCAACAGGGAAGAGAACTGGCAGTTTTCTTCCTGCAGGCGCCGGGTCAGGGTACGGCTGCTGGTGCTCAGCAGGTCGGCAACGGCTTCTTTGGTGATCGGGATGGAGTCCGGCCACTGATACAGAATATGCATCACCTTACGGCTGAACGCCTGCAACTGGCCGAAACGGGTTGTTGCTACTTCAGCCTGACGACGCAGAGAGTTGAATAACTCCGGGTTTGCCTGCGCCAATGGCTTATCCAGTAACTTGCCGGAAAACGATATCCAGTTATGTGGCTGATTGTACTGAACCGGAATACCGAAGAACTGCTCCAGCCGGTCACGGTAGGACGGTGGCGGAAAGCGGAAGCCAACCCCCTGTACCTGATAGTAACTGCCGCCAAAGGCCTTGCCGGCGGTATGAATGCTGGTGGCGATAAACTCGCTGCGGGCATGACTGCCAAAGGCACTGCCTTCGGCAACATAGTAAAGCACTTTAATGCTTTCATTACCGACAAACAGGTCAGGCGAACGGGTATCACTGATCAGCGAGTAGTAACGACGCAGAATGGTCAGGGCTTCCCGGCCAGTCTGGCAACCGCTCAACAGGAACCCCAGCAGATAAAAGCTGGGCAGGTCGAGATGCTGTCCGGCGGCAAGGCCGATGGCAGGTTCGTTAAGCAGTTTACTGGCCTGTTCCAGCAGCCGGTCAAACTGGCTGATGGACATGCGCTGGCTGGAAAGATGCTCGGTTCTGGCCTCATGGCCCGGTGACAGCAGGTCCATGCCGGAGAAGCCTTTGCTTTCCAACAAACGCAACAAGGGCTGCAAAGCCGCCGTTGTCAAAGTATTGGTCGGATGCGAACTCATATGCTCGATTTTTATTGTTGTTATTTTTTGTTCAGATAACGTACCACCTGTATTCCATACACGCCAGACGATGATGCAACTTTTCTGTAAATTCCCGGTCATTGCGGGAAAAATACCTAAAAAACAAAATGTTAGGCTTGACAGCACAAGGGGGCATCCGTATTATTCGCAGCCTCTGACGCGGGATGGAGCAGTCTGGTAGCTCGTCGGGCTCATAACCCGAAGGTCGTAGGTTCGAATCCTGCTCCCGCAACCAACCGCTTCTGTTGGTTGTAACGTCAGAAAGTAGTGAAGCAATTGTCGCGGGATGGAGCAGTCTGGTAGCTCGTCGGGCTCATAACCCGAAGGTCGTAGGTTCGAATCCTGCTCCCGCAACCAAAATTGATGAAAAAGCCCGAATGTTCGCATTCGGGCTTTTTTATTGCCTGAATGTCGCGCGAATTCCTCATCTTTTATGTCACAGCGTTAGCCATGTCCGCGACGGATGATGCTGCCATGATTGTTTTCGTTTTACGTATCCGCGAACACTTTATTCAGCCTGCCCTTATTGCCGCAGCGCCGCAGGGCAGATGTGCCTGCTGCCATCAGTCTGTTGCGAAACTTCAGACCGGTAACAACCCTGCCGGCAGGTTGAGACAAATTGAAAGCCATATCGCGGTTTTTGCCCGTCAGGCTCCTGTTGTTCTCTGTATCATTACCCAACTTTTGGTGGATCTTGAGCGCTGTTAATCGCAAACGGCGTGCTTTTGTGCGCCATCGATTTTTGCGGATACTAAAGGATATAGAATGAATCAAAGGCATGTTAAGGCGCGCTCTGTCGCGTCTGCGGTTCAGGTCACGCTCGTCAGTGCGTTGTTATCGGCCTGTGGCGGCAGCAGCAGTGACGACCCGCGCTTCAGTGTTACTCCGTCAGCGGGTAATGGCGGCAGCATCAGCCCGGACACGGCGCAGGTGTTGAATAAAGGTGAGACCACCCGTTTCGACATTATGGCCGAGAGTGGCTACCGCATTGATGACGTGTCAGGCTGTGACGGTACGCTGCAGGGCAGCACCTATACCACCGGGGCCATTACGGCTGACTGTACGGTAGAAGCCAGCTTTATGCGGACTCACCGCGTTGCTGTCAATGCTGGCGCAGGCGGCAGCATCAGCCCGGACACGGCACAGGTGGTGGATACCGAAACCACCACCAGTTTTGAGATTACAGCAGACAATGGTTACCGCATTGATGGCGTGTCGGGCTGTGACGGTGCGCTGCAGGGCAGCACCTATACCACCGGGGCCATTACGGCCGACTGCACGATAGAGGCGAGCTTTATTCCCGCGGACCCGGTACTGAGTCTGTCGTTGGCGGCGACTAAAACCTTCAGTTTCAGCTGGCAGGATGTTGCCGAAGAAACCGAATACCGTTTGCTGGAAAGCCTGGACGGCCAGCAGGATTTCACCCAGATTCAGACGTTACCCGCCGATACAACCAGTTATCAGTATTCGGTGTTTCTGCCCCAGCGTGTGAATGCCCGCTACAGATTACAGGCCTGTAATCTGTCAGATGGCTATGAAGACTGCCGCACCTCTGCTGAAGTAACAGCCCAGGGAAGCCTGACCGACGCGGTGGGTTATGTTAAAGCAGCGCGGATTGATTGGGGCTTGAATGATCCTGCCTATAGGTCTGCCGAAGGTCAGTTTGGATTGGCTGTAGCGCTATCGGCCGATGGCAGTACGCTGGCGGTAGGTATGCCAGAGGAGACCAACCTTAACTCTGGCATTGATGCGGAGCAGTCAGATATCCGTGGCAATAGTGTCGGTGCTGTGTATGTGTTCCGCCTTATCCATGGGCAGTGGCTGCAGCAGGCTTATATCAAAGCCTCGAATGCCGATGAATTGGACAGCTTTGGCAGCAGTCTGGCATTGTCAGGCGATGGCTCGACACTGGCGGTTGGCGCTTTTAATGAAGGCAGCAGCGCGACCGGTGTTAACGGTGTTCAGGCAGATAACAGTACTCCTTACGCAGGTGCGGTGTATGTGTTTCAGTACTCAGGCGCTGGTTGGGCGCAGCAGGCCTATATAAAAGCCTCGAATACTGGGGCGGGTGATCGGTTTGGCCGTTCGTTAGCGTTATCGGCCGATGGCAGCACCCTGGCGGTAGGCGCTTTTTTTGAAAGCAGCAGTGCAACCGGTGTTGACGGTGATCAGGCGGATAACAGTGCCTATTTAGCGGGTGCGATATATATGTTCCAGCGTGCAGGCCTTAGCTGGACACAACAGGCTTACATCAAAGCCTCGAATACCGGGGTAAAAGATCAGTTTGGCATCAGCCTGGCGCTGTCGGCCGATGGCAGCACTCTGGCGGTCAGCGCTTTGGCTGAAGCCAGCAGTGCAACCGGTGTTGGTGGTGATGAGACGGATGACAGTTTGACATACGCAGGTGCGGTGTATGTGTTTCTGCGTGCAGACCAAGCCTGGGCTCAGCAGGCTTATATTAAGGCTTCTAATACCGGTGCAAATGACTATTTTGGCTCGAGTGTCGCATTATCGGCTGATGGCAGCACTCTGGCGGTTGGCGCTCAGAATGAAGGCAGCAGCGCAGCCGGTGTTGGTGCAGGGCAGGAGGACAACAGTGCTTCTAAAGCAGGTGCGGTGTATGTGTTCCAGCGTACCGGCTTGCACTGGGCGCAGCAGGCCTATCTTAAGGCCTCTAATACCGGCACGAGAGATAACTTTGGCTATGCCGTCGCCTTATCGGCGGATGGCGACAGCCTGGCGGTAAGCGCTCCGGGCGAAAGGAGCAGTGCAGCCGGTATTAATGGTGAGCAAATGGATGATGCCGCTTATGAATCTGGTGCGGTGTATCTGTTTCAGCGCACAGAGGCTGGCTGGGCGCAGCCGGCCTATATCAAAGCCTCCAATACCGGTTACGGTGACACGTTTGGCCGATCGGTTGCCTTATCCGCGGATGGCCAGACTCTGGCTGTGGGGGCGCCACTAGAAGCGAGTAGCGCTACCGGTGTTAATGGCGATCAAACTAATAACAACGCTGTAGGGTCTGGCGCGGTGTATCTGTACTGATCGCGTTAGCTGGCAGGCCGGCTTGTGGTGTAATGCCTGAGTTGGCCTGACCTGTAAAAACCTAATCCGCCGGGTGGTGACAGCCGGCGGATTTTTTATTCTCCGCCGTTAATGCTTTGTCTGGCAAAAAAGCCTTTATTCGTTTGCTGGTATATGTGCCATTTTTCTCAGGCTTGCGCGTTCAGCTCCGCTGGATATATTGCTGAAAATATAAACCATGGATGCTGCAGGCTTGATTGTATTAATAACGATGATTGCGGATTCTGTCTTACTCAGAATGACCTGGAGACGGGTTAATGCGGTTATGGATATCACTTAAGAACTTACTCGGCACGACGCCGGTTACACTTTTAAATATCCGCCGGAAGGCTGATTCAGACCTGAATCCCAGATCAAGTGACAGCGCATAAAGGTTGTAAGAGTAGTCGATACCTTGGTGTAGTTTTCTGCAAAATTCCTCAATTCTGGCCTTGTTGATGTACTGCTTCAGGCCACCGTGAGGTTGCATAATTTTCTGCAGTTCGTAAGTCGATATATCGAGTTCTTTACACAGGGTGGCTGCGGTGATGTCGGGCTGAAATATATTTGCAGCTAAGTATTTTTGCACCGCCATGGTTTTTTCATGGCTGTTGCGGATTCTGGCCAGATATTGATCCTGTACCATTAACCGCAGAATATGGCTGGCTGTTTCCTGTCGTATTGTATAACCAGAACTGTTCAGATTCCGGAACCGGTCAAACTCATCCCGAATAAAGTGCTGCAATAGTTCTGCTTTATTGTTATGGCTTAACGGCATGATGCGCGTCATTTTTATCAGTGGATAAATGGCCGATATAAGGTGCAGGTTAAATATCACCAATCTCAGGCGACATGTGTCAGCCCGAAGAATAAAAGGCTGGCTGTTTTCAATAATAAATGTCTCGCCGCAGTTAATTTTTATGTTCTGGCTGCAGGTAAACAACTCTGCGCTGCCTTGCTCTGTATACACTAAGACAGCGGATGCATTTTCTTGCAGCGATGCGTTTATTTGAGATTGAAGCAATACTTCCTGGTGTATTTCCAGGCAAAGAATGGTCATTCCATCGGTAGTGCAGGTTTCTGCCTGATTCTCCGGGGGCGGATGCGGGTTAATTTTTGTCTGGACTTTAAAAAAAGGAGACAGAGCCTTATCCCACTGGCCCTCTGTGCTGCTCATAGAGTGATTGCCACCAATAGCATATTGAAAATAAAGATCCTTTTTCATCATATATTCCAGATGAAATAGCTCCGGAACCATGCATAGAAACGCGGTTTTTGGGCATGGCTTTGACCGGATTCATTGTCTTGATGTAATGACTTCAATCCGTTTTTTCTGATGTCACCCGGAGGGACACCATGAATTTTTCTGAAAGCACGAAGAAAGCAACCGTAAGAGCTGAAACCATAGTTAGGGTATGCATCTTTGAAGGATATGTCAGCCCGGTCTTCATTCAGAATGTCAATCAGTGCGAGTGTTGAGCGCATATGATTGATTAACCCGATGGCTCCGCCGAAGTGATTGGTCAGACGATAAATACCCGCGCGTGACATAAACGTTGCCTCTGTCAGCATGTTGATGCCCAGCTTGCGTGAATTCAGGTTTCTGCCAATATAAGAAAGTAGTCTGTAATAACTATCTGTTAGTTTCTTTTCGCAGGCATTCTGTTCGAGTTCACTGTTAATCGTCTCGAAAAGATAGCCGCTGATAATCTGACTTATGCTTGTTGCACGCAGTGAATCCTGCTCGTTTAATGCAGTAAAAAGTTGATGCAGATCAAAGCAGAGGTTGTTCTCCAGCCAGTCATCGTTATTCATCAGAATCACGGTCTTACTGTTAATGAGACTATTGAGGTCAACCTGAAGGCCAGGAATCAGCATGCCAAAAAAAGAGCATTCATTAGTGCTTATATGGCGGATAGCATGGAGATTACATAAATAAAACCTATCCGTTAAAAGATGCTGGTCATTAAGCTTCAGATGGCCGTTATTAACCCGGATGAGCGCAACAGACATGCCTGTATTAAATGGACTGTCAGACAAGGAAAGATCTTCTGCATGGCCCTGAAAACCAATAAAGCCATGAAGAAAGTGTAAGTTGATCTGTGACGCTGACACTTTCTTACATAACCTGGCATTTGGCTTTAAATAAATATTTTCTGAAAACAATTGGGTAACCATTCCGTAAGATCAGGATTTGGGTGCTTGCTTTGACGGGTATCAGGCTTGCGCTCAGGGCTTGTTTTATTCTTCCCCGGTATTTTCCTGGGGAAATTAACTTTTTTTTCATTCTATTGGATATTGTAAAGTAAAAACAGATTTAGTTGATATTTTTAATTTTACTGGTCAGGTGTTGTGTAAAACTGTGAAATATTCAAGAGGATCACCCCTCTTATTAGCTTTATTTGATAATGGTTATCAGTTTTAAAGTGACTGACGATGGAGAGTTAAAGGTTGCAGGTGCTATATCTGGCCGCTTTTCATCGTTAAGAACACTTGAGTTTTTCGTATTTTTAGGCTTTGTTTCTGTTTTTATTTGAATATTCTGCCCGGGTTATTTTTGTTTCCTTTATGTCACTTATATGACCAGAGAAATCGGAGTAATTTGAGACAAAATGAAAGATTGATTGCATTTTTTGCCCGTCAGATATCAGTTGTTATCTGTATCATTAGAAAACATTTTTGTGCCGATATCGCACGCTGTTTATAGCAAACAGCGTGTTTTTTTGTGCCATTAATTTTTGCGGATACTAAAGGATATAGAATGAATCAAAGGCATGTTAAGGCGCGCTCTGTCGCGTCTGCGGTTCAGATCACGCTCGTCAGTGCGTTGTTATCGGCCTGTGGTGGCGGCAGCAGCAGTGACGACCCGAGTTTCAGTGTTACTCCGTCAGCGGGTAATGGCGGCAGCATCAGCCCGGACACGGCGCAGGTGGTGGATACCGAAACCACCACCAGTTTTGAGATTACAGCAGACAATGGCTACCGCATTGATGGCGTGTCAGGCTGTGACGGTACGCTGCAGGGCAGCACCTATACCACGGGAGCCATTACGGCTGACTGCACGGTAGAAGCCAGCTTTATGCGGACTCACCGCGTTGCTGTCAATGCTGGCGCAGGCGGCAGCATCAGCCCGGACACGGCACAGGTGGTGGATACCGAAACCACCACCAGTTTTGAGATTACAGCAGACAATGGCTACCGCATTGATGGCGTGTCAGGCTGTGACGGTACGCTGCAGGGCAGCACCTATACCACGGGAGCCATTACGGCTGACTGCACGGTAGAAGCCAGCTTTATGCGGACTCACCGCGTTGCTGTCAATGCTGGCGCAGGCGGCAGCATCAGCCCGGACACGGCACAGGTGGTGGATACCGAAACCACCACCAGTTTTGAGATTACAGCAGACAATGGTTACCGCATTGATGGCGTGTCGGGCTGTGACGGTACGCTGCAGGGCAGCACCTATACCACCGGGGCCATTACGGCCGACTGCACGGTAGAGGCGAGCTTTATTCCCGCGGACCCGGTACTGAGTCTGTCGTTGACGGCGACAAAAACCTTCAGTTTCAGCTGGCAGGATGTTGCCGAAGAAACCGAATACCGCTTATTGGAAAGCCTGGACGGCCAGCAGGATTTCACCCAGATTCAGACGTTACCCGCCGATACAACCGGCTATCAGCATTCGGTGTTTCTGCCTCTGCGTGTGAATGCCCGCTACAGATTACAGGCCTGTAATCTGTCAGATGGTTATGAAGACTGCCGCACCTCCGCTGAAGTAACAGCCCAGGGAAGCCTGGCCGACGCGGTGGGCTATGTTAAAGCCGCGCGGGTTGATTGGGGATGGAATTATCCTGATGACGGGTATGCCGCTGGTTGGTTTGGCACTGCCGTAGCGTTATCGGCCGATGGCAGTACGCTAGCGATAGGTATGCCAGGGGAGAGTAACCTTAACTCTGGTATTGATGCTGAGCAGTCAGATATCCGTGGCTATAGCGTCGGTGCGGTGTATGTGTTCCGCCTGACCCATGGCCAGTGGCTACAGCAGGCTTATATCAAAGCCTCGAATGCCGATGAAGGGGACATCTTTGGCATCAGTCTGGCATTGTCAGACGATGGCTCGATACTGGCGGTTGGCGCTTTTAATGAAGGCAGCAGCATCGGGGGCGTGGATGCTGCTGGCGCTGAGCAGGATAACGCTGCACGCGATGCAGGAGCGGTGTATGTTTTCCAGCGCACAGGCGAGAGCTGGGCGCAGCAGGCTTATATCAAGGCTTCGAATACGGATGCCGGCGATGAGTTTGGCCGTTCGTTAGCGTTATCGGCCGACGGTTTTACCCTGGCGGTGGGTGCACCCCGTGAACGCAGCAGCGCAACCGGTGTTGGTGGTGATGAGACAGATAACAGTTCTGGAGGCGTAGGTGCGGTGTATATGTTCCAGCGTGCAGGCCTTAGCTGGGCACAGCAGGCTTATATCAAGGCCTCGAATGCCGGGGAAGGAGACGAGTTTGGCAGTTCAGTCGCATTGTCGGCCGATGGCAGCACTCTGGCGGTAGGCGCTTATCGTGAAGCCAGCAGTGCAACCGGTGTTGGTGGTGATGAGACGGATGACAGTTTGAGATACGCAGGTGCGGTGTATATGTTCCAGCGCACCGACTTGAGCTGGACGCAGCTGGCCTATATTAAGGCTTCTAATACCGATGCAGATGACTATTTTGGCAGCAGCCTCGCACTGTCTGCTGATGGCTCTACTTTGGCGGTAGGCGCTTGGGGTGAAGCCAGCAGTGCAACCGGTGTTGGTGGTGATCAGGTTGATAACATTGCTAATAGGGCAGGTGCGGTGTATCTGTTCCAGCGCACCGATTTGAATTGGGCGCAGCAGGCTTATATTAAGGCCTCTAATTCCGGCAGAGACGATCACTTTGGCCATGCAGTCGCCTTATCGGCGGATGGCGACAGCCTGGCGGTAAGCGCTCCGGTCGAAAGCAGCAGCGCAACCGGTATTAATGGTGAGCAAATGGATGATGCTGCTCCTGGATCTGGTGCGGTGTATCTGTTTCAGCGCACAGAGGCTGGCTGGGCGCAGCCGGCCTATATTAAGGCCTCGAATACCGGTGAACTTGACTTTTTTGGCAATTCGGTCGCGTTATCGGCGGATGGCCAGACCCTGGCCGTGGGTGCGTCAGAAGAAGCGAGTAGCGCTACCGGTATTAATGGCGATCAAACTAATAACAACGCTGTAGGGTCTGGCGCGGTGTATCTGTACTGATCGCGTTAGCTGGCAGGCCGGCTTGTGGTGTAATGCCTGAGCTGGCCTGACCTGTAAAAACCTAATCCGCCGGGTGGTGACAGCCGGCGGATTTTTTATTGTCTGCCGGATCTGTTTCTGTCTGTGTTTCTGTCTGTGTTTCTGTCTGTGCTTTTTTGGCTTTAGTTCACTCAGTGCCTGTTTGGCACAAAAGTCCCTGTTCGCTCTCTGGCCTGCCCGCCATAATCCGCTGCGTTCTCACCTTTTCTTATGAGTCGCAACTGCGGCACGGGTATCTCTGTGAATAATAAAAAATATAAAAAGCTTTCAGGTCTGCGTCAGGCCTTGTTTCTGCCGTTTCTGGCAACCACCACCTTATTAACCTTAACCGGCTGCGGTCAGGTGTTTGACTGGATCAGCGAGCGCAATCTTGATCCTGCTGTGGGTGTGGTTCAGGTTCGCGGTCTGCAGGAAGACGTCAGTATCCGTCGCGATGACTACGGCGTGCCTTTTATTGAGGCGCAAAGCCTGCAGGATCTGACCTTCGGCATCGGCTATGCCATGGCAGAAGACCGTCTGGCGCAGATGGTATCGATGAATCTGCTGGCGCGTGGCCGTCTGGCGGAGATGACCGGCGATATCGCGCTGGATATGGATATCTACATGCGTACCCTGGGTATTCCGCAGATTATCGAAGAGCGCTATGCCGCATTAAGCCCGGAGCTGAAGCAACACCTGACGGGCTTTGCCGCCGGGGTGAACGCTTACATTAACAGCCACCGCGATCGTCTGCCGCTGGAGCTGATGATTAACGATTATCAGCCGGAAGCCTGGCAGCCCGCCAACACGCTGGGCTTGTTTGTGATGCTCAATCTGGGGGTGGGTTTTAACCTGCATGAAGAGCTGGGCTTTCTGCAGCTGGCAGAAAAACTGGGTGTCGAAAAAGCCGCGTATCTGGCGCCGATTTATCCGGATGAACCCATCGACCTGGCAGAAGCCAACAAGCTTGCCGCTGTGGATTTGGCCGGCGCTGAAAGCCCGGTGGTTGCTGTTAAAGAGCAACTGGAATATCTGGCCGCGGTTGAGCAGAAGCTGAAGCGGATTAACGGTCAGGGTATTGCCGCCTCCAATAACTGGGGCGTGCATAAAGATAAAACCGCCGCCGGTGCGACCCTGATCGCCAACGATACCCACCTGTTGTTATCGCATCCGTCGACCTGGATGCTGATGGGGGTAAAAAGCCCGGAATACAGCGGTGTGGGCATTACCTTGCCGGGCATTCCGGCACTGGTTGCCGGCTACAACGGCCATATTGGCTGGGGTGAAACCATGGTGATGGCGGATACCCAGGATGTGTTTCTGGAGAAATTGCGCGAGCGCGATGGCAAAACCGAATATCTGTATCAGGAACAGTGGTATCCGGTCAGCAGTCGCAGCGAAACCATTCAGGTTAAAGGTGCAGAACCGGTCACTATTGAAGTGCAGTCCACACGCCATGGACCATTGCTGAATGCCGCAATTAAAGGCAAACCTAAACACGAAATGATCGCCATTCCGGCCAGCTCGGAATTCGGTCTGGCATTAAGCTGGACGGCGCAATTTCCGGATAACACCATCGATTCCTTTTTTAATCTGGGTAAAGCCAAAACCATGGATGAGGCTGAGCAGGCATTAAATGGTGTCGGTTTTATTCATCTGAACGTGATTTATGGTGACAAAGACAATGTGGCCTGGCAGGTGACGGGGAATTATCCCAAACGCAAAGCCGGAAGCGGCCATTTTCCAAGCCCTGGCTGGACCGGCGAGTACGACTGGCAGGGTTACTGGGGCGGTGCCGATACACCGCGTTCACGTAATCCGCAAAGCGGTTATTCAGGCACGGGTAATAACCGCACGGTGGCAGCTGATTACAGCCCGCGCCTGACCAGTTCCTGGTATTACCCGGAACGCTCCGAGCGCATTATGCAAATGCTGACGCAGCACGGCGGTGGCCACGACTATGCCAGCATGGAAGCCATGCAGGCCGACCGGCGCGATATTCTGGTGGCCAAGGTGCAGCAGCTCTGGGGGTCTGAAGCGTGGCAAAATATGATCCGCGATGGCATTGCAGCTTTACCACAGGCACAGCAGGCTGATGCTGAGAACGTGCTGCAGATTATCCGTGCATTTGACGGCGATATGGCGCAAGGCTCACGCAGCGCGGCGGTGTGGGGTGGCTTCGAACACAATCTGATCCGTGCGATTTTTATGGACGAATTGGGGCCGGAAGACGGCCAGCTGTGGCAGGCCTTTCTGGCGATGAATGGCCGTGCTTATTCCGGTTATCAGGATCATTTACTTGGGCGCACACAAGGCAGCAACTGGGCACCGTTCTGGGATGATATCAATACCGCTGATAACGAATTACCGGGGCAGATTATTGCCCGCGCACTGGCGGCGACCTGGCCTTATCTGCAACAGCAATTGGGTAGTGATGACAGCCAGTGGCGCTGGGGAGATCTGGCGTTTTATCACTGGCAAACTGAAACCACGCATATGCTGCCGTTTCTCTCCGGTCTGAAAGCCGCGGCGGTGGAAAGTCTGGCGGAATATACCGACCGCGGACCGTATCCGGCTGGTGGTAACCGTAATACGCTGAATGTGGCAGGCTACGATTTAGGCTCGGATTATGCCGTCTGGAATATTCCGGCGATGCGTATGATCGTCGATTTCAGCCAGCCGGAACCGCTGAATCTGATTGTCGCCGGCGGGCAGTCCGGTAATCCGGCATCGCCGCATTACGACGACGGTATTCAGCTGTGGCTGTCGCGTAAAAACCGCAATTTACCTTTTAACGATGCGGAAAAAGTCAGAGCGCACTTCAGTTATGAACGTGTACTGCACGCAGAGTAATTTCACACATTCGTGACAGCTGCAATAAAGCCGGTTAACGTACCGGCTTTGTTGTTTTTGTGCGTGGAAAAATCATGAGCAAACGTATTCTGATTACCGGAGCCGGCCGGCGTTTGGGGAAAGTTCTGGCCGAGCATTATCTGGCACAGGGCTGGCAGGTTGTTGCGCACTACAACAGCGCGAATGAATTAGCCGCTCATCCGGCGCTGACCTGTCTGCAGGCGAATCTGGCCGACAGTGAAGATATCCGTCAGCTGGCCCTTAAATTACCGGCACTGGGTAATTTTGATGCGGTTATTCATAATGCTTCCTGCTTTGTACCCGATGCCGCCGCCAGTGATCTGATTGCCCATCATGAAATGCACCAGCGCGTTCATGTACTGGCACCGGCGCTGATTAGCGAAGCGCTGAACAGTATATGGAATCCGGGCGCATCGATGGTGTGTATCAGTGATATTTATGCCGATATTCCCAATCAGCGTTTTTCCGCTTATTGCGCCGCAAAAGCCGGGTTGCAGAATTTTGCCCTGAGTATGGCGCAGCGTCTGGCCGGCAGAGTGCGGGTCAATGTGATTCAGCCCGGGCCGATTCAGTTTTTACCTGAGCATGATGAGGCGTACCGCAAAAAAGTGCTGTCGCAATCGCTGATCGGTGAAGAGCTGGGCTATAGTGCAATTGTTCAGGCCTGCGATTATTTACTGCAGGCTGAGGCGGTGACCGGTTCGGTGATGCGTGTCGATGGCGGGCGCTTTGTTGCCAACCGTTACGATCAGACGTTTTCTTCCTGATGCCATAATTGCTGCAATTCGCGGTAATAACTTTCTTCCAGCGGCGTATTGCGACACTCCGCTGCGCTGGCCGCCATCGCTAGAATATCGATATCAATTGTGCGGTCTTTTATTTTTCGCGACGGGTTTTTAGGCTCACGGCCAAGGTCCACTTCAATTTTCTGCAGTCGTTGCTTCAGCGGTCCGGGTAATAATTCTGACGACAGAATCAATAATTGATTTTTAAATTCAAAATGAAAGGTATCGCCGACTGGCGCGCTTCTCAGTACCGGTGATTGAGCGCAGAGTGTGCCCAGAGAGGCTAATGCTTCACGCGCCTGCAGCATATGCTGCTCAGGATCGATGTTGCTGCCAAGGCCAAGTAAATAAAATCGCATAACCGAAACATCAATAAATGACAGGCAAGGATTAAGGTTCAGGCTGCAGGTGTCAAGCACAGAGCCGTCAGCATCTCGTCTGAAAGTCTGAAAATCACTGCAAAAGGCTGGTATTTAGCCTGAGCAATTGCTTGATTGACGGCATTGCAGTGAAGACCAATGGTGCGTTCAGGGAGGACTGCCCATGGAAAATACAATTGTACTGACTCTGTTGTTATTGGTGAGCCTGTGGCCACAACTGGTCGTGGCATCGGAACTGATTCCGCCACCGCTGATGTTGGCCAAGGTGTACAACAAGGGCATTGATGTCAGCCAGTATTATGTCAGTGAAAAACTCGATGGCGTGCGCGCCTACTGGAATGGCAGGCAGCTGTTAACCCGCAGTGGCCGGCCGGTTAATGCGCCGGCCTGGTTTCTTTCTGCGCTACCTAAAAATCCTCTGGATGGCGAATTATGGGCCGGACGCGGGCAGTTTTCTTTTGTCAGTGGTCTGGTCAGACGCCATCAGGCGGATGACGAAGACTGGATGAAAGTAAAATACATGGTGTTCGATCTGCCGCAGATGGCCGCACCTTTTACCGAACGCTTATGGGTATTACGCACTCTGGTTGCGCAGCAGGCGAACCCGCAGCTTAAAGTTCTCGACCAGACTAAAATCGGCAGTGAGCAGGAGCTGGAAAAAAAACTGCAGATGATTACCGCTGCCGGTGGTGAAGGTTTAATGCTGCGCCGCAGTCAGTCACTGTATCAGGTAGCGCGCAGTGACGATTTATTAAAGCTGAAACTCAGTGAAGATGGCGAGGCGGAAGTGGTGGGCTATGTTCCCGGCGAGGGCAAATACCGCGGTGCATTAGGGGCTTTGGTGGTGCGTACTGCCGATGGCCGTGAATTTCGTCTTGGCACCGGCTTCAGCGATGATGAGCGTTTTTCGCCGCCACCGCTCGGTGCACAGGTAACGTTTTCTTATAACGGTCTGACTGAGCATGGCCTGCCGCGCTTTGCCCGTTTTGTGCGGGTAAGACCACAGGAGTAGCCGCTCCATTCTCCCGCTGCCAGCCGGACAAGCAAGACCGGGGCTGGTAAACTGCCGGCCTCAGTTCTTTCTCTGTGCTTATGCACGCAGGTTCACCTCTTTTTCAGACGATAATTCATGGTTCAGATCAGTCAGCGCTCTTTCTCTGCCGGGTTGCAGTTGCCCGGCGTGCATCCGGTACTGCAGCGTGTTTATGCTGCCCGTGGTATTGCCGATGCCGCACAACTGGAGCTCAGTTTGCAGGGGCTGTTGCCATTTTCTTTGCTGAAAGGCATCACCGCTGCAGTCGAGCTGTTATTGCCGGTGGTGACGCAGCAGAAGCGCTTACTGGTGGTTGGCGATTTTGATGTCGATGGTGCCAGCAGCACGGCGTTGGCGATTCGTGCTTTGCGTTTGCTGGGAGCGCGCCATCTGGATTACCTGGTGCCTAACCGCTTCGATTTTGGCTATGGCCTGTCCCCGGAACTGGTGCAGGTTGCACTGCCGATGAAGCCGGATCTTATTATGACGGTGGACAACGGCATTGCCTCCCATGAAGGCATTGAGGCTGCACAGGCGGCCGGAGTTCCGGTGCTGGTAACCGATCATCATCTGGCTGCGGCAACCCTGCCGGATGCCGCCGCCATTGTGAACCCAAATCAGCCGGGCTGTGAATTTCCCAGTAAGGCTGCCTGCGGCTGTACGGTGGTGTTTTATCTGATGCTGGCGCTGCGCGCGCGTCTGGCGGAACTTGGGCAATTACCACAGCCGGCACCCAATATGGCGCAGTTACTGGATCTGGTGGCACTGGCAACCGTTGCCGATGTGGTGCCTCTGGATTACAACAACCGCATTCTGGTGGAGCAGGGTTTGCGCCGTATCCGTGCCGGGCATGCCAGTGCAGGTATTCTGGCGCTGTTGCAGGTTGCCGGGCGTGAGCCGTCGCGCATTATCGCTGCCGATTTTGGCTTTGCTATTGGCCCGCGCCTGAATGCCGCCGGCCGGCTGGATGATATGTCGCTGGGGATTGAATGCCTGCTCAGTGACGATGCCGGACGGGCAGCGCAGCTGGCCCAGACGCTGGATGAGATGAACCGTGACCGGCGTGAGATCGAGCAGGGCATGCAGGCCGAAGCGTTGCAGTATCTGAGCCGTTTTGAGGCGGACGACAACCTGCCCACCGGATTATGTCTGTTTCAGCCGGACTGGCATCAGGGTGTGATTGGTATTCTGGCATCGCGTATCAAAGAAAAAGTGCATCGTCCGGTGATTGCCATGGCGGCGGATGAGCAGGGCATGCTGAAGGGCTCGGCGCGTTCTATCCCCGGTTTGCATATGCGTGATGCACTGGATGAGGTTGATAAACGCGCGCCACATCTGCTGAAAAAATTTGGTGGTCATGCCATGGCCGCAGGGCTGACTTTGCATGCCAGCGGTCTGGAAGAATTCTCGCGTTTATTTGATGACGTCTGTCGCCGCCATCTGAGCGACGCGCAGCTGCAGCAGCGGATTGAAACCGATGGAGAGCTGAGCCCGGCAGAATTCAGCCTTGAACTGGCGCAACTGCTGCGCTGGGGCGGGCCCTGGGGGCAGGCATTTCCTGAGCCGTTGTTCAGTGGCGATTTCCGTTTAGTGCAGCAGCGTATCGTCGGCGAGCGCCATCTTAAGCTGGTGCTGCAGCCCAAAGGCTCAGATCTGGCACTGGATGCCATCTGGTTCAATATCGACCCCAAAGTCTGGCCACAGCCTCAGGCTGAGTGGGCGCACTGCGTGTTTCAGCTGGATGTGAATGAATTCCGCGGGCGTCAGAGTGTGCAGCTGCTGGTACGTGAACTGGTGGCATAGATGTAATGTTATGACGGAGGACTCAGGGATGAGTATTCGCTATCTGATCGGTTTAATGCTGTTAAGCAGTCTGTCTGTACGGGCAGATATTTATCGCTGGGTGGATGAGCAGGGACGGTTACAGTTTTCTGACCGGCCGCCGGCAGAGGAGCATGCCGAAACCGTAGAGCTTAAACCGCTGAATCAGTATGACGCGGATGAGGCTGAGCGGGAGGGACGTTCGCTGACAGAAGGACGTGATTACCGGGCAGAAGAGAAGGCCGATAAAGCCAGACGCAAAGCACAGCGTCTGGCCCGGGAAAAAGAACAACAGCAGGCGCAGCAACGCGCCGCCCAGTGCGAAAAAGCGCGCTACGATCTGCGTATGTTCAGTGCCAAACCCTATGGCTCAACCAGTCTTGAAGCGATGCAGAAAAAGCGCCGGCGGCGTGATGCTCTGAACGACAAAATTAAAAAATATTGTCACTGAGAGCCGGCAGTTCAGCTGTTGCTGTGACCCAGCACTTCTTCTTTAAAACGCTCACTGACCGGATGATCGCCGATCCAGATCTTCAGCAAAGCATCGTTCAGGTCTTTGCCCGGAACGCTGCCGCGCACGGTATCGTCAATGACGATGCGGGACTCCTGCAGGTCCGGAACCCATTCGATATAACCCACAGTACCTTCGACAAATTTGTGATCAAACAGATTGACCAGCTGGCTGACCCGGTCAGCCATAGCTGCCATTTCATCTTTGCTGATGTTAATGGCCAGACCTTCCTGGATAGCGTTGGTAAAGCGCCGCGCACTGACCCGTTCAGAGGTCACGTAAAACACCATGCGGCGGGGCTCGTCGACACGGATGATTTCCTGTTCTTCAAGAGCGTTATTCTGCAGATATAAAGCGCCCACATAGACTTCAACAAAGCCATATACCCGGCGTACAGAAGCGCCACGCAGCGTCATTTCCGGTGAGTCGGAGGTGGCGGCAACGATTTCGGGAACGTCGACATTTTCGACAGTGATCGCCCATAACGGAGCGGCTGCTGTGAACAGCAGTGTTATGAACAGAGTGCGTAACATATTAGACCTTCTTATTGTTATTTATCGTAATGCTGCAGAGGGTAGTGCGATGAGGACAAAAAGTGCAAGCGAAAGATGATGCTGTCCCTTTATGACCTGTCATGGGTCAGGGAAAAGGATGAAGGAAGCGCCCGGACAGACCGGGCGCTGATACTTACTGCGCGTTCTGGCCGCGCAGCTTGTGGGTGAGTTTCATCACCAGAACGTAGAACAGTGGCACAAAGAAGATGGCCAGGAAGGTTGCTGCCAACATACCACCAATCACACCGGTACCAATAGCCTGGCGGCTCATGGCGCCGGCACCGGTACTGATGGCCAGTGGCAGTACGCCGAGAATGAAGGCCAGCGAGGTCATCAGAATCGGACGCAGACGCATACGACAGGCTTCGATTGTGGCTTCAGCCAGATCTTTACCCTGTTCAACCAGCGATTTGGCGAATTCGACGATCAGGATCGCGTTCTTCGCAGCCAGACCAATGGTGGTCAACAGGCCAACCTGGAAGTACACGTCGTTGCTCAGTCCGCGGCCAGTGGCTGCCAGCAAGGCACCCATAACGCCCAGTGGTACCACCAGGATCACGGAGAACGGCACCGACCAGCTTTCGTACAGGGCCGCCAGACAGAGGAAGACAACCAGCAGCGACAGTGCATACAGCAGTGGTGCCTGAGAACCGGCAACGCGCTCCTGATACGACATCCCCGTCCATTCAATACCGACACCGGCCGGCAGCTTGGCGACGATTTCTTCAATGGCCTGCATCGCATCACCGGTGCTCAGACCCGGAGCTGCCTGACCCTGAATGTTCATCGACGGAACACCGTTATAGCGCTCCAGGCGTGGTGAACCGTAATCCCAGCGAGTGGTGGTAAAGGCGGTGAAAGGAACCATTTCGCCGTTTTTATTGCGCACATACCACTGCTCAAGATCCTCAGGCAGCATGCGCGATGATGCTTCGCCCTGGATATATACTTTCTTAACCCGGCCGCGGTCGATGAAGTCGTTGACGTAAGAACCACCCCAGGCGGTGCTCAGGGTTGAGTTTACATCGCTGATGTTCAGGCCCAGAGACTTCACTTTCTCGTAGTCGATATCGACGCGGAAAATAGGTACGTCGGGCATACCGTTAGGACGAACCTGGCTCAGGCGCGGGTCCTGTGCAGCCATTCCCAGCAGCTGATTACGCGCCTGCTGCAGTTTCTCATGGCCTAAGTTGTTACGGTCCTGCAGCATCACATCGAAGCCGGAAGCTGTGCCCAGCTCAGGAATCGGTGGCAGGTTGATCGGGTAAATGGTGGCATCTTTCAGCTGGCTGAGAGCGCCCCAGGCACGGCCGATTACCGCTTTCGCTGACAGAGCCGGGTCCTGACGTTCATCCCAATGCTTCAGTTTGACGAAGCCAATACCCATATTCTGACCCATACCGGCAAAGCTGAAGCCGGAGGCGGTAAAGACAGATTCAACCGCCGGATCATTCATATAATGCTCACGCATTTTATCCATGGCTTCGTTGGTGCGGGTCAGGGTGGCGCCCTGTGGCAGCTGTACCAGGTTAAGGACAACCCCCTGATCTTCTTCCGGCAGGAAGGAGGTTGGCAGACGGGCATACAGCAGCACCAGTACCGCAACCATAGCGCCATACACCAGCATCATGCGTAACGGACGCTTCAGCGTACCTTCAACGCCGGTCACATAACCTTTGGTGCCTTTGGCGAAGGTGCGGTTAAACCAGCCGAAGAATCCTTTCTGATGCTCCAGTTCATTTTTATGAGCGGGTTTCAGAATGCTTGCACAGAGTGCCGGTGTCAGAATCAGGGCGACCAGCACCGACAGCACCATGGCCGACACGATGGTCAGCGAGAACTGACGGTAAATGGCACCGGTCGAACCACTCATAAAGGCCATAGGTACGAATACCGCCGACAGAACCAGGGCAATACCCACCAGAGCGGAGGTAATCTGTTCCATGGATTTACGGGTAGCTTCGCGTGGTGGCAGACCTTCTTCGTCCATTACCCGCTCAACGTTTTCCACCACAACAATGGCGTCATCAACCAGCAGACCAATGGCCAGCACCATACCGAACATGGTCAGGGTGTTGATGCTGTAACCAAAGGCGGCCATTACCCCGAAGGTACCCAGTAATACCACCGGCACCGCGATGGTCGGAATCAGGGTGGCGCGGAAATTACCCAGGAACAGGTACATCACCAGGAACACCAGCACAACGGCTTCGATCAGGGTCTGTACCACTTCTTCAATGGAAATCTGCACGAACGGCGTGGTGTCATAGGGGTACACCACCTTCATGTCTTTCGGGAAGAAAGCGGAAAGCTCGGTAATGCGTTCACGGACGGCGTTGGCGGTATCCAGCGCATTGGCACCGGAAGCCAGCTGAATCGCCATACCGGTGGCCGGCTTACCGTTGTAGAAGCCTTCCACTTCATAGTTTTCGGCACCGAGTTCAATGCGGGCCACGTCTTTCAGACGTACCTGAGAACCATCGGTATTCACCTTCAGCAGAATGTTTTCGAACTGCTCCACGGCTTCCAGACGGGTCTGGGCGATGATGGTGGCATTCAGCTGCTGATTTTCAACCGCAGGCAAACCACCCAGCTGACCTGCGGCAAACTGACTGTTCTGTTCGCCCACCGAGCTGCGCACATCCAGTGGTGTCAGGCCATAGGCCGTCAGTTTCTCAGGCTGCAGCCAGATACGCATGGCGTACTGGGAGCCGAAAATCCGCATCTCACCCACACCCGAAGTACGGGACAGCGGATCTTTGAGATAGCTGTTGGCATAGTCGGCCAGATCGGAACGGGTCATGGCGCCGGATTCTGATACCAGGCCAACAACCATCAGGAACGAGGTGGATGCCTTGGTAACACTGATCCCCAGCTTGGTCACTTCCTGAGGCAGCAGGGCTTCGGCCAGAGACAGCTTGTTCTGCACCTGAACCTGAGCAATATCCGGATCGGTTCCGGCGGCAAAGGTCAGAGTGATGCTGACGTTACCGGAAGAGCTGCTTTGTGAGGACATGTAGAGCAGGTTGTCCAGCCCGGTCATGTTCTGCTCAATCACCTGGGTGACACTGTCTTCCAGTGTTTTTGCCGAAGCCCCCGGATAGTTGGCGCTGATACGCACGGATGGCGGAGCAATAGTTGGATACTGCTGTACCGGTAATGTGATCACCGACATGATGCCCGAAAGCATAATGATGATGGCAATCACCCAGGCAAAAATTGGCCTGTCGATAAAATACTTAGCCATGTTTCAGGACTCTCCTTAAGGCTTGGCTTCTTCCGGGGCGACGGTAATTCCCGGTTTCACTTTCTGCAGACCACTGATAATCACGCGATCACCGGCATTCAGACCGGCTTTAACCAGCCACTTGTCACCAATTGCACGGGTGACTTCAACACCACGCAGACTGACAACATTGGCGTCATCAAGCACGTAAGCGGTTGTGGTGGCATTGGCCTGACGCACAATCGCCTGTTGCGGAACCAGGATGGCATTCTCGATCAGTGCGCTCGGAACATTGGCACGAACGAACATTCCCGGCAGCAGCAGGGCATCTTTGTTTTCAAACTGTGCACGGACGTTAACGGTACCTGTACCCTGATCAACGCTGACATCGGCAAACTGCAGTTCACCCACGTCTGCATAGGGAGTGCCATCATCCAGTTCCACGGTGACGCTGCGTGACAATGAAGGGTTCTTCATACGCATCAGGGAAGCGGCCGGACGCTGGATATCGACATAGATAGGAGTCAGCTGACGGATGGTGGTCAGTGCCGTTGCCTGCTGGGCTGATACCAGAGCACCTTCGGTAATGGTCGAGCGACCGATGACACCGGAAATCGGAGCCGTGATTTCGGTATAGCCGAGGTTTACTTTGGCGCTGCGTACCTCTGCCTGAGCTGCTTTAACCTGAGCGTCAGCCTGTTTGGCTGCGGCTTCAGAGTCGTCCACTTCCTGGGCACTGATGGCCGATTTCTTCGACAGCTCTTTGTAGCGCTTGGCTTTCAGGCGTGCGGCGTAAGCATTTGCTTCGGCTACGGTCAGCTGGGCTTCGGCACTGGCAAGGGCTGCCTGATACAGGCTGGGATCAATCTGGTAGAGCTTGTCACCGGCTTTGACGGTGGCGCCTTCATCAAAGAAGCGCTTCAGAATAATGCCGTTAACCTGCGGACGGATTTCTGCTGTGCGGAATGCTGATACCCGTCCGGCGAGGGTATCTTTCAGTTCCAGGGTTTCACTTTTCAGTGTCACGACATCAACGGCAGGAGGTGGCATTTGCATCGCCTGTGGCGCCGCCGCCTGCTGGTCGCTGCAGCCTGCCAGTGTCAGTATGGTGGCGCTGGCGGCTGCGAGAAGGAGCCTGTAGCGGATACGTGGTTCAAATTTTCCCATAATGTCCTCGTAAAGTGACGATTGCGTCGTTGTGCAGTCTTATTGATCTGGCGTGGTGGCGCAGGCCGGAATTTCTCCCGGCGTGCCCACAGAACACTGCTGTTAATCTGCTGACAAATTTATAACGGCTCAGCTGACTGGTTACTAGATGAGCCCTGCGGAATGGATTGTTTACTTGTGTGGAATAATCGCAGTCCGTTGTCTTACTGTTCTTTACATCCTGTCGCCAGACAGGGTTTTCAGCGGCGCCAGCGCCCGGTCAACCGCGGAGCGGATGGAGCCCGCCGGCTTCAGCGGCCAGTGAGGCTGCACAGCATGCAGGTTTTCCGTGATATTGCTCTTGCAACCGCGGCAGGGCTGTGTACAGACTCAATCTATGCTCTTAGCGCACAGCAAACAAACCTTATTTGCCGTTGTGACGCTATAAACCGGCCGCGACGGGATGATGCATTACAGCCTCCCGTGCAACAGTTGCCGATATTCAACCATCTGTCTGGTGAGCACAAACCATAATTAACAAAAAAGACAAAAAAGTATGATTCTTATTCAAGTGCTGTGCCAAAGGGTGAACCTGTGCCGTTACTGACCGCCCTTGTGTTGCTGGCCTTTGCCGCTAACTCTTTGCTGTGCCGCTGGGCGCTCTCGGTTTATGAACTGGACCCTTTGCTGTTCAGCGCGCTGCGCCTCGGCAGCGGAGCGCTGACCCTGACGTTATTACTGACATTCAGCGGCCGTCCGGCGCTGCAGTGGCGTGACGTTTTTACCGGTGCGGCGTTGCTGACTTATGCCCTGGCTTTTGCTTATGCCTATCTGGCACTGGATACCGGAGTCGGTGCTTTTATTCTGTTTGCCACCGTGCAGCTCAGCTTGCTGGTCGTTTCTCACCGTCAGGGTAAGCGCTTGCAGGGGCTGGCGTTGTTCGGCGTGCTGATGTCGTTTACCGGGCTGGTGATGTTGTTGCTGCCGGGCAATGAGCTGCCGGACCCCGGACCTTCCTTATTAATGCTGTTATCCGGTCTGGGCTGGGCGGCCTTTGTGGTGCTGGGGCAGGGGTCGTCACAACCGCTGCGCGATGTGCAGGGGGCTTTTGTCAGCGCTTCTCTGTTACTGCTGCCGTTGCTGATGGTCTGGTTATTCTGGTTTGCTGATCCGGTAACAAACGGACTAAAAAATGCGCTGCCATGGCAGGGGGTTTTGCTGGCGCTGATTTCGGGAGTGCTGGCATCGGGATTAGGTTACTGGGGCTGGTATCGGTTGCTGCCGTCCTTAGGTCTGCAACGGGCTGCGCAATTGCAGTTGTTGGTGCCGGTTCTGGCGACATTAATGGGCAGCCTGATCCTGGCGGAATTACCGGATCTGCTCAGTATTCTGGCCATGCTGCTGATTATCAGCGGTGTCTTTATGGCACTGCGTTTACGCAAAGCCTGAGGTATTTTCCGGTGTTTTTATCTGACCTGAGACGTCCACTGTTTCGTCACAGGTCACATGGTATAGTGTGCGTTATTAAATCGGATGCCGGGAATGCATTATGTTGAGTATGTTGGCAAAACTGCTGAAAGCGCTGAATTCTGAATCAGCACCGGGCCAGATTGCGCTGGCCTTTTCATTCGCTCTGATCGTCGCACTGACTCCCATGTTTACCCTGCACAATGCCATTATTTTGCTGCTGGCATTTGTGTTGCGTATTAACCTGAGTGCATTCTTTTTGGCGCTGGCTGCCTTTTCTGCGCTGGCCTGGTTTATTGATCCTTACTCGGCGCGTCTGGGAGAGAGTCTGCTGGCAAATCCGGCGTTAGTGGATACCTGGCGTGACATGTATCAGAGCGATTTCTGGCGTATGACCGCGTTTAATCATTCACTGGTGCTGGGTGGGTTGCTCATCAGCCTGCTGGCTGCAGTGCCGGTTTTTGTGCTCAGTAAAGTACTGATCAATCTGTACCGTCATCGCTTACTGGCCTGGTTTAATAAGCTGAAAATTGCTCAGGTATTAAAAGCCTCGAAATTCTACAACCTGTACAAGTCAATCGCGGAGTAAGGCTATGAAGCAATGGATTCGCTGGTCAGGCCTGGCCGCATTTATCGTTATTTCCCTGGTTCTGGTTGCTCTGTTCTGGTTTGTTGCCGGCCCGTTAATCGAAAAAGGCATTGAATCGTTTGGCTCCGATGCCGCCGATGCCAAAGTGGAAGTGGACAGTGTGTCGCTCAGTTTAAGTCCGCTGGGTTTTGTTATTCATGGCCTGACGGTTGCCGACAGCCGCAAGCCGATGACCAATGCTCTGCAGCTGGATAAAGCGACCGCCGAACTGGAGCTGGCGCCACTGTTTCTGGGTAAAGCCATTATCAGTGATCTGGCGGTGGATAATCTGCAGTTTGGCACTGCCCGTACAAGCTCCGGCGCGCTGGAGAAAAAGGCAGTAAAAGAAGATGAAGCAGAGCAGGTTGCAGCCAAAGAAGAGACCGCTTCGCCTTTCAGCAGCGTGGACCTCCCCAGTGCCGATGAAATACTGGCGCGTGAATCCCTGCGTACTGAGCAGGCCGGTGCTGAATTTGAGCAAAGTTATGCCAGCCATAAAGAAGCGGTAGATCAGGCACTGAATAATGTCCCGGATGATAAAGCCCTGAGCCAGTACGAGCAGGAAATCAAAGCGCTGACGTCCGGCAGCTTTAAATCACTGGATGATTTTAAAGCGCGTAAGAAAAAACTGGATGAACTGAAAGCCCGTTTCAAAAATGACAAAGCCGCAATTGCAACGGCGAAAAAAGCAGTGGCTGAGGCGCGTAGCGATATCGCTGACAAGCTCAAAGCATTAAAAGCAGCGCCGGGTGAAGATATCAGCAGTATTCGCGGTAAATACCAGCTGAATGCCGGTGGTGCTGCCAATATGAGTGCTCTGCTGTTTGGTGATCAGGCCGGCGAATGGGCGGAGAAAGCCCTGTACTGGTATGAAAAAGTAAAACCGTATCTGGCTGAAGATGAAGCAGGCAGCGCGGCAGAGGAAGAAAGCCCAAAAGCTCCGCGTGATGGCCGCTTTGTGCATTTTCCGTCGGATAATCCATGGCCGGGCTTTTTACTGCGTAATGCACAGCTGACAGCAAGCACAGCTTCCGGAAATCTGTTGATTAATGCGCAGGATATTACCAGTGAGCCTCGGGTGTTAGGTCGTCCGACGCGGATTCTGATCAATGGCTCAGGTTTAAAGCAGGTTGAAGATATGAGCGTGGATATTGTACTCGACCACCGTAAAACGCCGGGTACCGATACACTGACGCTGACGATCAAAGACTGGCAACTGCATGATATGAATCTGGGCGTTGCCGGCGCCAAACTGGCTTCGTCACTGGTACAGGTACAGGGTCTGGCCGTTGTCAGTCAGGGTAAACTGAATGCCCAGAGTGATGCGCAGTTTGGCCGTACTCAATTCAGCAGTAAGGGAAAAACAACCTTTGCCAAAGAACTGGGGCTGGCACTGGCGAACGTGCAGCAGTTTGATGTGAATGCCAAAGCCAGTGGTAAAATCACCTCGCCGGATTTCAGTTTAGGTTCAGATCTGGATAAGCAATTAAATGCTGCTTTTGGTGCCCGCCTCAAAGACAAACAGGCGGAGCTGGAAGCGAAGCTGCAGGCCAGACTGGAGCAGAAACTGCAGGGCTATATCGGTG
The DNA here is from genome assembly GCF_025345565.1 of Thalassolituus hydrocarboniclasticus. Lineage (NCBI taxonomy): Bacteria > Pseudomonadati > Pseudomonadota > Gammaproteobacteria > Oceanospirillales > Oceanospirillaceae > Thalassolituus > Thalassolituus hydrocarboniclasticus. Next base: position 2,621,439 of record NZ_CP054475.1, on the reverse strand, counting down.
ATTACGCCGGTAAGCTGGGCGAGTTCAACCAGCTTGAAGGCTCGCTGGACCAGCGCCTGAATAAAGTGTCAGAGCTGGCTGGTCAGAACCTTGAAGATTATCAGGCGCAGAAAGAGCGTGAAGCCCGTGAAAAAGCGGAGCGTGAAAAAGCCGCTGCCAAAGCTGACGCTGAACGTAAGAAAAAAGAAGCTGCAGAAAAAGCCAAAGAAAAACTGAAAAACCTGTTTTAACGAGAGATAACCATGCAGACCCGTAAGCTGAACCCGCTGGAATTTCATGAAACCCGAATCAACCCGCAGCGGGTTGAAGCCGGTGAGCCGGTGGTTGATTTCTGGGAATACGTTGCCGCGATTCCACCCGAAGATTTTGCCTTTGCAGATTGCCGGGCCGGTAACGTTACCCATGTGTACCGCATGGAAGATAAGTACGAACACGTACTGATCAACAGCCAGTATCAGGGCGTAGCGATGGTGATAGTGGTCGATCTGCAGAGCCAGTCTATTTATGGACACATGCTGCTGGATCTGAACCCGGCGGGGACTAAAGAGCCGGAGGCCTGAGGCTAAAGCGGAAATAAAAAACGGGGCTGATGCCCCGTTTTTTTATCAGAAGAATAAACCCGCTTCTAACTGGGCTTCTTCGGTCATCATGTCACGGCTCCATGGCGGGTCGAACACCAGTTCAACTTCAACGCGTTCTACATTCGGTACTTTGGCGACACGGTATTTAACATCGGAGATCAGTACCGGGCCCATACCGCAGGTTGGCGCGGTTAAGGTCATACGGATTTTTACCGCGTTATTGTCGATATCGATACCGTAAATCAAACCCAGATCAAGCAGGTTGATCGGAATTTCCGGATCATAAATGGTGCGCAGCGCCTGACGGATCTGATCTTCATGCACCAGACCGTCGCTGCGCTGTTCAAATTCAATTTCTTCGGCTTCAAGACCCAGGGCTGCGGCATCGGTACCGTCAACGCGCAGCATATTGCCGTTCAGTGTCACGGTGTAATTGCCACCCAGAGCCTGATTGATGGTGACAAAGCTGCCGGCCGGAATGGTGGTTGGCGTACCGGATGGCACCATACGGGCGGGGCAGGTGGCGTGCGCCACGACCATTCTTCTTTCCACATTGACTCCTGTATGAAGCTACTGCGCTCGTGACGCTTCATGAATGTTGCTATTGCCGCGATATTTTCAACAAATTTCAGCAGCTTCGGTTAAACCGAAAATGATTCACCGCAGCCGCAGAGATCTTTGGCATTCGGGTTGTTGAACTTAATGGTGCTGTTCAATCCTTCTTTGCTGAAATCAATTTCAGTGCCGCGTACATAAGGTGCAGCATCGGCGGCAATAAACAGCAGAATATCGTCGGCCACCTGAATGGTCTGATCACCGTCATGAGCCTGTTCGACAAATTCGATATCGTATTTAAAGCCGGAACAACCGCTTTTTTTCACACCCAGACGAATACCTTTCATCGCCGGATTTTTCGCCAGCTGTTTGCGGATATGGCTGATAGCCGCTTCCGTCATACTGGCGCTGGCAACCGCATTTGGGTCGTAGGTGGCTGGCTGTGCATTTGGATCAAAGGTTTCGGTGCTCATTGTCCTTCCATCCTCAGAGTAAAAACAGTTTGGCTTTTTCCAGGCCTTTAAACAGTGCGTCCACTTCTTCCAGCGTATTGTAGAAGGTGAAAGACGCCCGCACAGTGCCGGGAACTTTAAATTGCTCCATCACCGGCATGGCGCAGTGATGGCCTGTGCGTACCGCAATACCCTGCTGGTCGAGCAGGGTGCCGACGTCGGCCGGGTGCGCACCTTCAAGAATAAAGCTGAATACTGACGCTTTATGAGCGGCATTACCGATAATGCGGATTCCGCCCATCTCAGCGGCCAGCTCGTTGGCGCGCGCCAGCAGGGCATCTTCATGGGCTGCCAGAGCTTTACGGTCGAGGGTATTTAAATAATCAATGGCGGCTGCCATACCAATGGCGCCGGCAATGTTGGGCGTACCGGCTTCGAATTTATACGGCAGAACGTTGTAGGTGGTTTTGCTGAAACTGACGTGCTCAATCATTTCGCCACCGCCCTGATAAGGTGGCATAGCATTGAGCAGAGCTTCTTTGCCATAGAGTACGCCGATGCCGGTCGGGCCAAAAAGTTTATGGCCGGAAAAGGCGTAAAAATCGGCATCCAGCGCCTGTACGTCGATATCCCAGTGAGCAACGGCCTGCGCACCATCGATCAGCACTTTACTGCCGTTGGCATGGGCCAGTGCAATAATGTCTGCTACCGGATTAATGGTTCCGAGGGCATTGGATACGTGTACAACCGAAACCAGTTTGACTGCGGGAGTCAGCAGGCTTTTAAAGGCGGCCATATCCAGCTCGCCATTTTCCAGTACCGGAATGGGCAGCAATTCGGCGCCACTTTGCTCACACAGCATCTGCCAGGGCACGATATTGGAGTGGTGCTCCATACCGGAGACCAGAATGCGGTCGCCGGCTTTAATATTGCTTCGGCCCCAGGTGGCTGCCACCAGGTTAATGGCCTCGGTAGTGCCGCGGGTCCAGACGATTTCTTCCGCTTTGGCCGCATTTAAAAAGCGCTGTACGGTTTTACGCGCGTTTTCAAAATGTTCAGTCGCACGGTCACTCAGGGTATGAGCACCACGGTGAACATTGGAGTTATCGTGCTCGTAATAACGGCTCAGCGCATTGATAACCGCTTTCGGTTTTTGCGTGGTGGCACCGTTATCCAGATAAATCAGCGGCTTGCAGTTCACTTCCTGATGCAGGGCAGGGAACTGTTCGCGGATGCTGTTTAATTGTTCCGGGCTGATTGTACTCATGCGTCTTCTCCGCTGAGACCGGCAGCTTCATTTTCCAGCAGATGACGGCTTAACGACTGATCGCGGCCAAAACGGCGCGCCAGTAATGGCCGCAATACCAGTGCGATGTCTTCGTGCGGAAGAGCTTCGAGTAATTCGTTAATAAAGCCAAAGCTGAGCATGACTTCAGCTTCTTTTTTGCTGATGCCGCGGCTCTGCATATAAAACATGGCTTTTTCTTCCAGCTGAGCAACGGTCGCACCGTGGGCGCATTTTACGTCGTCGGCGTAGATTTCCAGTTCCGGCTTGGTGTAAATCTCAGCGGTATTGGTCAGCAACAGGTTTTTATTGCTTAACTCGGCCAGTGTTTTCTGCGCCTGCGGATGAATATGAATACGGCCATTAAATACAGCACGGGCTTTGTCATTCATAATGCCGCGGAATACTTCGTTGCTGGTGCAGTGCGGCACTTTGTGTTCAATGCAGGTGTGGAAATCCAGCAATTGCTGGTTCTGCGGAATATACACGCCGTTCAGTTCGCAGTGCGAGCCACTAACATTGTGATTAACCACAATATCGTTACGGGTCAGGCGGGTGCCCAGGCCCAGATGAAAAGCGTTGTACTGACTGTCACGCGCCAGATCAACATGAGTGCTGCCGATATGCAGGGCATCTTCCTGCATTAACTGCAGGCGGTAATGTTGCAGGCGGGCGTTATCGCCAATCACCAGCTCGCTCAGAGCGTTGGTAAAGCTGTTCTGCGGCTGTTCATCGGAAGCATAATGCTCAACCAGCGTTGCTTCGGCACCGCTCTCCAGTACCATTAACATACGGCTGGTGATGCTGAACGGCTGCGGATTATTACTGCTCAGCCAGCTGATCTGCAGCGGCTGTTCGAGGCGCTGGTTTTTACCGACGTGAATCAGTACGCCATCGTTCAGGGCGGCATTATTCAGGTCATTAAATAAATGCGCGCTGCCGCTGTTACTGCTGCTGGCCTGCGCCAGTACAGTGCCCAGATGCTGGCTGATTAATACCTGTTGCTCTGCATCTGCCTGGCTGAACAGGGTAACCTGTTGCAACGCCAGGGCATCGGATAATTCGCTGCTTAACCGGCCATTAATAAATACCAGTCGTGCTGCTTTTAAATTGCCCAGAGTTGCCACTTCACGCAGCCCGGCGGTTAATTCCGACTGGCTGGCAGTACGCTGAAAATCACCGGTCAGCAGGTTATGCAGCGAGGTGTATTTCCAGGCTTCGGTTTTACGGTTGGGCACAGACGCTGCGGCAAAGGCTTGTTGGCCGGCTGCATTCAGGGCAGCCAGCAGCGGGTTGCGGGCCTGCTCTGTGGCCAGCGCCAGCTGTTGTGCGTGAAACTGTTCTGCCATGTTACGCCGCTCCGTTGTCTGCGCTTTCCAGCCAGCCGTAGCCTTTTTCTTCCAGCTCCAGTGCCAGCTCTTTACCGCCGGATTTAACGATGCGGCCGTTGGCCAGTACGTGAACGTAATCCGGTACGATGTAGTCGAGCAGACGCTGATAGTGGGTCACCACAATAAAGCTGCGGTTGGCATCGCGCATCGCATTCACACCTTCGGCTACCACCTGCAGTGCGTCGATATCCAGACCGGAGTCGGTTTCATCGAGAATGCACAGGGACGGTTCGAGCAGCATCATCTGCATCAGTTCATTACGTTTTTTCTCGCCGCCGGAGAAGCCTTCGTTGACACCACGCTTAAGAAAGCTCTGGTCGAGATTAACGGCTTTGCATTTTTCCCGCGCCAGTTTTAAAAACTGAACGGAATCCAGTGCAGGCTTGCCCTGATGAGCGCGCACGGCATCAACAGAGGCTTTTAAAAATTCGAGGTTGGAGACACCGGGAATTTCTACCGGATACTGGAACGCCAGAAATAAACCTTCACGGGCACGTTCTTCCGGCTCCATCTCAAGAATATCTTTACCGTTCAGGGTGACACTGCCATCGGTCACTTCATAACCATCACGACCTGCCAGAACGTTGCCCAGAGTACTTTTACCGGCACCGTTCGGACCCATGATGGCGTGCACTTCACCGGGTTTAATCTCCAGGTTCAGACCTTTGAGAATGTTTTTGTCTTCTACGTTGGCGTGCAGGTTTTTAATGCTGATCATGGTTAGCAGTACCTTTTTTCAGTCTGTCATCCGCGCGATGGCAGATAAATTTCAATTTTTTAGTCCCGGTTAAGTCTGGCCTTAATCAGCCGACAGAACCTTCCAGTGACACTTCCAGTAACTTGCCGGCTTCCACCGCAAATTCCATCGGCAGCTCTTTGAATACCTCTTTACAGAAACCGTTAACGATCATGGACACGGCTTTCTCGGTATCAATGCCGCGCTGACGGCAGAGGAATAACTGGTCGTCGCTGACGGTTGAGGTGGTGGCTTCGTGCTCCACGACCGCAGAAGGATGTTTGCTTTCGATATAAGGGAAAGTATGGGCGCCACACTGATCACCGATTAACAGCGAGTCACACTGGGTGTAGTTACGCGCACCGGCGGCGGTCGGATTCATACGTACCAGACCGCGGTAGGCATTCTGACTTTTACCGGCAGAGATACCCTTGGAAATAATGGTTGAGCGGGTGTTTTTACCCAGATGAATCATCTTGGTGCCGGTATCGGCCTGCTGATAATTATTGGTTAACGCCACGGAATAAAATTCGCCGACCGAGTTATCGCCTTTTAATACACAGCTTGGGTATTTCCAGGTCACGGCAGAACCGGTCTCTACCTGGGTCCAGCTCACTTTGGCATTGGTATGGGCAACGGCACGCTTGGTTACGAAGTTGTAAATACCGCCTTTGCCTTCTTTATCGCCGGGATACCAGTTTTGCACGGTGCTGTATTTAATTTCGGAGTTGTCCAGCGCGATCAGTTCAACCACCGCTGCATGCAGCTGGTTTTCATCACGCATCGGAGCGGTACAGCCTTCGAGGTAGCTCACGTGGGAACCTTCGTCGGCAATAATTAGGGTACGTTCAAACTGACCGGTTTTGGCTTCATTAATACGGAAGTAAGTGGACAGCTCCATCGGGCAGCGTACGCCTTTGGGGATGTATACGAAGGAGCCGTCAGAAAACACGGCTGAGTTCAGTGCTGCGTAAAAATTGTCACGCTGTGGCACGACGGTGCCGAGGTATTTTTTAACCAGTTCCGGATGCTCATGCACGGCTTCGGAAATCGGCATAAAAATAACGCCGGCTTCGGCCAGTTTGGCGCGGAAGGTTGTGGCAACGGATACCGAGTCGAATACGGCGTCAACGGCGATGCCGGCCAGCGCCATCTGCTCATGCAGTGGGATACCCAGCTTTTCATAGGTACGCAGCAATTCAGGGTCGACTTCGTCGAGGCTTTTCGGTTTGTCAGCCATGCTTTTCGGCGCGGAATAATAAGACAGCGCCTGAAAATCAACTTCCGGGTAATGCACATGCGCCCAGGTTGGCTCAGCCATTTCCTGCCAGGCACGGAAGGCTTTTAAACGCCATTCGGTCATCCACTCGGGTTCACCTTTTTTGGCGGAAATAAAACGCACCACATCTTCGCTCAGGCCCGGTGCAATGGTGTCTGACTCGATGTCGGTAACAAAGCCGGCCTGGTAGTCGTTACCAATGCGGCGTTCGATTTCAGCGTTGCTGCTCATAGTGAACTCTCTCGTATGGATGCGGCCCGATCTGCCTGCGGTTCCGCTCAGTGAAACCGCTGTGCGCCGGACCCGCGTCTGGCGTTTACCCTGATGTATCATCCGCTCCGTCCCGGGGGATGTCTGACGTGCGGTGCGCTCTTGGCGCCATATTCTAACGCAGATCAGGGTAATAACAGAGTAATTTAGTCGGGTATATTAATCAATACCGTATTGGTATGCTTTAATGGATGCGCGCATTCTAGCAAAGCGGATGAATTCTGACCAATCGCGACATATTCTCGTTTGGCCAGACCCTTAACTACTGATCAGACAGGGCAGGAGTATGCTGAAAATAAGTAAGCTGACCGATTATGGCGTGGTCGTCCTGAACGAGCTGGCACAGGCCGGCGCGGTTAAGCTGTCGACCGACGACATTACCGGCCTGACCGGGCTGGCACTGCCCACGGTGCGTAAAGTGATGAAAGCCCTGGTCGACAGTGGTCTGGTAAGCGCCCAGCGCGGTGCGCGCGGTGGCTACCGCCTGGCGCGGGCGCCGGGGCAGATCCGTATGCTGGATGTGGTGCAGGCCTTTGAAGGCCCGGTTGCCCTGACCGAATGCGCGGCCGACGATCATCAGTGTGACATCACCGCCAGTTGCTCACTGTCATCTAACTGGGGCGGCATCAATCAGCTGATTACCCAGGTGCTGGCACGGGTGACCTTGCAGGATATCCGTAACCCGGAGCGTCAGGAACAGCTGGTGCGTGATGCGGTACCGCTGACTTCCTTTATTGAACTGGTGAATCTGTCCTGATACAGGTCCTGCTGCCGACAATTTTCTGTCATCTTTTCTTATTAGAATCGCCGGAAATCTTTCAGGATGACCGACGATGCGCTTCTTACTCTTCTTTCTGACTTTCTGGCTGGCTCCTGCCCAGGCGCTTGAGTTACAGGCGATGGGAACTTATCGCCGTCTGCATAACGATGTGTACCTGGCGGCTGTTTACAGCGACCTGAACGACAGCCAGCAGTGGCTGAGCGCAGAGCAGCCCCTGGCTCTGGAAATCCGTGTGCTGGCGGAGCGTATATCGCCGCGCCGTTTTTACCGGCTGTGGAATGAAGGGCTGGCCATCAATCTGAGTGAAGCGGAAATGAATGCGCGTTTGGAAGATATCAGCCGCTTTACCAATCTGTTGCAAGATGATTTGCGTGAGGGAGACCGGATGCTGATCAGTAATGAAAGCGGTCCCTGCCGTGTGCTGATCAATGATGTGGAAGTACTTCTGATTGAGGATGGTAGTTTTGTGCGTCTGTTGCTGGCTGCCTGGATTGGCAAGTTCCCGCAGTCTCCGGGATTTCGTGAAGATCTGCTGCGGATGAAAGCAGCGGAGCGCAGCGAGCTGAAAGCCAGTTGGGATGCCAGGCAGGTCAGGCCGGGGCGGGCAGAGGCCGTTGCGGGCTGGCTGAAACGTGACGCGGATCACGTTGCTCAGGCACAACCGGTCACAGCGGCGCGACCTGTCGCAGGCGGAAATGTAACGGTGGTGGCGCAAAATGTGGAGTCCAATGTACCAAAATTGTCACAACCTGCAGTAAAAACGCCGCCAGAGGTTACAGAACAGGTGTCGCTGCCGGAGGTGTCGGAGCGGAAAAAACAGCCGGAAACGGCATCGGATCTGGCGGCCAGAGCGGCAGAAAAACGTGAAAAAGAGCGTGCTCTGGCAGCAGCCGAACAGGCCCGGGAGAGGGCACAACTGATCGCCCGTCAGCAGGCTGAGATGCAGTATTACCGTGCCTTGTTGCGGCAGGCCAATAGTCAGGTTCAATACCCGGATCAGGCACTGAGAAAGCGGCTGGAAGGCACGGTGCGCGTGAGTTTGCAGCTGAACCGTTTCGGCGAATTATTGCTGGCGGATACCAGTGAAAGTTCGGCGGTCAGTCTGCTTGACCGGGCAGCCTTACGGGCCGCGAAAAAAGCCGCGCCATACCCTCCGGTGCCAGAGCTTCTGCAGGGTGAAAACTTTGAATTTGATATCCCTTTCCGCTTTGTTCTGGCCCGTAACTGATTTTATTTTTGTGATTAAAAACAAGGAATTAGGTCACACTTTGGGAGGTTGCAAAACCTTTCTCCGGTGGCGCAAAGGGTCGTTGAGTACTGTTGACTGCAAGCACATTATACCTGTGTCTATTGAGTTGTATGAAAGCAGGAATAGAGGTTTTACCATGCGTAGTCTGCTTGCCGTTTTTGCTGCTCTGATCTGGTCGGTACATAGTCAGGCCGCTGAATTACAGGGCGTCGGTATTTTTCAGACGCTGAACAAGCCCTGGTTTTTGACCGCACTTTATACGACCGAAGTCAGTGCCGCCGATAAATCGGCCGTCACCGAAGCGCCGCAGCCGGAGCGTCTTGAGTTTAAGGTGGTGGAAGACAAAATCAGCGCTTACCGTTTCCGCCAGTTATGGCAGGAGGCCTTTGCCGTGGTTCATGGTGATGATATCTGGAACACCTATGCGGCCGATCTTGGTGTGTTCTTTGATCTGCTCAAGGGGCCGTTAAAAACCAATGATCATCTGATTATTGAGCAGAACAACGGCGCGGCGGTTGTCAGCCTCAACTATCGTGAGCATGCCCGTTTGTCGTCCGGTTTTCTGCCATTGCTGGTCAGTACCCTGACCGCGCGTATTGCCCCGATTCCGGAGCTGAAAGCCGGCTTGCTGGGTGAATTACCGGCGTCTGAAGCCAAGACTCTGTTGCTGAAGTATGATCGTGGCGAGCCTTCGCTGCGCCGTATTGCCGAAACTGCCCGCTGGTTACGCCGTAAAGAGCCGCAGGTCAGCGCTCAGGCATCGGTTGCAACCAATCTGCAGGCAGCCCGCGTCCCTACCCTCTGATATACTGCGCGCCGTTATTAACGGCGGCGCTTCTTTGTGTTCGCCTGATATTGCTCTGGTATTGATCTGCTATTGCTCAAAAGGTGTGCATGACTCCCGACTATCTTGATCGTTTTGGTGGTATTGGCCGTTTGTACGGCGTTGCCGGTCTTCAGCGTCTGCACGCATCCCATGTCTGTGTGGTCGGCATTGGTGGTGTGGGTTCCTGGGCGGCGGAAGCGCTGGCGCGTTCCGGCGTAGGGGAAATCACCCTGATCGATATGGATGATATCTGCGTTACCAATACCAATCGCCAGATTCATGCGTTGGGCGGGGATATCGGCAAGCTGAAAGTCGAAGCCGTGGCCGAGCGTATCCGCCGTATCAATCCTGAGTGCAAAGTGCATGCGCTGATGGAATTTGTGACCGTCAATAATCAGCGGGAATTAATCCATAGCGGTATGGATTATGTGATTGATTGCATCGACAGCGTAAAAAACAAAGCAGCCCTTATTGCGCACTGTAAACGCAATAAAATCCGTATTGTTACCACTGGCGCTGCTGGTGGTCAGACTGACCCGACGCAGATTCAGGTCGCGGATTTAAATAAAACCTTTAATGACCCGCTGGCGCGTAAAGTACGTTCCTTGTTGCGGCGTGAATATAATTTTTCGCGTAATGCCGCGCGTAATTATTCCATTCCCTGTGTATTTTCCAGCGAGCAGCTGCAATACCCGCAGCCGGATGGCAGTGTCTGTCAGACCAAATCCTTTGACGGCGACAGCACACGGCTGGATTGTTCATCGGGCTTTGGATCGGCCACCATGGTCACCGGCACCTTTGGTTTTGTCGCTGCCGCCCGGGTGGTGAAACGCATTGCTGATGAGTCCGGCAAAAAGAGCTGAGGTGTTTTAACCGTTGCAGGCGGCGCTTTACAGCGCCGCACCATCAAACACCTCAGTGCGCAGGCTGAACGGGTCGATACCTTCAATACAGCCGATATTCACCCGGTAATGGCCGGGCTTGCGCAAGGTCTGGTGAAACGTATAAATACCGCAATGGCGGCAGAAGTGATGTTTGGCGATACCGCTGGCAAATTCATAGGTGGCCAGGGCGTCATTCTGTACGCCGATGGTTATCTCATCCGCAGCCAGTACAAAGCTGGTCATTAAGGCGCCTTTACGGATGCAGATGGAGCAATTGCAACGCAGGCCTTCGCTTATTTCTTCATGGCTAAAAGAAAATTTTACAGCGCCGCAGTGGCAGGAACCTGAATACGCTCTCATTGCACATTCTCTTGTTTAAAATTCAGCCAGCTGAATGAACGGCGCAAAAAAGCGACGGCATTGCTTTCAACCATCAGGCCGTGTGCCATGCTGATTTTCTCCGGCTGCCAGTCGATAATCCGTAGCATATGAGCGCGGGCTTCAGCCTTGTGAAACAAAAAGCTTAAACGCCAGTCGGCCGGCATTTTACCGTTGGGGGCGAGAATCCCCGCGGCTTTGGCCAGCAGACGTTTCAGCGGGGTAAAAGAATCCGGGGCAAAGTTTTCGATCAGGTCTGTGACGATCAGTATTTTTGATGCTTTGTGAAAGAAGACGGCTTCTTCCATTACCGCAGAGCCGGTAAACAGCAGTTGTTCTATATCGTCCTGCCAGGGGGCGCTAAAGCCGGCAGTGAACACTCCGTCAAAGCGGATATCGGCACGTTTCTGCTGTACGCCCTGAGTTCCGAACAGCTGCGCCTGAGGGTATTGCTGCTGCCACTGGGGCAGAAAAAGATGATGCAGCTGGTTGGGTGCGATCAGATAGCGAACGGGGCCAAGCTGATCAATCTGCTGCTTCAGCGTCTCATCCAGACGAATTGGACTGTGTATCCAGAGCGAGCCACACGACAGGCGAATCACTGTCATGCGGGTGGTATAGGGAAGGGTGAAAAAAGGTACCGCTTCCCCGTCAAAAGACCAGATATTATCTGCAAGATTATTCATCGCACTCCCTGCCTTATGTCTGTTCAATGTTGCGGACGGTTAACCGGGCACTCCGGCATCCGGCATTCGTTCACCTCGATGGTGATATGCGCCAGTTGGTGGAAATCACTCAGCAATGCTTTGTAGTGATCGGTATGGCGTGGCTGGTGGGTCACCAGCGAAATAATCGCCGCGTAATCATTACCGCTTACTTTCCAGATATGAATATCGGCTACCTGATTATCACCATCCTGTTCAATGGTCTGACGGATAGCGGCACGCTGTTGATCGCTGATACTGGCGTCGAGTAACACCGGTGCACTTTGTTTAACCAGACCGATTGCCCAGCGGGAAATAATCAGAGCACCGACAATGCCCATTAACGGATCAAGCCAGTTAAGGCCAAAATATTTACCGCCCAGCAGCGCGGCAATGGCCAGCACCGAGGTCATGGCGTCCGCCAGGACGTGCAGGTAAGCGGCGCGTAAATTATGGTCATGGCCTGTATGGCTATGGTCGTCATTATGATCGTGATCGTGGTGTGCATGGTCATGATGATCATGGCCGTGATGATGGTGGTCTTTCAGCAACAGCGCACTGACCAGATTCACCGCGAGACCGAGCAGGGCCACCAGAATGGCCTGATCAAATTGAATGGCGTGCGGCTCAAATACCCGTACCACCGATTCGACCAGCATCACCAAAGCCACGACGGCCAGCGCCACTGCACTGGCAAAGCCACCCAGAACATTCACTTTACCGGTGCCAAAACTATAGGCCGGATTATCGGCATGGCGGCGTGCATAGCGGTAAGCAAATAAAGTAATAAGAAAAGCGGCCACATGGGTGCCCATATGCCAGCCATCGGCCAGCAGTGCCATGGATCCGTACCAGGCGCCGGCGATAATTTCTGCCACCATGGTAACGGCGGTCAGAATCAGTACATAAAAGGTATTGCGCTCGCCATCCGGATTGCTGCCGCTGAAGTGGTGTGGGTGCTGCCAGTGGCTGATATTGTGCTCGGTCATTAAAACCCCTGTCATACATTTAGCATACGGCTTCCACTAAATTGGAACGCTATGCCCAGATTTCATGATGTATCGCGACAATCTTATCGCACTTAGCGGCAAAAAGGACGTACCACAAAAATCCGGGGGTTAGTGTCCGCCTTTATGACAAACCACTATTGACACCATGGCCCGGTTAAAGAGAAGGTTCAGCCAATGAAAAAAACAAGCGACAGATTAACTGTCCTCTCTCAGTATTAAGCGCGCACCATAAAATAAGGAGTATAAGCGAGTGAAACGTCTGTTGTTGCTGATGGTGGCCCTTGGGTCAGTATTGATGAATCCTGCTCAGGTGAGTGCTGATGAAAACCCGGTAAATACAAGCCAGCCTCAGGTAAACCTGAGCGCCGATACAGTGCGCCAGCGCTTGTTCTTGCAGACTCTGGCCTATCGCAGCAGTGCTGAATTCAGCCTTTATTCTTTACAGCATGGTGATCGTAAATCCGCTCAGCGTCTGGATGCCGTATTGGCTGAAGGGCAGGCTATGGCGAACGCTCTTAAAGCAACCTGGCCAGAGCTGGCGCCTGCCTGGCAAGACATGACTCAGTTCGTTGACAGCAACCGTGCCATTGCAGCAAAAGCGGAAGACGTTAGTTTTTCCATCCGCCTGAATGAAAACTACAGCAAACTGTATGCGGTGCTTGATGGCAGCATTCCTGATACCTCGGTACTGGATAATGAAACCCGGCGCATATTGAATATGCTCGATAGTCTTGAACATATGGTTTCAGCTTATCTGTTTTTTAATATCAATATTTTCGGTGGTCTGGCGGTGACGGATACCGGTATCGAACAACAGAATAAACTCTTTAAGGCGTTAACTGCCGAACTGGATGATGCGGAATTACGTACCCAGGTTGAGCGCAAGTGGGGCTTTTTGGAAAGTACTTTGCTGGCCTATAACGAACGCTCAGCCGTCTTTATTGTGACCCGCACCTGTGACTCCATTCGTGAGTTATTACTGAAGAAACTGCAGCCCGAAGACAGTGCTGAATCCTGAGTTAACAGCATAAAAAAAGCCGCAGTTGCGGCTTTTTTTATGTCCGGGTTTTTATTCTTCCGCGTTGCCGGTAATCAGGATTCTTTTAATTGTTTCAGCAGCGACTCCGGCACCTTGGTGATGCGCAGCTCGTTACTGCTTTTATCAAAGATAATATCTTTATCCAGCAGGCTGGCAGAGAAACTCAGGCTCAGGTCTTTATTTTTACCGCTGTAACGGATAAATCCGCGCAGCTTTTTACGGTCGGGAATCAGTTCGGTTTTAATGGCTTCCGCCACCACCTGTTGTGAGGCTCCCTGAGCCGCCAGCTGCTCCGGCGTTAATCCGCTGTTTTGTCGCTGGCTTTGCTGGCGTTCTTTTTGTTTGTCGACAATATAGTGAGCAAAGGCTTTGGCCGGTTCGGCTTTGACCTGGGTTTCCATATAGCTGGCCAGCTCATCGAACACGACTGGTTCACCGCGCAGATCCTGCTCAATACAGTAATCCACCACCTTGGTTTTGTATTCGAAGCTGTCTTCCGGACTCAGGGTCTGGCTGAACTCGTCAACAATTTCCAGAAACTCTTCGGTTTCGGCAGCGGTATTTAAGGTATCGGTAAAACCAATGCATTCGGCAAACTGGTTCTGCAGCGGTTTATCGCCGCGGCCAAAACTGAACGTCAGATATTTGCTGTCGTCATCGGCCAGCCAGTCGGTGATGTTGAGCATGACACCAAAACCGGTATTGGAAAAATCCAGATAATGGGTTTCGCTCAGCGTCATATCGGTATTAATCGATACGCTGCTTTTGCGCCGCAGGTGGAACATGTACAGGCGGTCGCTGTCGGCCAGCTGCTCGTAAAAGAAGGCGAGGTAGCCTTCCAGTGCCAGCTCGGTATTGTCGAGAGCGTTGGCGAACTGTTTGCTCAGGCGGCGGGTGAGGGCAACAAAACTCTGACGCTCGCCCTGCCAGTCCTGAATCTGCGCCCGCGCCTGGGTAATTTCCGGATGAAAAATACCGTAACGCTTACCCGCGCGCTGGGTCAGCACGGCTTTTAGCTGCGCCGCAGTCTGGGCGTAGAAGTGGGCGACCAGTTCGCTGTCGAGATCGGCTTCCTGTTCACTGCATACCAGCGTTGCCGCCGGGTCTTTGATGTCTTTGCTGATCTGATGGGTTACAAAATGGCGCAGGCTCATGATTTTTTATCTCTTAGCGGGCTTTCAGTGTCCGTCAAATTCGCAGATGGCATAAACGTCGAAACCGGCGTTACGCAGTTTTTCGCTGCCTTTCAGGTCTGGCAGATCAATAATGGCGGCTACTTCCACCACCTCGGCCTGCAGCTGGCGCACCAGTTCACAGGCCGCCAGCATGGTGCCGCCGGTGGCGATCAGATCGTCCATTACCAGTACGCGGTCGCCGGCTTTAAAGGCATCGGTATGCAGTTCGATGGTGGCACTGCCGTATTCCAGATCATAGCTCTGGGTCACGGTTTTAAATGGCAGCTTACCTTTCTTGCGTACCGGTACCAGGCTCAGACCCAGCTCGTAGGCCAGCGGCGCGCCGAGGATAAAGCCGCGGGCGTCGATGGCGGCGATGGCATCCAGCTGCTGGTCCTGATAGCGGTGTACAAAGCTGTCGATCAGCTTACGGAATACGGCACGGTTCTGCAGCAGCGGCATGATGTCGCGGAACATCACTCCATCTTCCGGCCAGTTGGCTACGGTACGGATGGCGTCTTTAATTTCCTGGCTGTAGGCACTCATGGTCTGTCTCTGTCGGTTCGGGTACGGCAATGTACGTGGGTATAAGAGCGTGTGCGGCGTATGGCCTGCGGTGCTGGCCGGCAAAAGAACCGACCATTCAGTCAGGTTTTCTTGGGCTTTGGCCAGCAGGGCATTATAATCCGCGGCCACAAAAAGTCTCCCTCCGCCGGATGCGGATCACTTATGGCAGCAGTCTGCCTGAGTTGAGGCCAGCATGAATGCAGGCTGCCGGGCTTGTTTCGCTAACCAACAAAGGTTCTTCCCATGCTGGAAAAGCTGTTTCAGCTGTCGCGCTTCGGCAGCAATGCACGCACCGAGCTGCTGGCTGGTGTCACCACCTACCTGACCATGGCGTACATTATTTTCGTTAACCCGTCGATGCTGGCCGATGCCGGTATGGACCACGGTGCGGTGTTTGTGGCGACCTGTCTGGCGGCGGCTGTTGGCTGCTTTATTATGGGTTTCTGGGCTAACCTGCCGGTGGCGCTGGCGCCGGGCATGGGCCTGAATGCTTTCTTCACCTACGGTGTCGTGCTGGGTATGGGTTACAGCTGGCAGACCGCTCTGGGGGCGGTATTCCTGTCGGGCTGTATTTTTATTCTGCTCAGTCTGTTCAGAATCCGTGAATGGGCGATCAATGCCATTCCGGTCACGCTGAAAAAAGCCATTGCTGCCGGTATCGGCGCCTTTCTGGCACTGATCGCCCTGAAGAATGCCGGTATTATCGTTGCTAATCCGGCGACACTGGTCAGTCTCGGTAATTTAGGTGATTTCGGCCCGGCCATGGCCATTCTGGGTTTCTTCCTGATCATTGCCTTCACCCAGCGTAATATCCACGGTGCTGTGTTGCTGGCGGTGTTGCTGGTAAGCGTGATTGCAGTCGCTAGCGGCCATGTGGAATACACGGGCATTGTTTCTGCGCCGCCGTCTATCGCGCCGACCTTTATGCAGATGAATCTGGCGGAAGCCTTTGATGTGGCGATGCTGAGCGTTATTTTCGCGTTTCTCTTTGTTGATCTGTTCGATACCTCCGGCACCCTGATTGCCGTGACCCAGCGTGCCGGTCTGACCAAAAGTGATGGTCAGGTGCCACGCTTAAAGCAGGCCTTGCTGGCTGACAGTACCGCGACCGTGACCGGCGCGATGCTGGGCACCTCAACCACCACCAGTTATATCGAAAGTGCGGCCGGTGTTTCCGCCGGTGGCCGTACCGGCTTAACGGCGGTTGTGGTCGGCGTTCTGTTTCTGCTGAGCATTTTCTTCGCACCACTGGCCGGAATGATTCCGCCTTATGCGACAGCCGGTGCGATTTTTTATGTCTCGATTCTGATGCTGTTTACGCTGAAAGAAGTGGACTGGGAAGACCTGACCGAAGCCGCGCCGGTGGCGGTGGTGCTGCTGATGACGCCGCTGACGTTCTCCATTGCCCATGGCATCACGCTGGGCTTTATCACCTATGCGCTGGCGAAAGTGCTGGGCGGTAAGGCGCGTGAGCTGTCGGTTGGTGTCTGGGTGTTGTCGGCGCTGTTATTGCTGAAAGTAATTTTTGTGCACTGATAGAGAGTGCGTAAAACCCCCGGTTATCAATGGGCAATAAAAAAGGCAGTGGAGCAATCCACTGCCTTTTTTGTTTTACCGTTCTTTTTGGTTTTACCGTGCTGGTTGATCAGGCAACTAAATACTGCGCATGAAAGCGCAGATGATCATCAATAAAACTGCTGATGAAATAGTAGCTGTGATCGTAGCCTTCATGACGGCGCAGGGTCAGCGGATAGTTGCTGGCTTGGGCGGCGTCTTCCAGCGTTTCCGGGTGCAGCTGGTTGCTTAAGAAATCATCGGCCAGGCCCTGATCGACCAGCGCCGGCAGATGTTCACCTTGCGGGCTGTTGCGCATCAACTCGCTGCTGTCATAAGCCAGCCATTGCTCGCGGTCGTTGCCCAGATACGCGCTGAACGCTTTGATGCCCCAGGGGCAGCGGCTCGGATTACTGATCGGGCTGAACGCCGACACCGAGGTAAAGCGCTGCGGATTTTTCAGCGCCAGCGTCAGCGCACCGTGTCCACCCATAGAGTGACCACTGATGGCGCGCTTGTCGCTTACCGGAAACAGCGCTTCGATTAAGGCCGGTAATTCCTGCAGTACATAATCTTCCATGCGGTAGTGCGCGGCCCATGGCGGCTGAGTTGCGTTCAGGTAAAAACCGGCTCCTAAGCCCAGATCGTAAGCGCCCTGCGGATCGTCGGCGATACCTTCGCCGCGCGGACTGGTGTCCGGGGCGACGATGGCAATGCCCAGCTCAGCGGCCAGGCGCTGGGCGCCGGCCTTCTGCATAAAGTTTTCATCGCTACAGGTCAGGCCGGACAGCCAGTAGAGCACCGGCACCGGGTTGTCGTTACTGGCCTGTGGCGGCAGAAAAATCGCAAAGCGCATGCTGCAGTTAAGCACCGCCGACTGATGCCGGTATTGCTTATGCCAGCCGCCAAAACTTTTGTTCTGGCTGAGGCGCTCAACATCGGTATTCACGTCCGTCATAGCAGCCCCTTACTGGTTGTAATGAATAACGCTGCGGATGCTTTTGCCTTCGTGCATTAAATCGAAGGCGTCGTTAATGGCATCCAGACCCATGGTGTGAGTAATAAAATCACTCAGTTTGAATTCGCCTTTTAAATAACGCTCAACGTAATCCGGCAGTTCGCTGCGGCCTTTCACACCACCAAAGGCGGTACCGCGCCAGACGCGGCCGGTAACCAGCTGGAACGGACGGGTGGAGATTTCCTGACCGGCACCGGCAACGCCGATAATCACCGATTCGCCCCAGCCTTTGTGACAGCATTCGAGGGCTGAGCGCATCACGTTAACGTTGCCGATACATTCGAACGAGAAATCCACACCGCCATCGGTCATCTCGACGATCACGTCCTGAATCGGCTTGTCGAAGTTTTTCGGATTTACACAGTCAGTCGCACCCAGCTGTTTGGCCAGTTCGAATTTACTTTCGTTAATGTCGATAGCGATGATGCGCGAGGCCTTGGCCATGGCCGCACCAATCACCGCCGATAAACCAATACCACCCAGACCGAAAATGGCCACGGTATCGCCTTCTTTTACTTTGGCGGTGTTCATCACCGCGCCCATACCGGTGGTGACGCCACAGCCCAGCAGGCAGACTTCTTCCAGTGGCGCCGTCGGGTTGACCTTGGCCAGAGAGATTTCCGGCAGTACGGTGTACTCAGAAAAGGTTGAGCAGCCCATGTAGTGATAAATGGTTTTGCCGTTTTGTGAGAAGCGGCTGGTACCGTCCGGCATCAGGCCTTTGCCCTGGGTGGCACGGATTTTCTGACACAGGTTGGTTTTACCCGACAGGCAGAATTTACATTCGCCACATTCCGGGGTGTACAGCGGAATCACATGGTCGCCAACGGCAACACTGGTTACGCCTTCACCGATGGATTCCACAATACCGCCGCCTTCGTGGCCGAGAATGGCCGGGAAAATACCTTCAGGGTCTTCACCGGACAGAGTGAAGGCATCGGTATGGCAGACGCCGGTGGCAACGATGCGCACACGCACTTCACCAGCCTTGGGTGGCGCTACCTGAACTTCTTCGACGGATAACGGCTGGCCCGGGCCCCAGGCAATGGCGGCGCGGCAGGTAATGGTTTCTGCGGTCATGGTGTATCTCCAACAGCAAAGGTGATGGGTAAAAGATTCTGAACCGGCAGTGTAATCATTTCTTTTGGTGAGATAATCCCGCTGGTTATAAAATCACTTTTACATATTGGTAATAATCGGGCGGAAAAGATGCAATCAATACCCCAGTGGGAGGGCATCCGTGAGTTTGTCGCGGTGGCGGAATCCTGCAGTTTTACCGCGGCGGCGGTGCAGCTTGGGTTGTCTACCGCGCAGGTGAGCCGTCAGGTGCGGGCGCTGGAGCAGCGTCTCGGCAGTGAGTTGCTGTTCCGCACCACGCGACGGGTGGCGTTAACCGAACCCGGGCAGTTGTATTACCAGCACTGCCGCCTGCTGCTGGATGGTCTGGCCGAGGCGGAGCTGGCGCTGGGCAATCTGCAGGCTACGCCGCAGGGTAAGCTGCGCATCACTGCGCCGATGAGTTACGGCGAGCGCCATATTGCGCCCTTATTAAATGACTTCGCTTTGCGTTATCCGCAGATTCAGCTGCATTATCTGCTCACCAATGAAAAGCTTGATCTGGTCGGCGGCGGTTACGATATGGCCGTGCGACTTGGCAAACTCGATGACGACCGGCTGGTGGCGCGGCGTCTGGCATCGCGCGAGCAGTACACCTGTGCTTCGCCGGGCTATCTGGCGGCCCATGGCGAGCCGCATTCGCTGGCGGAACTGAAGCAGCATAATTGCCTGGCCGGCACCCTCGATTACTGGCGTTTTCAGGAGCAGGGGCGCGAGCGGGTGGTGCACATCCGCGGCAGCCTAAGTGCTAATAGTGGCCCGGCGCTGCTCGATGCGGCGCTGAAAGGCATCGGTATCGTGCAGCTGCCGGATTATTACGTGCAGCCCTATATTGAGCGTGGTGAGCTGATCAGTTTATTACCGGCCATCCGCACCTCGCGTGAAGGTATCTGGGCGCTGTATCCGCCAAGCCGCAATTTATCGCCCAAGGTGCGTCTGCTGATTGATTATCTGGAGCAGCAGCTGAACGGAGCAGGCAGCGATCCGGACGCTGAATATCTGTGATGACTTAACCGGTACGAGTCCTTATAGTGCGCTTTTTAACGCCCGCATTAAGGCACCGCATCATGAGCTATACCCTCAGTCCGAAAGAACATCAGGCCAGCCTGAAATTGTCGAACCATCAGCGCTATCAGCACTTTATTGACAAAGTTGTGGCGAACGGCGAAATCTGGAGTCTGGCCAACGACGAAGGCTGGGTAACCCTGACCTCCGAAGGCGATAACTGCCTGCCTGTCTGGCCCCATGCGGACTATGCCGCTGAATGGGCAAACGGCGAGTGGGAAGATTGCGTTCCCAAAGCTGTTGCGCTGGATGTCTGGCTGGAGCGCTGGACGCCGGGCCTGACCGCCGATGAAACCTATCTGGTGGTGTTCCCGAACCTGAAAGAAGAAGCGTTGCTGGTTGAGCCGAATGAGCTCGATGAAGCCCTGCGTGAGGCGATGGAATAAACCCGCCTTTAGCGGCGCTCATTGCTTGTTGTATAGGTTTTGTATAGTGTTGGTGTTCTGTGACATCAACCCTTTCCTGCGGAGAACACCATGACTGTTATTCCCCTGCTTAAACGACTCGCCATGGGCGTTGTGCTGCTCAGCGTCAGCGCCTGTTCAACCCAGGCGGTTGCCATTGATCGCAGTGCTTTTACCACCACCGCTGAGGGCAATGCCTGTGCACCGATTTTTCAGCACAAAATGAAAAAACTGCACAGCTCCAAAACGCTGGATCTGTGTGAAGTGGTGCAGGGCAGACCGGTGCTGTTAATCAATACCGCCAGCCATTGTGGCTTTACCAAGCAGTTTGGCGATCTGGAAGCCATTCACGAAAAATACAAAGACCGTGGTCTGGTGGTGATTGGTGTATCGTCGGACTCGTTTGATCAGGAAGCCAAATCAGAAGAAGAAGCGGCGACCATCTGCTTCGAGAATTTTGGTGTCAGCTTTACCATGCTGGCGACCGTGCCGGTCAAAGGCGATAACGCTCATCCGCTGTTTAAAGAAGTGGCCCGCCAGGACACAGCACCGAAGTGGAATTTTTACAAATACCTGATTAACCGCGACGGTCAGATCATCAGCTCCAACTCCAGTTTTACCATTCCCGGTGACGACGATATTGAAGCGCTGCTGAAATAAGGAAAGTGTTCGGTATTATCGTGCTCTGAAAAAGCTGCCTATTCGGACACCGCTGTCCGACAGTTTTTAATCAGCACCATAAGTAGCAAAAACATTGTTTTTAAATCAAAGCCTGTTGCCTCCCAGGGGAACTTATCCCCTTGCCGGCGGGCCGACCCCAGCTTCGCGCTGTGCAGTACTTAATCCGCTCTGAATAATCCTGCGTTCTCGGTAATGCGAATAATGGGCCATCCATGGCCCTATTCGCTCGCCCGGCATCCATGCCGGGACGTACCGGCGCAGCATTATTCAAACCGGCGTCCTGCAGGCGCATTGATTATTCCGCTAAGCGGCTTTTCAGAACGGACATTGCTGTTCGATAAAACGACGTTGCGGCTGGGATAAACCGCGCCTCTGGGCCCGCCGCCATGAACGATGATTTTTACGATCTGTCTGGCATGGATGCCAGGCAAGCCCTGCCTTTACAAGAAAGGGGCCATGGATGGCCGATATACGCGTGGTCAGTAAAAAACGAGTGAATAAGGATTACGGGCCAGAAAGCGCAAAGCAGGGGTCCGGGGAGAAGTGTAGTGGTCTAATCAATCCGGACACCCGCTTAGGTGATAAAATCACAACCCAAGAGGTGTCCAATGAAAAAACAACGTCGTATTTTTACTGCAGAGTTCAAGCAAGAAGCTGCCAGCATGGTGCTCGATCAGCAGCGCGCTGTTTCCGAGGTTTGTCAGGCGCTGGATATTGGCGATACCACTCTGCGACGCTGGATTGATCAGTTACAGGAAGAACGCGGCGGTGCTACGCCAAAGGGCAAAGCCCTCACGCCTGAACAGCAGAAAATTCAGGCACTTGAAGCCCGAATTAAAGAGCTGGAGGAAGACAAGGTCATTCTAAAAAAGGCTACGGCTCTCTTAATGTCAGACGCGATCAAGCCTACCCGCTGATCAACCAATTGAGAGAGCGGTATCCGGTTAAAAAGCTGTGCTCACTATTTGAGATTCACCGCTCTTGTTACTACGCCTATCGCAACAGAGTAAGCCGTATCAATAGCCAGCGGGTACGCCTTAAAGCTCACGTGGCTGAGGTCTTTAAAATCAGCCGTGGTTCACTTGGAAGCCGGGGAATTCGCGACAAGCTGAACGAAAATGGCAACCAGGTGAGTCGCTATCTGGTCGCCCGATTAATGAAAGAGCAGCGCTTAGTCAGCAAACAGCCCGGAGCACATAAATATAAACCAGCAACGGCAGAGCATCTGTCGATTCCTAATCGTCTGAACCGTAGGTTTACCGTGACAGCACCCAATCGGGTCTGGTGTGGCGACATCACTTTTATACGAGCCGGTGGACGCTGGATTTATCTGGCCGTTGTACTGGATCTGTACGCCCGCAAAGTGGTGGGCTGGGCGATCTCTGATAAAGCGCAGACAGGGCTGGTCACTAAGGCTTTGGATGATGCGTATCAGCGACGGGGAAAACCATCCGGCGTGATGTTTCATTCCGATCAGGGCGCTCAATATACAAGCCTGAAGTATCGGCAACAGCTGTGGCGTTACAGGATGCAGCAGAGTATGAGCCGTCGCGGAAACTGCTGGGATAATGCGCCGATGGAGCGTTTATTCCGAAGTCTGAAAACCGAGTGGATACCGGATAAGGGGTATCGTTCGGTGATGGAAGCAAAAATGGATGTGGGCCGGTATCTGATGCATTACTACAACGGCTACAGACCACACAGTGCTAACAATGGGCTGAGCCCATCGGCAGCCGAAGAATTACTTAAGACCGTGTCCGGAATTAGTTGACCACTACAAAGTTCCCCGGGTTGGGGCGCAGGGGCTTGCCCCGCAAAGGCTGTTCAAATGCAGTCAGCGCTGGCTGGTTGCTTAAGTGAACAGCATTAGCCTATTCGGCAGCTTTTTTCGCTTTAGCCCAGGGATCAACCTTTGTGCCAGATGCCGGCTTATCGTGTTTATCGGTAGTTTCCTCACGTTGACTGCGCGCAGGCGGGCGCTGTTCAGAACGGGCGGCAGGGCGCCCTGAGGACTGTCGCCCGGAACGCTGACTATGATGTTGGCCTGAACGCTGCGGACGTCCGCCACGGCCAAAGGCCGCTGTTTTTTCTGCCTGCTTGGCCCGCAAGCGCTCGGCGTCTTCCAGGCTCAGTACCGCAGGTTCCCCCGGAGTCTGGTCGGCCGGAATTATGCGGTCACGCGGAGGCAGGGCAAATTGTTTGCCCGAGGCTTTCGGCAGGCTTTTAAACTGATACAGATAAAAGGCTTCAACCTTTTCCCGCGCCCAGTCGGTTTTTTTCAGGAATTTTACGCTGGATTCAATGCTCGGCTTGGTTTTAAAGCAGTTGATATTCAGATAAGCATGGAGGATTTCAAAGCCATAATGATCAACAAGTTCAATCAGCAGATTTTTTAAACTGACCCCGTGCAGCGGGTTGTTCTGGTAATTGACCTGATCGTTCATGGCGGTATCCGGTAGGAAGAATGAACGCTCTATTGTACGGCTTTAAGGCGGGTGATCCTATAGCGCTTTTGTAGCCGGGAGTAACGATTGCAGAAACAATACCGCGCCCGCTTTTCTCTCCACAATCAGCACTGCTAAACTCGGGGTTAATAACGGAGGTTATCGATGACGCTGACTGAATTTCTGAGTGTTGATCCGCTGAGCTGGCCGGCAATTGCCGCCTGTTTACTGTGTGGCTCCATTGTTGGCCTTGAACGCCAGCTGCGGGGCAAGCCGGTGGGTATCCGCACCTCATCACTGATTGTGCTTGGCACCTATGTGTTTATTGCTTTGTCACAGGCGGTGACCACCGATGCCACCGATGCCTCGCGTATTATCGGTCAGGTGGTAACGGGTGTTGGTTTTCTTGGTGCCGGGGTGATGCTGGCCAAAGATGGTATGGTACTTGGCGTTACGTCAGCCGCGACCATCTGGGCGCTGGCTTCCATCGGTATCTGCGTGGCGGTGGCCAGTCCGCTGGTGGGTATCAAGTTGGCGTTGCTGGTAGTCGCGATTCTGGTTGGCGTCGATATTCTGGAAAACTATTCCAGCATGCTGACCCGTGGTGTGCATGCGCGCTACAGTGCCTGGCGCCAGCGCCGCTGACTTTTGTGGCTGTCTTTAGCGGCAGCCATTCTCCGACTTCCTTCCTTTTTCTCTCCGCCCTGTGCTACCTTGCGCCGCTTTTTTGCAGCGGGGGTTTTTATGATCTGTGGTTTTGACTATGGCACGTCCAATTGTGCTATCGGTGTGATGACAGAGGATCGTGTCAATCTGCTGCCGGTCGACGGTGAGAAAACCTTTATGCCATCGGCGCTGTATGCGCTGGGCCGTGAATTAATCTGCGAGCAGGTTGGTCTGGGACTGCCTGCAGGCATGCTGCGTGATGATTTTCTGCTCAGCCGCAAAGTGCAGTTACAGCAGGCGCTGCGTGCCCGCCGTGAGCTGGAGTTAAGCAACGATGAGCAGGTGATGTTTGTTGGTCATCAGGCCTTTGCTCATTATTTTGCCGATCCGGAAGAGGGCTATTTTGTTAAATCACCGAAATCCTTTTTAGGGGCCAGCGGTTTACGGCCGGAATTTGTGCATTTTTTTGAAGATATCGTCACCGCCATGATGCAGACGGTAAAACAGCGTGCTGAGCAGGCTTCTGGAAAAACGCTGACCCATACCGTTATTGGTCGGCCGGTGAATTTTCAGGGCTCACGCATCAGCGATAACAGCGCCGAACAAAGTAACCAGCAGGCGCTGGCTATTTTAACTGCCGCAGCAAAACGCAGTGGCTTTCAGCAGGTTGAATTTTTATACGAGCCGATCGCTGCAGGCTTAAGTTTTGAACGCAATCTTACTGACAATAAAACCGTGCTGGTGGTTGATATCGGTGGTGGTACGTCTGACTGTGCCATGGTGCGCATGGGGCCGGATCACCGTGGGCGCAGCGAGCGCAAAGCGGATTTTCTCGGTCACAGTGGTGAACGGGTCGGCGGTAACGATCTGGATATTCAGCTGGCGGGTAAACAGCTGATGCCACTGTTCGGCATGACCGCGCCATTAAAAAGCGGCAAGCCGATGCCCACCAAAACCTTCCTCGATGCCGTATGCACCAACGATGTCGGCGCTCTTGGCCGTTTCAGCAGTCTCGAAACCGGACTCTACCTTGAGCAATTACAGCGTGATTGTTTACAGCCGGAACTCATTGCCCGCTTAATCCGCCTGCGTGATAACAAGCAGAATCAGCAACTGGTGCGCAGCGCAGAAAATGCCAAAATTGCCTTATCCGACAGCGATAACACCTGTGTGGCACTGGATTATATTGAAACCGGGCTGAATACCCATATTCAGCGCACAGAGCTTGAACAGGCCATTGAGCGTCCGCTGCAACGCATTATGGCGTTAATGCAGGAAGCGGTTGCTCAGGCCGGCGTGCAGCCGGATCTTATTTTTGTGACTGGCGGCAGTGCCCGTTCGCCGGTTATCCGCGAGGCTGTTGCCCGGGTATTTGGTGATATTCCACTGCTGGACGGTGACCATTTTGGCAGTGTTGCCTCTGGTCTGACGGAGTGGGCGGAGAAAATTTACTGCTGATTTCCGCCGGCTGGCTGACCGCCAACTGACCGTCGATAGGGTATCGCGGCGGTCAGTGTAAGAGGCTTGCCAGGCGTTTTATCCATTCTGGTTACATCTTTCAACCTTTTGGCTGGTATAGCTTGTATCAGTATTCGCTTATTGTAGGAACTATTCTGATGAGATCTGTGATATGAGCGCCTTTTGTTTGCCTGAGCACAGGTCTGCCCCCTTATTTCTTGCCTGCGTGGTGTGCTTAACCACGCTGCTGCCATCCGTTCCTGCTTATGCTGAAAAAGTGGTTGAGAAAAACCTGACGCTGACGGCGTTTATTGGTGCTGACTCAACGGCTGTCCAGCTCAGCGATCATTCGGCGGGTGCGGATATTATTGATGGACTGAAATTTTATCGCAGCAGCGACAATAATTGCGACAGTGAAAATTATGCTGCCTGCACCGCCGGACAGATGGATATTTTCAGCCTTGATAGCAGCAACAGTAATCTTATTACCGACACCGCTGCGCAGTTAAATCAGACCGGCTATTACCGTTTTCAGCAAGGCAGTTTTTTCAGTGATCAGTTCGGTGTGACAGCCGGAGAATATCTGACCGCAATGCCGGTACGTTTTGGCCATGCGACGGTAAAATTTAAAAATAAAATATGGGTTATTGGTGGCCGTACCCGCAGTACTTTTGACAATGATGTCTGGTCATCCGCCGATGGTGTTTCCTGGGCACTGGAAACCGCCCATGCTGCCTTCAGGGGCCGTGCCGGACATTCGGTAGTCTCTTTTCCTGACCCTGAAACCGGCGAGGAAACATTATGGCTGACCGCTGGTATGACCTGGGACGGAGTTCCTTTTAATGATGTCTGGTCGTCAGTGGATGGTGTTAACTGGACTCAGGCTTATCCGACAGACCCGACTTCGGAGCATTTCCAGCGTCGTGATCAGACCCAGATAGTTGTTTTTCCTGATGCGGTAACAGGCAAAGACAAACTGTGGTTAATCGGTGGTGGTTTTAACTATTCGATGGCTGGTATACATTTTTTCGGGATTCTTAACGACGTCTGGTCATCGGTCGATGGCAGGAACTGGGTCGAAGAAACCAGCAGTGCTGCATTCCCGCCACGATTATCCCATCAGGTGGTTGTTTTTCCTGATCCGGTAACCCACGAAAAGAAACTCTGGTTGATTGGTGGGGGAACGGGTGGTGAAGACAGGTTCGACGACTACAAGCATGATATCTGGTCATCAACGGATGCGGTTAACTGGGTTCAGGTAAAAGAGACCAGCCCGTTTTCACGCAGAGCTCATCACCGGGCCGCCGTTTTCACCGATCCGGTGGATGGTATTGAAAAGATCTGGCTGATGGGTGGTTTCTTTATGGGGACTACTCTGGGCGATATCTGGTCGTCTGCGGATGGTGAAAACTGGCAGAAGCGGCTTGAGCGTGGGGCATTTGTATTTTCCAGCCGTCATGGACTGGAGGTATTTCAGGACCCTCAGACCGGCCAGCAAAGAATGTGGAAAATTGCCGGCAGAACACCAACCAATGGTCCGGAAAAAGATATCTGGGTATCCGACGACGGCGTTAACTGGGCGCAGGCTTACCAGCGACAGCTGACATTGTCTCCGACCTTTTATGATATTACGGCTGCGCCAGCCAGAAGCGGAAAGATATCTCCGGCTGCCACCTCGCTGGTGCAGGGAGGCAATACTACGCTGACTGTTATACCGGATGCTCATTACCGTATTAGGAATGTGATGGGGTGTGATGGGGAATTAAACGGCAATCTGTATCAGATTAATAATATTGCCGCTGATTGCACGGTCATCGCCCAGATGGCGGCGATTCTTTATACGGTTAATACCGTTGCAGAAGGTCAGGGAACACTGACGCCAGAGCTGAAACTCGTACAGGAAGGCAGTGACCTGCAATTAACGGTAACACCGGAGCCCGGTTTCCGGCTTACCAGCATTGATGGCTGTGATGGCTCGTTGCTGGGGGATATTTATCGTATTAATAATCTGTCCGGTGACTGTACGGTAACCGCGGTATTTGAACCTGGCACTGTTTTTATCGCAACACCGGTGTTTGATATTCCGGCAGGAACCTATTCTGTTGCTCAAACCGTTACTATCCACAGCTCCAGTGAGAATGTCAGCATCCGTTATACGCTCGATGGCAGCAGCCCGGATATTAATACCGGCAGTGCGCTGAATAATGGTGGCACAGTGCTGTTGACTGAATCGGCACAGCTTAAAGCAATAGCGGTTGATGCTGAGGGCAATACCTCAGAGCTGTTGCAGGCAACCTATCGTATTGAAAAGAACAGTACGGCTGCCGGCAATAACTCATCCGGCAATAACAGTGGTGGGGCGTTGAGTCTGTTCTGGCTGTTGTCTCTGGCACTGATTATGACCGGCCGGCGCAGGCTGGTATAAAAAAAAAGCGGGCCTGATTACAGGCCCGCGATTTTTACACTGTGCGGTTAGGGGTTGAGTACAGGCTGAATCAGCGCCTGAATATCCTGCCAGTTCACATATTTAAAGTTCTGATTCTCTTCCGGCAGAAAGTTACGGCCATCCTGAACAACCAGCATACCTTGTGGGTATTCCGTACCCAGATTGGCTGAGGTAACGGTTAAGCCATCGGTTTCTGATGCACCATCAATGCCTTTTTCAGCGTTAATACCCACGCGGAAGCGGCCAATATATTCATAGGGTGCTTCGGCCTGATAAAGCACATAGCTGTCGTTGCCCTGGCTGGAAACTACCAGATAGGCTTCTTTTTCGTTACGGTAAATATCCATACCTTCAATATCGGCGACCAGAATGTCGGAGGCTGCTGCGACCTGAGTGAGCCTTTCTCCGGCGTCAGCTTCAGCACCAATGGTCCAGATAGCGACATCTTCTTCACCCAGAAATAATTGCTGTTTTATATCATCAGCAGCACAGCCTTCGGGTTGGGAATTGACGTGGAACTCACGCACTTTTTTACCATTCCAGCCATTGGCCGAGTCGGTAATTTCATATTGATCGAAGCGTCCGTCTTCATCGTTAATAAAAACAAAAAACTGTTCTTTAAGGTTTTTGTACATGCACAGGCCGTAGACATTATCCAGAGTGGTGGTAATTTCTGTGGTGGCACTGACATGTCCGCTTAACGGATCAATATGAAATAACGCAATGGACTTTCGGTCACGCTGGCTGGCTGCGGCAATATCCGCAGGCTGGTTTTTAAAGGTAAAACCCTGGCGCACATCGACATTATTAACCCGCCCGGCCTGCAGTTCCTGCAGCTCCTGACCATTCAGATCATAAACATAAAGACCGAATTTTTTATTGGTGCCTAGAATACGGCTATTTTCCGGCTTACCAGTATTTACCCAGATAGCCGGATCGTCGGCAGCGTCGCCGGTTTTCCGTACCGGTGTTGTTTCTGTATGGGCAGCAATTTCCGGGATATTTTCCTGATTACGTGCCTGTTGTGGCAGGTGAATATTGCTGCTGAATAACTGGCCGCTGTTATCATCCAGAACAATCAGACGGGTTGTTCCATCGCTGTTAATGGCGGTACGCAGGCTGTCAGCGGCCAGTGACTGGTCAAGAATAACTGCGCGGCCTGCGCCCGTTGCCTGTGTGCTGCCTGCCTGTGGTAAAGGATAGTGGTGCAGAACATTGTGAGCCAGCTCGGCGATAAACAGTTGTCCCTGGCTGATGGCTAACGGACCGCTGTTGCTGTGCAGCTGCCCCCATGGTTGTATCAGATCAACGGCCTGACGGCTGACTTCACTTTCGGCGCGGGCGTTATAGGCCCAGACACCAACATTTTCTTCGCTGACAAACAGCTGGCCACTGACATCATCGACGACACAGTATTCACTGTTGGGTGGCACTGGGAAACGGCGGATTTCCTGCTGGGTTAACACTTTACCGTCGCTTTTAATTAACAGATGGTGTGCCATTTGTTGCTCGTCGAGAACAAATAACTGCAGTGGCGATCTGGCCGGTTGATACAGGCAGATGCCTTCAACCGGGTAGGTCAGCGCCTGGCCAAAGGCCAGTTCGGTAATACGCTGGTTGTTAATGCGATAGCTGACCGGGCGGTTGTTTTCTTTATCGATACTGACAAACAGCGTGCCTTGCTGATCACGGCGCTGATCAATAAATTCAGCCTGAATGTCTTTTTTATCTAATAGGGTAAAGTGGCTGTCCTGTAACTGGATACCGTTATCTGGCCCGGTACTGAGCCAGAGTTTTTGTGTGGTATCTCCTGCGCTGTTGATCAGAATAGCCTGCTCGGCACTTACCGGCAGAAGGCTTGCCGCCAGCGTTGCAGAAGGCTGGCGGGGTTGATGACCTGTGTTTTCAGACAGGTCGTTACTGGCACAGGCGGCGAGCAGCAACGACAGGGTGGCAGTGCTCAGGGCGCGGTTAAGGTTACGGATAGTCATAAATTAAGTCTTTCTCTTTATATCGTTGTGCATCAGTGTGAACGGCATTCGGTCGTAATCAGCATGTTAAAAAACCGGACCCATAACAGGCCCGGCTGGTTTCTGATAATCAGAAACTGGTGTAGCTGATACCTACACGGTAGGTCGGACCGTAGTCTTCATACTGTGCGTTGTAGCGTTCTTTATTGACGTAGGCGTAATACGGCTCGTCGGTAATATTGGCGACCTCAAAACTGAGTTTCAGTTGTTCGGTCATTTTGTATGAGGCATTAAAATCGAGCTGGGTCTGAGCGCTTTGGTAAACATCCCCTTTGCTGTTTTCCAGATTGCCGACTTCAGCCAGATATTCCGATTTATAGTTGGTTGCCAGACGCATGCTCAGGCGCTCATTTTCGTAACCGATAATAAAGTTACCGGTCAGGTCTGATTGATTCGGCAGGCTGATATCACGCTGCAGCAGAGTGCCGCTGTCATAGGCCGATACAGTTGCATCTGAGCGGGTAAAGGTCGTGTTGGCGGCGAGCAATAAGCCATTAAAGGGGGCCGGCAGCATTTCCAGTTTGTGGGAAAATGCCAGTTCCAGACCGTTCAGTGTGGCCTGATCACCGTTGCGGAAGGTAATTACCTCGTCGTATGCAGCATAGTCGGCAGAGCCTGCCAGATCGGTTTCGTAAATAAAGTTGTCGATTTTTTTACGGAATACAAAGGCCGACAGAGTACCGGCACTGCCCATAAAATGTTCGATGCCAAGGTCAAAGTTGGCGGCTTCCAGTGCTTTCAGGTCCGGGTTACCCAGTTCGGCTTCGCTGCCGTCATCAGTAAAGTTAGGACGCATCTGTTCAAAGGTCGGGCGAACGACGGCGTTGGTCCAGGCGGCACGTACCTGAGTACTGTCAGCAAGCTGCCAGCGTGCCTGTACCGATGGCAGTACATGGCTGTAGTCGTTGTCTTTTTTAACGGTAACCAGTTCATCGCTCTGGTTCAGGGCATTACCGCGCGCGCTGATTTTGGTTTGCTCATAACGTACACCGGCAATTACCCGCAGTTCGTCAGCATCTATACGTCCCATCAGATAGCCGGCATTGATATCTTCGTCGATGTCGTAGTCTTCCAGTACGGAGTCTTCATCATCGAATGCGCCGGCACGATCCAGAGTTGCCATATAGCTGCGCACTTTATTGCTGGAAATTCCCGGCCCAAAACGTCCCAGACTGTAATCACGTTCGCCACTGGCGAAACCGCTCATAGAAACAGAGCTGTCTTCTGACAGGTCTTTATATTTCCAGGTATCGGCATCCTGAGATTTTTCACGCATTTTGGTTTTGGCACCGAATTTTACCAGTGCAGGGTTATCCGCCAGATCGAAATCACGGGTGATATCCAGCTGAGCCATGGTTTGTTTGTCTTCGGTATAACTGCGTGTACGCTCGATTTTATCCAGCTCATATTGTGCCGGGTCATAAAAAGCGGCAGGAGCATTAATACGTGGCTTACGGCTGTTGCTGAAGCTGAGCCCGGTAATATCGGCGGTGCTGACAAAATCGGCGCCGGCGATGGTGTCGGGTTCATCTTCTGAGGCCTTGCTGATACCGACTTTGTATTCCACGGTCCAGTCACCGATAAAATGATTGGCGCCCAGGGTTGAAGAAACAATTTTCTGCGATTCTTCACGGTCTTTCAGCGAGCGGACAACTTCCGCATCACTGCTTTCACCCAGACCGATGGCATCGGTAAATTCAATTTCGTTGGCAACCCGCTGTTCGTTATCACTGAATTTGCTGTACAGGTTGTGCATATAAAAGCTGTGATTAACGCCATGTTCGTAATCCAGGTTCAGTGCGGCACCTAAGCGTTCACGCTCGATGCTGTATTCGCGCTGTTCCAGTTCTCCGAGCTTTGCACCGCTATCAAAATCCCAGGCACCACCGGTTTCAACGTTATCTGAGCCGAATTTCCGGTTATCAAAACTCAGTGCTGCAGCAACCCCCAAACGACGGTCGTTACCGAAATCAAAGGTATTGCCACCGGCAACAGAATAAGCCGGGTTGGTTTGTTCGCTTTGCTCGTCATAGCTCAGCTGCGTGGCGGCGGAATAAAATGCACCTTCACGGTCGAGTGCTGAAATACTGTTAATTTCAACGGCGCCACCAATGGCATTGGCATCCATATCCGGCGTCAGGGTTTTGGTGACCACCAGTGAACTGAGCAGATTCGATGGAATTACATCGAGGGCAACCGAGCGACTGCCGGCTTCCGGCGCCGGAATTTGTGTGCCGTTAACGGTTACGCTGTTTAAATCGGAGCTGATGCCACGGATACGGACAAAGCGGCCTTCCCCCTGATCGCGTTCGATGGATAAACCCGGTACCCGTTGTAAGGCTTCAGCGGCGTTGGCATCCGGCAATTGACCAATGGCATCGGCATTAATAACGCTGATCATATTGTCGGCGTAACGCTGGCGATCGAGGGCGCGTTGCATCTGCGCTGCCTGACCAATGACCAGAATTTCTTCTACATCTTGTTGTGCGTTGTTCAGCACAATATTGGCGGTCAGGGTTTCGCCATCGCGGATGGTGATGGTGCGGCTGTCGACGGTCTTGCCGCCAACCACGGTGCTCAGTAAATAATCACCGGCCGGAACCTGGGGCAAGCGGAAACGTCCGCCTTTGGTCGCCAGCACTTCACGGTTCATGCTGGCATCGCCCGGCATTTCCAGACGGATAACGGCGCCGCTGTATACGGTTTGATTGCGGGTATCGCTGACCCGGCCTTCGAGGTTGCCATCGGCCTGGGCCAGTGCCGCGCAGCTGAGGGCAATGACCGCCGCCAGTGGCTTAATGCAAAAATTCATGCTCGTCTCCATGTCGTTCTTTATCGATCGTTTTTATATCTGCCCCAGAGCCTGTCGACAGAATCTGGCGGGCAGCAGGTGGCGCGACGGTAGAAAGAGCGTATGACGGTTCTGTGACAGCCAGTCGGTAAGACGGCAGAAAACCCCGGTTTTCAGTGGCTTTCAGTCTGATAATGATCTGATTTAACCCTTATTACTGATAACGGAGACGCCGTCAGCAGTGCGCAATAGCAGGCCATGCTGAAGGTTGGCATTAACCTTTTAAGAGTGGCCAGAACGGTCAGAGCAGGTTTTTCATAAAGAATCTCCGGTTGCATGAGACAAAAAAACGCCGGTAAAAATGTAAATAATGCAGCACTGTGCTGAGCCAAATTAACCCCCGGGGTGATGTGTGCCGTATTTACCTTCTTATGCCGGATTGTCATGTTTTTGTCATAAAGCCCTGCTAGTTATGCCAGCCATTATTGATTAGCTGGTATTTTTTATGTTCAGCACGTTGTTTTTACACCGGCGAAAGTTGCTGTTGATTTTTAGTCTGGCACTGGGGTCGGTTATTGCTTCAATTCTGGTCGGTGATGCCAAACACTGGCGTGAAATTGACTGGCTGGATGTTCTGGGGGAGGGCGGCAGTGCGATCGCGGTGGCGATCTGGATGCTGTTGATTCTGGGCAGCCGGCCGGCGGGCAGAGTGACAGATCTGCTGATGCTGGGGCTGGGGTTTATTTTTCTGGCGATGTGGCAGGATAATCTGGATGAATTTATCCGTATTCCTGCAGAGCAGTGGTGGGACGCCTGGCTGGAATCGGTTGCCATGCCTGTTGGTATTGCGTTGCTGACGTATGGTTTATTTCACTGGCACAGTGAGCAGCTGTCGATTAATCGTCAACTGGCGAAACGTGAGCGGTTATTCCGCGAACATCGTTTTATCGATGGTCTGACTCAGCTTGGGCGCGCCGATTATTTAAAAGAACAATTACAGCAGCATTTGAACAGTACCCGGCCGATGACGCTGATGATGGTTGATATTAACGAATTCGGCAGTTTTACCCGGCGTTTCGGTCATCGGGAAGGTGATCGCCTGGTGCGTGAAATTGCGGAGCTGCTGCTGCTGAATCTGCGTCAGAGCGATCTGATCTGCCGTTATGCCGGCGACCGTTTCGCATTGTTGTTACCCGATACTCAAGGTGATGCAGCATTACAGCTGGCGCAGGAGATTGAGCTTTCGGTACAGCATTTTGCGTTTAAACACAGCCAAAACGGAGAAACACTCTATCAGCGTATCAGTATTGGCCTGACTGAATGCCGTTCCGGTGATCAGCCTGCTCAGAGCATTGAACGTGTTAATCAGGCTCTGCTGACAGCGCAGCGTCAGCATGGCTGTTTTCTGGCAGCATGACGATGTATTGCGGTCGCTGGTATGAGCGTGACGAGCGGATTATTGCCGCTCATCATCAACCGGCTCTGCTGATTGATCTGTTGCTGGCACGTGATATTTCCAGCCATAAAATACTGCGCGGCAGTGGGCTTTTTTATGACGATATTCTGACCGGCAGTCATTATCTTTCACCCGCACAATTACAGCAGCTGATCATTAATGGACGGAAATTACTGCCTGAAGAAGATTTAAGTTTTCGCTGGGGTGACAGCTTATGGCCCGGACATTACGGTGTATTCAGTCAACTGCTGGCGAATGCACCGGATCTGGCAAGAGCACTGCAGGCGCTGGTGGACTTCCGGCAGTTTTTATCTCCGTTACTGGTTCCCCGTATTTATCAGGATGAGCGTTATTGTTATGTGCAGTGGCTGGACGCCTGTGGTTTGCAGGATGAACGGCGCTTTATGGTTGAAACAGCAATGACCGGCTTAACCGCCATGAGTCGCTGGCTGGCGCAGGAAGCTTTACCCTGGCGCTATGGTTTCAGCTATGCACGCCCGGCCAGAGACGAGCAGTATCAGGTGTATCTGGGGCCAGATCTGCACTTTTCGGTCGGTGTGGATGTCATGATGATTGAAAAGCACTGGCTGGAAAAAGTCTGGCCGCGTGGCTCATCAACGGCTTTTCAGGTGGCTTTGCGTGAAGCGCAATTGTTGATTGAAGGGGAGCCGGCCATGAATGGTTTTAATGAAGCGGTATATCATTATTTAACCCGGCAGTTGCGTACACCGCAGAGTTTGCCGGAGGTTGCCCGGGCTTTTGCCATGAGTCCGGCGACTTTTAAACGGAAACTGCAAAAGCATCACTGCCATTTTCAGCAGTTACAGGATCAGGCAAGGCTGCATGTCTGTCTGTATTTATTCCATATTAACGGCTGGACCAACGAACAGGTGGCGCATTATCTGAATTTTAATGACACCACCAATTTCCGTCGCGCCTTTAAGCGCTGGTCTGGCCTGACACCGAGTGACAGCAAACAACTGTTATTGTTTGCTGCGGGCTGAACAGCTCAGCGGTTTTCCAGACGGTTATAATCCAGCAGACCGGCATTCAGCGGGTCATTATGCAAAAACCACTGATGTATCTGATCACTGTGCGTCCAGAATTGCGGATCAGTACGGCGTACGGCGAAACGGTCTGCCAGCTTTTCATAATCGTCTTCATCTTTCAGTGCGGTGACTGCGCTGACAAAATCATTCAGGCGGAACGATGACACACGATAATATGCTGAAGGGTAGGCACCGATAATACCGGGCACCAGCGTCAGATAATCTTCTTGTGGCAGACGGTTTTCTTCTTCGTAGAGCAGCCCGGTCAGGTTGCTGTGACCGCTGTTGCGTATCAGTGTGTAGACCTTGCTGTCTCCCTGCATATTTTCAACCAGTAATAAGGATATTTCCGGCATCAATGTTGCCGGCTCTCCCTGTACCCGGTTAATCCGGCTGAGAATATTCAGATCCTGTGGGGTAATCCGGCGTGCAAGATCGTATTTATCTTCCAGTACCGGCTGCAGGTGCTGACGTAGTTTTTCGTACAATTCAGCCTGCGGATTCTGGCTGTGATAGGCGATCGCCGGGTCATTAAGAACATGCTCCTCGTAGTTGACCAGATGTTTTTTTACTCTGTCGGAAGCATCGCGATACCAGTAATCGGCCAGTCGTACTCTTTCTTCCTGTGGCAGCAGGGTAAGAAAATTAAATTCACCTTCCATCCGCAGGAAGTCCATATACAGGCGGGTCATCAGCTGATGTCCGATATTGCCGTAAACATCAAACTCAGCGACCAGTAAGTAATGAATACGCTCGAGTAACGAATAGTTAATGACCCAGGCGGTTTTCGGGTGCTGGCCAACCATGCCTTTAACCACGGTAGAGCTGTCAAAGTGGCGGAAAATGGTCAGTGCAGCATTGGGATTGCGGATACCGTCGCGATGGCTATTACTGATGCTGTCATTACCCCGCCAGATCAGATCCAGATTAACCGGCTGGCCATCGGGAAATTTTTTAACAAGAGCAGCATTTTTCGCATCCAGATATTCGTTGTGCAGGCTGGAATAGCGTATCCAGTCGGTAATGATTCCGGAATTGCTTTCTGCTTCGCCGGGTAAGCGCAGGTGGTCGCTTTGCTCGGTTAAAAACTGGCTGTAATCAGGATCATTCTGGATTTCAGGCTCGACAAAAAAGACCCAAAAGTGATCGTCGATAACGTTCAGCGCCACCTGGCCACGGCATACCGGGCCTTTAATAAAGCCGGTGATAATAAATTCCGCTTCTTCCAGCATAAAGCGGTAGCGGGCATTTACCGGAAGCTGTGCGAAGGCGATAAACGGATTGGCTGCGGTTTCCGGTTTATAATCGGGCAGATAATCAACGTCGTATTCAGGCTCAATAAACAGGGCTTTAATCCAATCCATGCGCTCGTTATTCAGGCGATAGGGCATATGGGTTTTGGCAACAACGCTGCTGCTGTCACGCATAAGGCGGTAATAAACCCGCTTAACCTGAGGATCATCATATGGCCTGCGTGTTGCTACCGGACTGATAGGCAGGCCCGGAGGTGTGGCAGAGCGAACCAGTCTGAAAAAATATTCAGGTCGTTTGGCCGGTTGCTGGTTACGGAATAATGGTTCCGGTGAAAAATACAGGCTGGCGAGAAATAAGTGCTCGTAAATATAACGGCTGGTTAAACGCTGTTTTAAATTATCCTGATTAAGGAAGGCTTCCCAGTGATCGATTTCTGCCTGAATTGCTTCAGGTAATGGCAGATCAGCAGCCAGTGCCGCGCCGCTTTTCATCCACTGGGTAAGTTTGGAATATTCATCATGACTGAGGGCGGGGAGTGCATAAGGCATGCCCCAGAGCGGGTGCTCTTGCGCGAAATCGGTAAATTCTTCCTGAGTCGGGCATTGCTGGTTACGGTTCAGTCCCAGGGCAAAATCATCATCGTCGAGAATTTTTCCTTCAGGCAGCGGGTTGTTTGCCTTCAGTGCCAGCATCTGGAAGAACACGCTGTTTTGCAGATTAATGTCAGCCGTTTGTGAGCGTTCGTTCAGAACCGGAAAAAAGCCTTTATTACGCCACTGCTCGGTGGTCTGAGCATCGATACCAAGGCGACTGGGTTCGCTGGCAAGAATGCGGGTGCCGTCGTAGACCAGGGTTTTACTGGCACCACGCATAATGCCCTCGGGAGACGATAATTTCAGCTGGCAGGGTGCATCGTAGCAGCCGTGGCATACGACACAGCGGTTTTCGAGAATCGGCTGGATCGTGTCACGGTAATGGTGCGCCTGGCTGCTGTTGGCCTCTGCTCTGCGGTCGGTAATAACGGTTTTACCGAAAAGATCATCGGCATTCATACTTACGCCAACGGTTGCGCAGCCAGCAATCAAAAGTGTCAGCAGGGTCGGGTTGAGTAAGCGACGAATGTTTACAGAAAGATGTTGCAACAGGATAGCCATAACGACTCCGGGCAATAAAACAGTGTTTATTATAGCGATGCCCGGATAAGCATGACAGCCGCCGGACGCTTTCCGCGCGGCTGGCATGCCTGAACGCTGTGTTCAGGCGTAGTCGTATGGCCCGCCTTTTTGTAAGGCTACCTGGTAGGCCGGCAGGGCATGAACCTTTTGCACCCAGGCGGTAATGTTAGGGTAATCGCTGCTCTGACTACCGCGGTTAAGAGCGGCCTCCAGAGGGAATATCAACTGAAAATCGGCACCGGTCATCTGCTCTCCTGCGAACCACGGGTTGCTGCCCAGATGCTGCTCAATGTATCGCAGATTATTCAGAACATTAGGACCGACATAGCTTTGCATGACTTTATCGGCGATGCCGCGGGCAATGGGTTTGATGAAAAATGGCATTGGCGCGGTTTTGATTTTATTAAAAATCAGTGACATCACCATCAGTGGCATTAATGACCCTTCGGCATAGTGCAGCCAGTATAGGTATTGCCAGTACGCCGCAGAGCCTTCTTCGGGCAAAAAACGTTCTTTGCCATAAGTACGGATTAAGTACTCGATAATCAGCCCGGACTCGGCAATGGTCTGATCGCCGTCGGTAATTACCGGGGATTTACCCAGCGGATGGATGGCTTTCAGACTGGCGGGCGCCAGGGATGTTTTGGCATCGCGTTCATAACGTTTGATGTCGTAGTCAACGCCCAGCTCTTCAAGCAGCCAGATAATACGTTGCGAGCGTGAATTATTCAGATGGTGCAGAGTGATCATAAAAGCCTCTGGGATGGATGAGATAAGAGGCCAAGGATGCAGGTAAAACGGTGAACTGCGCAGAGCCATTTGTGCCAGCGCAGACTTTTCTCCGGGAGTATTCCGGCATTGATCCGGATATTTTTATAAAAGACTCCGGCCACAACCACACGAGCAGAGGTCGCGGCCGGAAAAGATCAGAATTTAAATTCGCTGATCTGACTGCGGATCGTGGTGGTTATATTATCCAGATCGGTACTGGAGTTCTGGATCATGGCGGTGGCATCAAGAATACCATCCGACAGATCTTTAACGTGGGTAATGTTGCGGCTGATTTCGGTGGTTACGCTGCTTTGTTCTTCTGCGGCGGTGGCAATCTGCGCGCTCATTTCTTCCATCTGATCAATCAGGGCGGACACTTCGTCCATCAGGCGCGCGGTACCTTCCACTTTTTCCAGACTGTCGTTGGTGCCTTCCTGTGATGTACTCATGGCATGCTGGGCACTGCTGACGCATTGCTGCAGTGACTGAATTTTATTGCGGATTTCTTCTGTACTCTGAGCGGTACGGGAAGCCAGCGTGCGCACTTCATCGGCAACCACGGCAAAGCCACGCCCCTGCTCACCAGCCCGTGCTGCTTCAATGGCTGCGTTCAGCGCCAGCAGGTTGGTCTGCTCGGCGATGGTCTGAATGACATCCAGCACCGCCCCGATACCTTCGCTTTCCTGTGCCAGCTGCTCCATACCGGCAATAGACTGGCTCATATTTTCCTGTAACTGATAGATGGTGGTGCGTGCGGTATTGGACATTTCGTGGCTTTCTTTTACCCGCTCACGGGTATTGCGCATATTTTCCGCGGCCAGTTCGGCGTGGCTTGCCACTTCACCGACAGAGGCGCTGACTTCGGTAGTGGCGGTTGCTGCAGAATTCACTTCTTCATTCTGCTGCATCACCTGGTTGGCGGTGGAGTTACTGGATGTTTTCAGCTGTTCTGAATGATGAGTCAGGATATCGGCGGTTTGCTGCATTTCACCAAAAAATGATTGCAGCTGACGGAACAGCTGATTCAGCGCCTGGCCCAGCTGAACGAATTCGGCAGCACCTTTTTCGCTGAAGCTTGCGTTCAGTTCGCGCCGTTCTGCAACCTGACGAATACGGTCTATTACATTCACAATCGGCGCGGTGACCCGGTTACCCAGCCAGATCCCGACTATCGACATGATTACCGCCATCACCAGTACCAATATGACGCTGTTACGGATAAGTGTCTGCGCCATCTGGCTTACACCGGCATAGGCTTCATCGCGATCAATCTCGCTGATCAGCGCCCAGCGGGTACCGACAAAGTCGATATAGGTATAGGCCGAGAGTACGGGAACATCACGATAGTCGTTGATGGTCTGCACACCGTTTTCACCCTGTAGCGCTTTTTTGACCGATGGCGTCTCCAGTGGCTGCAGGCCAATGGAAGAATTACGCTGGTCAATTTCATTCAGCAGCGTTTTGGATAAGCCGGCCTGCTGCAGAGCCTGCAGATAACCGGCTTTATCTTCGATTAAAAAACGGCTCTGGCTGCGTGGTGTCATATCCTGACCGACCAGATAACTTTCGCCGGATTGGCCAAAACCCACTTCGGTCCAGCGGTTGTCATTGGTCATAATGCCGTTAATTTTATCGACCGGCATCTGAAAGATCAGTACCCCGCTGCGCTGGCCGTCGGTAAAGATAGGAGTGGCAATAAAAGATGCCGGTGCGTTATATGACGGCATATACGTGGTGAAATCACTGAAGGCAACTTCTCCTGCGGACAGGCTCATAGCTTTATTGAAGACGTCAGCAATGCCGCTGTCTTTATAGGGGCCGGTGCGCAGCGAGGTGGCGAAATCCAGCTCTTTAAAGACCGAGTAAATAATATGCCCGCTGTCAGCATCGGCGATAAAAACATCGTAATAGCCAAAGCGCTGCTGAAACTGGTACAGATAAGGATGAATAGTGCGGTGCAGCTCATCGTATTCAGTACCATTGTTGAGCGCGATCAGTTCGGCTTTGGCGCCCAGCGGGTGACTGTTGCCGCTGATATAGGCACTTTGCAGATAACGGGCATTATCACCCAGCTGGGAATATAGCTGCTGTTGCGGCGCATTCTGGCCGTCGTTCAGTCTTGCAAAGGTGGCGTTGAAATCGTTGGCGTAGTAGTTTTTTAACGGCTGTTCATCGAGTGCTTCGCCGTACTGCAGCGGGTAATCGAAGAACGCGGTTTTCAGCAGCACGGCAGATTGCTGGATCAGTGGGCTGCTGCTTAAGGTAATCAGCTGGGATTCAAGAGTTGCCAGATAGCGTTCGATGCTGGCTTTATTCAGGTCACGGCGGCTGATTAATGCCTGAACAACCTGTTGGTCAGCACCTTCCCTGGCGGTGGTTACGGAAGTCTCACTGCCAATGAAGGCTGTCAGAATAACGGCGCAGAGGGTGCTGGCAACAATCGTCAGTACCAATTGATGTTTTACATTCATTAACAGGATCCATATTCAGGCTTTGCTATAAAGCGTAGAATAAACCGCAGTATTTTTCGGGGAATATCCTGATAATCTCACGCCATTCTGTGGTGATTTAGTATTAAAACCGGAGTAACACAATGGAACGAACCGAACGCGATTTTTACGCACGTGATAAAGAAGATCAGGAAGCCTTCCTGAGCCAGACCTGGTGTAACAACTGTATGGAAGCCGATCTGGGTATGGTTGAGCCGGTAGAATTTGAGCAGGAAGGAGTGATCTTTATCGAAGGCAAGTGCGCCAAGTGCGGCGAGCCTGTTACCACCGAGATCGCTGATGACAGCACTGATGGTGAATGGGACGACGAGTAACCGTTCGGCTGCGGGAGCCTGATGCAGGCTCCCGGGCATTAGGCTGCCGCGCTGAACAGCGGTTTGAACCGTTCAGTTGTCGCGGTTGATATAACGTAAAATCTCCACCACCTGCAGCGGTGTTTCACAGACTGCCATTGCCGCAGCGTCTACTTCTTTCAGCGGATGAGTCAGGGCCGGATCGTGTTGCACAATCAGCGACTTACCCAGCGCCGCGGCGTAGCCTGCATCAAAGGCCGCATTCCACTGCTTGTACTGATCACCAAAACGCACCACCACAATATCGGCATCGGCAATCAGCTTGCGGGTACGCAGTGCATTGATCTTGGCGGCTTTGTGATCTTTCCAGAAAGCTTTCTCTTCGGCGCCCAGAATCTGGTCGCCACAGTCGTCGCTGGCGCCATGGTTGGTATTTGGCCCGGTCAGTTCAACGTCCAGCCCGGCATCAGCAACACCGCGGGCAATGTCAGCGCGCCAGTCCGTATGAATTTCGCCGGATAAATACACGGTCAGTTTCATGGTATGAATTCCTGTTATTGGTGGGTGTTCGCAGCCGTTTGGTTGACAGCTGCAGCATCGGCCTTGGCCCAGCGGGTGTACAGCATGCTGCTGAGGAACAGTACGATGCACAGGCTGGCGGCCGTGAATGAGCCAAGGCCAACCAACACGGCAAAGCTCAGAATCGACATATAGGACAGCCAGGCCGCGGCTTTGTGTGAGCGCTTGATCAGGCCGGGAATAAACAGCAGGAAAGGCAGCACTTTAATCAGCCACCAGAGTACGCCAACGGCGTAATTGGCAGTGCCTTCACTGCCAGCCGGAGCGTTGCTCAGTGTGCCGTACAGTAACACCAGCAGAACCGCCAGATAGCTGGCCAGCATGATGCGGTATGCATTCAGGGTTTTCATCAATTGGCCTCCGCCAGTGCTTTGGCCAGGGTGGCAATACGTTGCCCCTGCGCCTGACAGAGCTGGCTTTCGGCCTGACTCAGTTCGTTATTGTTATCGGCTCCGGCCCAGTGGCTGGCACCGTAAGGTGTACCGCCGCTCTGGGTATTGAGCAGGGCGGCTTCGCTATAGGGAATGCCGGCGAATACCATGCCGTGGTGCAGCAGTGGCAGCGCCATACTCAGCAGGGTGCTTTCCTGGCCACCGTGCAGTGACGAGCTGGAGGTAAACACCCCGGCTGGTTTGTTGATCAGTGCGCCGGTCAGCCACAACGGGCTGGTGCCATCGAGAAAGAACTTCAGCGGTGCGGCCATATTGCCAAAGCGCGTCGGGCTGCCAAGCAGCAGGCCGGCGCAGTGTTTCAGATCATCGGCGCTGCAGTATACGGCACCGCTGTCCGGCACTGCCGGCAGGCTGGCATCGGTATCGGCCGACACTTCCGGCACGGTGCGCAGTCTGGCTTCCATACCGCTGACTTTTTCGATACCGCGCGCCATCTGCTGCGCCATGCGCTCCGTTTTGCCATGGCGGCTGTAATACAGCACCAGAACGTAAGGCTGGGCCATTACAGAATCTCCAGAACCTGTTGTGGCGGACGGCCGATACGCGCCTGTGATCCTTTGATCACAATCGGGCGTTCAATCAGTTTCGGGTGCGCGCACATGGCGGCAATGATGTCATCATCGCTCAGCTGCAGATTGTCGAGGCCGGCTTCTTTGTATTCGGCTTCTTTTGTGCGCAGCAGATCACGGGCGCCGATGCCCAGTTTGCTCAGTACGCTTTTCAGTTCGGCGGCAGAGGGCACATTCTTCAGATATTCGATCACCTCGGGTTCAATGCCCTGTTCCTGCAGCAGGGCCAGGGTTTCGCGGGATTTGGAACAGCGAGGATTGTGGTAGATCTGTATTTCGCTCATGCTTTGCGTGTCCTGTGTCGTTGTCCGGAATTACCGGCAGCGGATGATGTCTGGCGGCCGTGAACAGCCTGTCGGGCAATTTTGTCTCACGGACTGAATGGCCGGTATCTTAACAAAGGATGCCCGCGCAGAGGAAAAGCTTGCGTAAAAAGCCGGTATTTTTGTTTCCGGCTGCACTCAGACGAACGGAAAATTGCATATGACAGTCAGCGGACAGGAAGCGGCAGCAATTCTTACCCCGATGCGGCGTTTCTGGCGGCGGTTACGCCTGACCGGCCAGATTTTATGGCAGACACTGAAGCGCTTCGAAGGCGAAGAGCGGCGCCGTGATGCTGCTGCGTTAACCTATACCACGCTGTTTGCACTGGTGCCGGTGATCACCGTGACCTACGCCATCCTCAGTGCTATTCCGGAACTGCAAAGCTGGGGCGATCAGGCCCACGGCGAGCTTCTGGCTTATGTTATGCCGGAGGGCAGCGAAACCATTTCGGCCTATTTAGTACAGTTCAGCCAGCAGGCGCGCAAGCTGACCTGGGTTGGTGTTGCCTTTCTGTTTGTAACGGCTTTTATGTTGTTGCGTACCATTGAGATGCAGTTCAACCGCATCTGGAATGTCGACAAGCCGCGTTCCGGTCTGCAGACCTTTTTCCGTTACTGGGCGGTACTCAGTCTTGGCCCGCTGTTGTTCGGGGCTGCCTTTGCTGCCAGCTCGCTGCTGGCGGCGATGCCTTTGTGGCAGGACGCCGGCGCGTTAACCGGCCAGATTGCCTTACCCGTCAGGCTGCTGCCCTGGCTTTTAAGCAGCGGTGCTATCTGTGCGCTGTATATGCTGGTGCCTAACTGCCGGGTGCCGTGGCGTAATGCCTTACTGGCGGCGGTACTGGTGGCTACGGTATTTGAAGCCGGTAAGTTTCTGTTTGCCAAGGCGGTGGGGTTATTTCCGTCATACCAGTTGATTTACGGCGCCTTTGCCGCGGTGCCGCTGTTTCTGCTGTGGATCTATCTGGCCTGGATGCTGTTATTGCTGGGCGCCGAACTGAGCTACAGCCTGAGCCATGTACGCAGCCAGAAACGCCGTTTGCCGTTATTGTGGCAGCGTCTGTTGTTATTGCAGACGCTGTGGCAGGCACAGCAATCCGGTCAGCTGCCGGATGAAGCACGCCTGTGCCGGCTGGCCCGTGATCTGCCGGCGGCCGATGTCGGGCGTCTGCTGCAGGAGTTTCAGCAGCAGGGCTGGGCGACTCAGACGCAGGATCAGCAATGGGTATGGATCGCCGATCTGAATGGTCTGAGTCTGGCGTCTTTTTTCCGTACACTGACTCTGCAGCAATTGCAGCAGCCGTTACCCGATAACATCAGTGGGCCGGCGTTCGGTGCTCTGCAAAACTGGCAGCAACAGTGGCTTGAACAGCGCAGCACCCTGCTCGATATGCGATTAAGCGAATTGTTGCCTGCTGCGACGACTGCTGCTGAGGAAGTGCACGGACCGGCCTGAAAAGTCGCATCTGTGCCTGCCCTTGGGTAAAATCCGCGCACTTTTATAGCAGGCAGCAGGATGGAATGATGAAAAACGCTCTAACGGATCAGGCTCCGGATATTGCCGCACCTTCGGTTGCCCTGAAGGTGCATCCATGGCGTTCGGCTCTGTACGAAGAGCTGCACAACCG
The DNA here is from genome assembly GCF_025345565.1 of Thalassolituus hydrocarboniclasticus. Lineage (NCBI taxonomy): Bacteria > Pseudomonadati > Pseudomonadota > Gammaproteobacteria > Oceanospirillales > Oceanospirillaceae > Thalassolituus > Thalassolituus hydrocarboniclasticus. The sequence continues at coordinate 2,576,545 of NZ_CP054475.1, read as the reverse complement.
TCCTTCACCCATCATCGAAGGCAACTGTCATGTTGCTCATTTCACCGTTCTGCTGAACGATAACCGCGAAGACCTGCACGCTCATGTGGTCGATCTTTGCCGCCGTTTCAGCGTGCCGGCGCCAGCACCGGAATCGTCCTGCCTGTATCAGGATTTCGGTGGTTTTGAGCTGCGCTGGGAGCGTCACCTTGAGTTTGCCAACTTCACCTTTATCTGTCCCGATGTGGAGCCTTTCTCTGCCGATGCCCTGAGCTTTGTGCCCAAAGACTGGCTGGCTGCTATGCCCGGCGAGCTGGTGGTGGCGGTGAATCTGGCGCTGGTCGACAGCTTGCCTGATGATAAACAGATCCAGCGCTGGTTCGAAGGGCAGCGGGTTTCCGGCGCCTGGGTGGCCGATGATAAAGCCCAGGTGTGGACAGCCTTTAAGCTGCACTCTGATGGTTTTGGCCGCATTGTGGTGTGTAATAAAGGTGCTGAAACCACCACTCAGCAACTGACACCGTATCAGACCGGGCGGTTGGTGCAGCGCTTATTCGAACTGGAAACCTACCGTCTGATGTCGCTGATTGCGCTGCCGATTGCGCGTCAGATGGGCGGCGAATTAAGCCGTATCGAAGACAATCTGGCGACACTGAATCAGAGCATTTCCGATATTGATGCCGGCAAAGACGAGCGTGTACTGCTGCAGGAATTATCGCAGCTGGCGGCCGAAGTGGAACGTCATCGCTCCAATACCAACTTCCGCTTTTCGGCAGCCGTGGCTTACCACGATCTGGTGCGTGACCGCCTGCGCCAGCTGAAAGAAAGCCCGATTGACGGGATGCAGAGTTTGCGCGAGTTCCTTGAACGGCGTCTGACGCCGGGTATTAAAACCTGTAACTCGGTGCGTGACCGGTTGGAAGATTTATCACGCCGCATCAACCGTACCACCAGTCTGTTGCGTACCCGTGTTGACCTGTCGATTCAGGAACAGAATCAGCATTTACTGTCTTCCATGAACCGCCGCAGCCAGCTGCAGCTGCGCCTGCAGCAAACCGTGGAAGGCTTGTCGGTCGTCGCCATCGGTTACTACATACTGGCGTTGCTCGGCATTGCTTTTACCGCCCTGAAAGCCGCGGGTCTGAATATCAACAGCGATCTGTTGAAAGGCATTGCCTTGCCCTTGGTGCTGGGGACGGTGTACTGGGGCGTACACCGTCTGCGCCAGCATATTACCCGTCGTGCGCGCGTCCCCGGCGCGGCTCAGGATGCGGATGAGCAAAAGGGAAAGTAGCGGCAAAAAGCTGACGCAAAGCGGCGAGTGCTTGCCGCTTTTATTTATAAATTATTGATTATTAACAGGATTGTTTGTCTGGCCTGGTAATTGCGTATTTCTTCTCAGTCTTTTTGGGAGGATGTCAGGTGGATATCAATAATTCCTCGTCCGGTTATCAGAACCTGCTGGCGATGTTGGGTAAAAGCGTTGCTTCAACAACCGATGCGCTGAATGGCGACAACCGCCAGGCAGCCGAAAGTGATGAGGCGGCAGCGGCCGGTCAGGCCAGATCTGCGGCCCCGGCGGCAAGCCAGATGAATGCCGACAGCAGTGATAAAGTCTCTTTTTCCTACCGCGCAGAAAAACTCAGCCGCATCAGTGCAGAGTTTTTTTCCGGCACTATTAATTCCAGCCAGATTCCGGCACTGACCCAGCGTCTTTACGAAGATGGTTTTTTATCCAATGGCGATTTTCAGGCACTGGGCGGGCAAACACAAAAGGTATCTGCGATTGCTGAGGCTTCCAATTTCCTCAACAGCTTTATTCTGAATGAAGCCGTGGATGGTGACAGCGAAGCTGCCAAATCATTACTCAATGTTGTGGATGTGATTGGCCGCATGGATGAAAGTGCCACGCCAGCGCAGCGCCGTGCCGAAACCGAGGCGTATGAGTACGTTGCCAACTACACTGATCTTCTGAAAGAGGTGGGAGCGCCGGACGATATAGTGGCCGGTTTCGAGAATGTTCTCGACGTTCTGACCGCACTCGATACCGTCCGCAAAAATGAGCAATCGACAGGCGCACTGGCCAGTTATGCCAGTGTTCAGGAAGCATACAATGACCTTTATCCCGATGAAAACTGATGTACGTAAAATCGGCACGGTAGTGGCTGGCTGTTTGTGCAGCTGGGCTGCCGCGGCCAATGGCCTGTATTGGGCTAATGAAGGACCGGCGGCACCGGAAAACGGTGCCGGAACAGAATTTGGCCGCAGCGAGCTGAGCCTGACTCTGCCACTGGAGCATAAAAAGCGCGGTGGCGAGCAGCTGTCGTCCTCTTTTCATCTGGATATGAGTAAATTCCGCTGGACCGGTACGACCGCCTTGCAGAACGATTATTTCTGGATTTCTTTGCCGCTGGAATATCGTCAGAAGCGGGGCAGAAACGCAGAGTTTTTATTACGCGCTGAACCGGGCTTTATGACCGATTTAAATGTGCTCGACAGTGAGAGTATCGGCGTTAATGCCGATATTATTGGTCGCCTGTATCGCCGTGGTGGTTCTTTCTGGCAGTTTGGTATTACTGTTAATCGTGAGTTCGGTGATTTTAATCCGCGTCCGGTGATTGGAATGGCAACCAAAGCAACACGCGACACCGAAGTGTTATTGGGTTTTCCGCAAACCAGAATCCAGACCCGCTGGAGCAACGATTTATCGTCCTATGTGCATTTGCGCCCGGCCGGTGGTGTCTGGGTTGAAGAAGTGAAAGACCAGACCGGAAGTTTTAAAGCGAATTACACTAACTGGAAGCTTGGACTGGGTGGTGAATTTCACTGGCGCGGTGCTTTATGGCTGACAGCAGAGCTGGGCCAGATGCGTCATCGCCGTATTGTGGCAACGGATACGACCGGTGCGCAGGTCAAAGCCACACCAGCCGATGACCGCTACTGGCAGGCCGGTATCGAACTGCGTTATTGAGGCGCCAGATAACACTGAAGTAAAAAGCCCGGATTTCCGGGCTTTTTTGTATCTGGCAGATGGTGGCAGCAGGGAAGATTGATCTGTCAGGCCTGTTTGCAGTGGATGCACTTTATTTTTCTGCAGTGTGCTGGCCACTGGCTTATCGTTGCGTGTCTGTTATCGTCGCGTCTTCACCATTTTATCAGGGCTACGGCTCAGGGAAGACAATGAATAATCATGTACAGAAAAAGGCAGCGGCGTCCTGGCTGAATAAACATGGACGATCGCTACTGGTGGTATTCATCCTGATGCTGTTATTTCTGCATTTTGTTGTGGGTTTTCATCATATACCAACGCACTGGGAAAGTTTCCGGATTAATGTTCTGAATCTGGGCGGCGAAGAATTTTCCGATCTGGATGATGTACCGCAAGCACGTGATGAAAACGATAACGCAGATTCTGTCTGGGCTGAACATTCGGCCTCGGCACAGGATTTTACCGCTGCGGTTGATGCTCCTGAGGTCCGTTACCCATTCGATATCAATAAAATCACTGATCCGGAACGTAAAGCTAAAGAGCTTAAGGCAATACAGGCGCAACATTTTGAACAGCTTGAAATTGCGGATGATTACCCGATTGATGAAAATGCCCAGAGCGGACTGATTCGTCTGACTGAGGGGTTACTGCTGGATGTCATCCGTGAACAGGGCTTAACCATCCGGCTGGGAACCTGCTACAACAACCCACAGACCGATGGTAACTACCGCTGCATCAGCTGTATGGTTTTACTGTATGACGATACGATTAACCGCTATCAGGAAGCGCCGGAAGGCATTAACTTTATGAAGCCCGCTTACGATTTTTGCCGGCCTTCAGAGGGAGCGTTATGGCAGGCAAGGGATCTGACCATGAGTATTCCCTACGACTATGCATTGTTTAAACGCTACAGCGTGAAAGATAAAGAGCGGCTATAACGCCGCTCTTTTTTATGTACTGATGAATGCCAGTGCCACGGCTGTCAGTATAGAAAAGTGCCACAGCTGTCGGTTTAGAAAAGTGCCACAGCTGTCAGTTTCGAAAAGTGCCGCAGCTTTCAGCGCAGAAACAATGCTGCGGAATCGTCGTTAAAATAAAAGGTATTCAGTAACCACTTATCTTTTGGCTTGTAAAAAATAAAGTGCCAGGTCATCAGGTGGCGTTCAAATTTTTGCAAAAATATATATTTAACCAGCGTGTCACCGATCAGCTCTTTGGATACAAAGTCGTAGCCTAAGGATTTGCCATAGTGTTGATCCATTACCGGTAACTGCGAACTGACATTATTCATCTGCGCGTTAAATTCTGCTTCCGAAAACATGACATAAGGTTTTAACAGGGCCAGGCCTTTGAGCATGGCGTTATTGCCGACATCGCTCATGACCGCTTCCGCCAGTTCTTTGGTTTTTTCTATTGATGCCAGCGATCTGGCTTCAGCGAAAGCCTGCAGTGGCAGCAATGCTGCAAGGAGAAACAGGATTCTTATCATGGTGGAGGTCTCTGCTGGAATATTGGCCCGGAAATACGCCGGGAAGCGCTGCAGAGGAAATCGTCAGAACGAAGCGACGGAACAGCGGCATGAGATCCGCTATCCGGAGGGGCTGCTGCATTCCTTTGCCTGAGGGAGGCTAATGCAGGCAGGCTTCAGGCACAATCGTCAGTATTGGACGCCGGAGGTATCTGGCCCGAAAGGACAGAAATTTGGTGTCCTTTCGGGGTACCGGCAGGTTTATTCCTTATCGGTCGGTTTGTCTGTAACGTCAGAAGCGTTATTCATTGCCGCTGTTGTCGCTTTCGGCTGTTTGTTTTTCTGTTGCTTGGCCCAGCGGATCATCCACTCCTGCAATACATCCAGCGGCAGCGCCCCCTGACTGAGCAGGGCGGAATGGAAGGCGGCAAGATCAAAGCGGCTGCCAAGAATGTCCTTTACCTGCTGGCGAATCGACAGGATACGTAATTCGCCCATTTTGTAAGACGTAGCCTGACCCGGCATCACCAGATAGCGGTTAACGGCCGCTTCGCTGTCGGCGCGGGAGAATGGGGTGTTTTCCAGACGGAAATTAATCGCCTGTTCGCGGCTCCAGCCTTTGGCGTGTAAACCGGTATCCAGCACCAGACGCATGGCGCGCCACAGTTCCATAACCAGGCGGCCGTATTCTTCTTCTGCCGATTCGTAAGCGCCCATTTCGGCGGCCAGTTTTTCGGCATATAAAGCCCAGCCTTCGCTGAAGGCGCTGTAACTCAGATTACGGCGGAAATCCGGCAGCTGTTCATTTTCCTGGGTCAGGGCAATCTGCATATGGTGACCTGGCAGGGCTTCATGGAAGGCCAGTGCGGCCAGACGGTAGCGCGGCAGATCGTTCATACGTGCCGGATTGACGTAGTAAATACCGGGACGTGTGCCGTCCATCGACGGTGACTCATAGAAAGCGATAGGGGCATTGCTCTGGCGATAGTCTTCCACCGCTTTAACCACGATCGGGCTGACCGGCAGGCGGGTAAAAAAGTAGGGCAGGCGCTCGGCCATCTGCCGCACTTTATTTTTCTGGTAGCCAATAAACTCATCCCGTCCCTGTTGATCATCAGGGAAACGATAACTGCGTTCTTCCATCCACTGAAAAAAGTCGCGTAACTGCTGCTGATTGTTGCTGCCATCGGCTGGTTGGTAACCGAGCGCCGGCATCAGGGCAATGATTTCCTGCTGAATGCGGGTAACTTCGGTCAGCCCCAGCTGGTGAATACGGTCGGCGTCAAACTGACTGTTGGTGTAATGCGTCAACAGCAGCTGGTAATAGCGCAGGCCATCGCTCAGGTTGAGTGCGGCCTGATGCTGCGGTGCGCGTTGCTTCTGCTCGCGCACCAGCGCCAGCATATTGCGGTAGGCCGGTAATACATCCTGCAGCAGTGCTGAACGGGCTTTGCGTTCCAGTAATTTACGGCTGGACGGGTACAGGTCCAGCTGGTCGAGCTTGCTGTTAAAGTCGGCCCACAGTGGTGAGACGTCCGGGCCGTTATCAAACGGAATGCCTTTGATAATGGCTTCCATGCTGCTCTCGACGGCCGGGTAAACAAAAGCCGGCGGAATGATGCCGTCTTCTTCCGCGGCGCGGATATTCTCACTCCAGCGTTTAAACAGTGCAGGAATGGTTTTCATCCGGCTGATGTAATCATGGGCTTCAGGAACGCTGCTGATCGGGTGGTTATTAATTAACACATCCACCACCAGTGTATGCCAGCCACCCATCTGGCTGAAGGCATAGCGGTGCTGCTCAAACGGCACCATTAACAGGCTGAATTCCAGATCGGATAACAGGGTGCGGTAGCTGGCCTGATGGTCGGCTGACAGTGCTTCTTCGTCGATAGCGTGCAGGCGGCTGCGCAGATCCTGATAGAACGCGACCTGCTGTTCCCGTGCTTCGGGAGAAATATCGTCCCAGTCAAACTGACCGCTGATACCCAGCTGGCTGCGCAGCACCGGGCTTTGTTCCAGTGCAAACTGGTAGTATTCATTAAACAGTTCATCGGCTGCAGCATTGGCCTGTTGCTGCTGTTCCTGGCTGTAGACCTGTACCTGAACCGGTGATCCTGATTTTGGCAGCATGGCCTGACAACCAGCGAGGATGAGCAGACAGGAAAGAGTAGCGGGACGGAGTAGCGAATTCATAAATACTGGCTTCTGACTCTGAAAAATGGCGCGGCCGAGTGTAACAGCCACAAGGGCAGGGGTTAAAGGGCGGGGCCTGAGGCGAGTGTCAGAAGAACCACTTTATTCACAGCATAGGGAGTGCCCTGTGCGCCGTGTTACTCTAACGCCGTATTTCAGAAAGGAGTAACCCATGCGCTGGTTGGTATTGTTAACAGGTTTGCTGGTGTCGCCACTTTGGGCGCTGGATGCTTTTCCGCAGGCGGGTGTGCTGGAAGACAAAACACAGGATGTCAGTAATTACCGTCTGGTTATTTCAGGACTGAAGCGCAATCAGGCCACCACCTATGGTGAGCATGAACGGCGCCTGCAAGGCTCTCTCTGGCGCCGGGTCTGGGCGGTGGAAGACCGGGTGCCGCTGGATACCGTGATTAATCATTACACACAGCAGCTGAGTGACAGCCGGGTGATTTATCAGTGTCGTGCCCTGGATTGCGGCAGTAATCCATTCTGGGCCAATGAAATATTTCATAACGCCCGTCTGGGCGGACGTGAACAGAATCAGTTTTATAGGGTGGCGCTGAAAGAGCAGGAAGGACGCAAAGAAAAGACACTCTACGTTCTTTATATTATCGAGCGTGGCTCAAAGCAGGTGATGGTGAATCTGGATGTGCTGACCACCACTGATGCGGTACAGGAACAGGCCGATATGAACGTGCTGATCCAGCAGGCTTTGGTCAGCAGTCATGGCTGGCTGCCGGGGCTGGTGGCCGATAATGGCCGTATTGATGAGCAACAGAGCAGCGCGCTGATTGCCTATCTGAAAAATCTTACCCCGGGGATGAAACGCCGTTTATATCTGCTGGTCCATTGTTACGACGCCAGCCATATGAGTGACAATATTCAGTGTTCGCAGCGTCTGGCCAAGCAGCTGCGGCTGGCAACCTTTGACGGTCAGTATGAACTGAATATTGATGGTCATGGCGCACTGACGCCGGCGCCGGATAACAGTCTGCAGCCGGCTTTACGTTTTATATTCTGGCCAGGGAGATAAGCATGAAAAAAACAGTGGCACTGGCACTGGGCAGTGGTGCGGCACGGGGCTACACCCATATCGGTGTGATCGATGCGCTGGAAGCGCGCGGTTATGACATCGTGATGGTTTCCGGCTGCTCGATGGGAGCCGTGGTCGGTGGTTTTTATTGCGCCGGTCAGCTGGATGTTTACCGCGACTGGGTGTGTGGTCTGAAATATCTGGATGTACTGAAACTGGTGGATCTGAGTCTGTTATCCGGTGGTGTTATCCGTGGCGACCGGGTGTTTAACATCATCAGCGAAATGCTTAACGGCCGTAATATTGAAGACCTGCCGATTCCCTTTACGGCGGTCGCCACCGATCTGACCAATAAAAAAGAAATCTGGTTTCAGCGTGGTTCGCTGCAGGATGCGGTGCGGGCATCGGCGGCTATTCCCAGTCTGCTGACGCCGGTGGCGAACAATGGCCGTATGCTGGTGGATGGCGCGGTGCTGAACCCGCTGCCGATTACCCCCTGTGTGTCCGCCCATGCTGACTTCATTATTGCCGTGGATCTGAACGCTGAAGTGCCGGTACCGCAGGAGCTGGCACACGACCCCGAGAGTGAGCGCAAAGAAAAGCAGGACTGGTTTAACACGCTGGTGGATAAGGCCAGTCAGTGGTTTGAAAACAAAAGCAATGCACGTAAAGAAGCAAATGACAGCCTCGGCAAACTGGATATTCTGAGTCAGGTGTTTGAGGTGATGTCAGCATCGCTGACCCAGTACAAAATTGCCGGTTACCCGCCGGATCTGCTGATCAAAATCCCGCTGAACTGCTGTGAGGTGTACGAGTTTTACCGCGCCGAAGAAATGATCGCGCTGGGACGGCATATTGCCGATCAGGCGCTGGATGCGTTCGAGGCTGGTAACAGCAGCCTGTATGGCCAGCGTATGGGCTAGGAATCGTACGGTGGAAAGATGCCCTGAGCCTTCAAAATAGGTAAACTAGCGCACTTTCTGCCCGATTCATCTCACAGAGCTTTTCTTTTATGGATTTACAGCATCACGCCGAATGTGCCGTTGATGAACTTAACACCCTGCAGGATGTGATCCGCTGGTCGGTCAGCCGTATGTCAGAGGCTGGTATTTACTATGGTCACGGCACGGATAATCCCTGGGATGAAGCTTTGTTACTGGTTACCCACGCCCTGCATCTGCCGTGGAATCTGGCCAACGAATGGCGCAACGCGCAGCTGACCCGGACAGAGCGTCAGGCGGCGATTGAGCTGATTCTTACCCGTATTGAACAGCGCGTACCGGCCCCTTACTTAACCGGCGTGGCCTGGTTCTGCAATCTGCCGTTTGTGGTGGATGAGCGGGTGCTTATTCCACGTTCGCCGATCGGCCAGATGATTGATCAGGGCTTTGCGCCCTGGTGGCAGGGCCATACGCTGGACGGTCAGCCGCAGCCACAGCGCATTATGGATCTGTGCACCGGCAGTGGTTGTATCGGTATCGCGATGGCGAAAAAATTCCCGCAGGCTGAGGTTGAGCTGCTCGATCTGTCGTTCGAAGCGCTGGAAGTGGCCGATGAAAATATTCAGCGTCACCAGCTGGAAGACCGGGTAATGGCGCTGCAGTCGGATCTGTTTGCTGCCGCCAGCGGCAAATACGACCTGATTGTGTCCAATCCGCCCTATGTCGATGCTGATGATATGAGCTGCCTGCCGGAGGAATACCACCACGAACCGGAAATGGCACTGGCCGCCGGCGACGATGGCCTCGATCTGGTGCGCATTATGTTAAAAGAAGCCCGCCAGTATCTGACCGATGATGGTCTGCTGGTGGTGGAAGTCGGTAACAGCTGGCCGGCTCTGGCCGCGGCGTATCCGCAGTTACCTTTTGTCTGGCCGGAGTTTGAACACGGCGGACACGGCGTGTTTGTGCTGCAGGCGCGCGACTTAGATCTACTGAATTAGATTTATTGAATTAATAGACGGCCGCCTGACCGGCCCTGAAATAAGAGACTGATTATGTCCGGAAATACCTTTGGCAAAAGTTTCACCGTTACCACCGCCGGTGAAAGTCATGGCCTGGCGCTGGTGGCTGTCGTTGATGGCTGCCCTCCGGGTATTGAACTGAGCGAAGACGATCTGCAGCTTGATCTTGATCGCCGTAAGCCCGGTACCTCACGCTATACCACCCAGCGTCGTGAAGACGATGTGGTGAAAATTCTGTCCGGCGTGTTTGAAGGCAAAACCACGGGCACACCGATTGGCCTGCTGATCGAGAACACTGACCAGCGTTCGAAAGATTACGCTGACATAGCCAAGACCTTCCGTCCGGCCCACGCCGATTACGCCTACACGCAGAAATACGGTTTCCGTGATTACCGTGGTGGTGGCCGTTCGTCAGCCCGCGAAACCGCAATGCGTGTGGCGGCCGGTGCCATTGCCAAGAAAGTGCTGGCAGCGAAAGGCATTCAGGTGCGTGGTTACTTAAGCCAGCTGGGGCCGATCAAAATCGAACAGTTCGATTGGGATCAGGTGGAGCAGAACCCGTTCTTCAGCCCGGATGCCTCTAAAGTGGCCGAAATGGAAACCTACATGAACGCGCTGCGTAAAGAAGGTAATTCCGTTGGTGCGAAAATCTCTGTGGTGGCGACCGGTCTGTTCCCGGGCCTGGGTGAGCCGATTTTTGATCGTCTGGATGCCGAGCTGGCCCATGCGCTGATGAGCATCAATGCGGTAAAAGGCGTTGAAATTGGCGATGGCTTTGCCTGTGTTGAGCAAAAAGGCACCGAGCACCGTGATGAAATGACGTCGGAAGGCTTCTTAAGCAACCATGCCGGTGGTGTGCTGGGTGGTATTTCCACCGGTCAGGACATCATTGCCCATATCGCGCTGAAACCGACCTCCAGCCTGATCATTCCGGGCCGTTCCATCGATTCTGATGGCAACCCGATTGAAGTCATCACTAAAGGCCGTCATGACCCTTGTGTAGGCATCCGTGCCACGCCGATTGCCGAAGCGATGATGGCGATGGTGCTGTGTGATCATCTGCTGCGTCATCGTGGCCAGAACGCTGATGTGCACTGCACAACACCGGTGATTGCCGCTGAGGCAAAACAGTAAAATGAAGGGCCGGCTCTGCCGGCCCTTTTTTGTATAACCGCATTTCAGGCATGAGGCTGAGCGTTCAACGCCATGATGTCTTCCGCTTTGCCGTTTAAACGGCTCTCTTTCTTTTACGCCCTGTATTTCGCCCTGTTGGGTTGTATCGCGCCTTACTGGGGGTTATTTCTGCAGAACCGCAGTTTTAATCCGGAGCAGATCGGTCAGCTGATGGCCTGCTTTGGTCTGGTACGCATACTGGCACCGAATCTCTGGGCTTACTGGAGCCGTTATTTCCGTACGCCAATGCAGATGGTGCGCTGGGCCGGGATGCTGACCATGCTGTGCTTCTCGCTGATCTGGTGGGCTGACAGCTTTGTCAGCATGGCTGCGGTGATGATTCTGTACGGTTTTTTCTGGGCGGCCATGCTGCCACAGTACGAAGCCATGACATTGCAGCACTGTGGCACGCAGGCTGATATCTATGGCCGTATCCGTATGTGGGGCTCTATTGGTTTTGTGCTGGTGGTGCTGGGCGCTGGTTATTTATTCGAGTGGATTTCCGTTGGCTGGTTGCCGCTGCTGATGCTGAGCCTGATGGCGCTGATCGGTATTAACAGTCTGACTTTGCCTGAACCGGCCGAAGGGCATCCGCAGCCGGCGCCGTCAGGACAATTTTTAAATTTATTAAAATCACGGCCGGTGCAGGTGTTTATTCTGATGAATATTCTGCTGCAGATCAGTCATGGCCCTTATTACACATTTTTCAGTATTTACCTTGAAAATCATGGATATAAACCAGCAGAGATCGGTTTGCTGTGGTCGCTTGGGGTTATTGCCGAGGTTTTTTTATTCTGGAAATTTCACCGATTGGTCAGCTTTTTCAGCTGGCGGACCTGGTGCGTATTAAGTTTATTAATTACAGCGGTACGCTGGACACTGATTGGCAGTCTGGTGGATTTCTGGGGCTGGTTGTTGCTGGCACAGCTGGGACATGCGTTCAGCTTTGCTGCTATGCATGCCGTATCCATGCGTTATATTCAGCATTTATTTCCGCGGCCACTGCAGGGGCGGGCACAGGCAATGTATTCCAGTGTCGGCTTTGGCATCGGCGGTGCGCTCGGCGCCTGGTTAAGTGGCAGCCTGTGGTTGTCTTTGGGTGGCAGTCAGGTCTTTTTTCTGGCTACATTAGCGGCAGTGCTGGGTGCCTGGGTAGCATGGAAGGGCCTGGATAAACAGGATGGCTGACAACGGGCGGCTTATGCTGATGTCTTTAAAAATAAAACATAGAACGACAGGGAATAAACGATGAAAATTAATGTTACTTTTGATCTTACGCCGGAAGAATTTCGTCGCGTTATGGGATTGCCGGATGTACAGGAGTTCCAGAAAGAACTGTTTGCCAGCATGCTGGAAAAAATGAAATCCGGGGAAGACGGCTACGATGCCATGAGCCTGTATCAGCCGATGTTTAACGAAGGCATGAATGCGATGGGACAGTTTCAGAAAATGATGATGAGCATGATGTCGGGTGCATCTTCTTCTGATAAAGAGAACAGTTAGAATTTAAAGTGAATGCTCTAGGGCAATTGGCGCCAGCCTTTGGCCTCATTGTTAAGCACTTTAAAAAAGAGATCATAAAAAAGGCTGATATTAATCAAAAAAAACCTCTTTGATTGGGGGGCTGTCATTTAAGTGTAAGATAAAATGCCATAGGATAGATTTACCCCAACTGCTATTAGACTTTTGAAGGAGCAAGACTATGCAAGAGAATATTCTTAATGCATTCGCAGAGCAGGCTAAAACCATGTACGCACCCATGGCGAAATTTAACAGTCTGTTTGTCGACAACATGGAAAAAATGACGGAATTCCAACTGAACGCGATTAAATCGTATGCAGATCTGGGTCTGGAGCAGATGAAAAAAGCGGCAGAAGTTAAGGATGCAGAAAGCATGCGTTCTTTTACCGCTAACCAGGCGGAAACTGCTTCTGCACTGAACAAAAAAGTGATGGAAGATGCCAAGGCATTTTCTGACATGGCGATGGAATTCAAAACCCAGATTGAATCCATCATGGAAGAAGCCCGCTCAACCGCAGCGGCGACTACCACCACTAAGCCAGCTGCCAAGCCTAAATCAGCTGCCTGATCACGTCTGATATCAGAGGCCACCTTCGGGTGGCCTTTTTTGCTCAACCGTTTCTGAATGCAGGTGATACATGAATATGCCAATGGAAAGCATAGAAACAGCCGTTAGTGATTTTTATGATATGGCCAGCCGCGCAGCGGAGCAGTACGGACGCCTGCTGGAAAAGGCGGTAAATCAGCCGACCAGCGCCGATGACCCGGCTGCCTCTGTATTGACCGATTTCAGCGAAGCCTTCCGTGAGCTGGGCGAACATATGCTGGAGAACCCGGGCAAGCTGATGAGTTACCAGATGGATCTGCTGAAAAAACAGCAGGAACTGTATCAGCACACGGCTTTGCGCTTTTTAGGGAAAGACGCTGATCCGGTCGTTACACCGGATAAAAGCGATAAGCGCTTCAAAGATGCACAGTGGAGCGAGAATCCGCTGTTCGACTACATCAAACAACTCTATCTGCTGCAGGGCAACGCCCTGATGCAGATGGTCAAAGATACCGACGGCCTGAGCGAGCATGCGCAGCAGAAAGTTGAGTATTTTGTGCGTCAGTACGTCAATGCCCTGGCACCGACCAATTTTGCCGCACTGAATCCTGAGGTCATCCGTAAAACACTGGAAAGTGGTGGTGCCAATCTCTATGCCGGTATGGAACAGCTGGGTAATGATCTGGAAGCCAGTGTCAAAGGGGCACTGAACGTTGCCATGACTGACACCAGTGCGTTTCAGGTTGGCCGCAATCTGGCGACTACGCCGGGCAAGGTGGTGTATCAGAATGATCTGATTCAGCTGATTCAGTACACGCCGACAACGGAAAAAACGTATAAACGTCCGCTGCTGGTGATCCCGCCATTTATTAACAAGTACTACATTCTCGATCTGCGTGAGAATAACTCGTATCTGAAATGGCTGGTCGATCAGGGGCACACCGTGTTCTGTATTTCCTGGATTAATCCGGGGCCGTCGCTGCGCGATAAAGGGTTCGACAACTATATGCTTGAAGGCCCGATTGCGGCACTGGAAGCGATCGAACAGGCAACGGGAGAAAAAGAAGTTAACGCCATCGGCTACTGTCTGGGCGGCACTTTGCTGGCCGCGACGCTGGCTTACCTGAAGAAAAAGAAACAGGAGCCGATCAAGTCTGCAACCTTCCTGGCAACCCTGACCGATTTTTCCCAACCGGGGGAGATTGGCGTCTTTATCAATGAGACGGCAATTTCGGCGCTGGAAAAACAGATGAATTTACTCGGGTATTACGACGGCCGGCAAATGGCTTTCAGTTTTAATACCCTGCGGGAAAATGATCTGTTCTGGTCGTTCTTTATTAACAACTATCTGAAAGGTGAGCGCCCGGCGGCTTTTGATCTGTTGTACTGGAATACCGACAGTACCAACCTGCCGGCGGCTATGCATTCTTTCTACCTGCGTAATATGTATCTGGAAAATAAACTGGTGCAGAAAAATGCGCTGGAACTGGATGGCGAGAAAATCGATCTGAGTGCGATCAGCATTCCGACCTATTTCCTTTCTACCGCTCAGGATCATATTGCTCTGTGGCAGGGAACCTATAAAGGCCCGCTGCTGATGGGTGGTAAAAACCGCTTTGTGCTGGGTGGCTCAGGCCATATCGCCGGGGTTGTTAATCCTCCTTCAGCCAATAAATATGGCTACTGGACGAACGAAGCTCTGCCTGCAGATCCGGAAGAGTGGTACCGCAATGCCGAGCAGCATGAAGGTTCGTGGTGGCTTGACTGGCAACAGTGGGCAACCGCTCAGGGCGGCTCTGAGCAGACCGACGCACGTCAGCCCGGAAGCGGTAAGCTCGGTATCATCGAAGATGCCCCGGGGCGTTATGTTAAACAACGCATCATTGATGTACTGAATAAGTAATCAGCCCTGATTACTGGCTCACAAAAACGGCGCTTCGGCGCCGTTTTTGTTTTTCCATAATTCCGCTATGATGGCCGCAGCATTCAGTTGTAAGGATTTTGCGTGTCACAATTCGATCAGGAATCCATCGTCTACGGCGTGATCCGCCATATACCGGCTACCGATGAGTTCAGTGCCCGTCTTCACCGTCGCGCCAACTGGAGTGCCATTCAATCATTGCCTTTAGGTGTTGATGATGACTGGTCACTGTTGTGCCGGGAAATGTTTTCCATGCCCGGTGATGATGTATTCAGCGGCACTTACCATACCCAGCTGATTCACTTTGCTGCCTCTTATAAAGCGGTGGAGTATGAGTGGGAGCAGTGGCTGCGTCAGTTCGAGGCTTTGCTGAAAAGCATGTACTGGGTGTCGGCCACCGTGCATCTGGAAACCGAGCTGTCCGGTAAGCACACTTTTAACTGGAACACCGACCAGGGCCATGTGCCTTCAGATGCCGATCTGCGCATGAGTTGTGAGTGGGAGCGGGAGGCAGGTTTTGCCATCTGATTCCGTACCGTCTGATGACCACGACTACACCAGTACTTCTTGCGAAGAAGCTCCTTACGGTGAGGATGCGCCGCAGGAAGGTGTTCTGGCGATTCCTTACCAACAGCTGAGTGCCGAAGCACTGGACGGTATTCTGGAAGACTTCGTCTGCCGTGAAGGCACAGATTACGGCGATTACGACGTCAGCCTGGAAGATAAAAAGGCCCAGGTTAAAGCTCAGTTAGCCGACGGCAGTGCCATACTTTTGTTTGACCCCATCCAGCAGACCTGCCACATTGAAATGACCCGCGTATTACGCAGTCATGGCTGGTCTGGTGGTGACTATGGACGATCTTAAGCAGCAACAACTGAAACGACGCCTGCGCACAGCCATTGGCGATATCGATGAGATGAAAGCACAGCTGGCAGAAGTCCGCCGCTGCTGTGCTGAGCTGGCCGCTGCTATGCGCCAGATCCGCGAAGAGGCCGAGCAGGCCAGGCTGGAAGCTGAGCGGCGCAAGCGCATCAAACGCGTTGTCTGATCTTTCCGGCTCAGCCCTGAGCCAGTTCCGGCGGCAATTTGCGCCGCACCATATCCCGCAGTAAAAACCGTCCCGGCCATAAGGCTTCGGCCACATCCAGTGCCACGGGCAGCGGAGCACCCATCATCTGTTGAGTCAGCAGCTCGGCACAGAGCGGAGCTGACGCCAGTCCGCGTGAACCATGACCAATATTCAGCCATAAACCCGGATACTGCGGTGCTGCTTTGGCTGGAATACGCTTGGCATTACGCACCAGCCCGCTGAAGCACTGCACAAACCCGCGGCTCTCTGGCACGGCTCCGACCATCGGCAGGTAATCCGGAGTGGTACAGCGGAAACCAACCCGTCCGCCGAGTACCAGTTTCATACCCTGTTGTTTATTCAGCTCCTGCCATTGCGGGCCGAAATCCGGCAGGTGATCAAGGTTGGTCTGATGGTCGCTGTCACGCAGCTGAGTGTCATCATCCCGCAGGTTATAGGTTGCCCCCAGACACAGCCGGCCATTACGCGCCGGCGCCATATAGCTGCGGCCGCAGAGTACGGTATTCAGTGCCGGAGTCTGCGCTGGGTTTAAATAACTGAGCTGGCCGCGAATACGTTTCAGCGGCAGATACGCCTCAGGCAGCAGGTTTGTGGCCGCATTGGCGCAGGCCAGTACCAGCTGGCGGCTTTGCAGGATGGTGCCGTCGCTGCACTGAATCTGCCAGCCCTGTGGGATTTGTTGCAGCGCGCTGACCTGACGTTGTGTGAAGCGGATATTCGTGTGTTGCAGCAGAATCCGGCATAAATCTGCCGGGCTGACCCAGCCTGCCTGTGGGAAAAACAGACCGCCGCTCTGTTGCGGATTACCTGCAATGTTTCCCGCCTGTGCCTGATCCAGCGACTGCACCAGAGTCTCGGGCAGGCTGCGGGTCTGGCTGAATTTCAGCTGGCGCTGGGCTTCTTTATTATCGTAAGCCAGCTGCAGCACGCCACATTGTGACCAGTAGGGGTTATCCGCATCGCCAGCGCCTAAATAGCGGCGCATATAGGGCAGGGCATACTGAAAGGCGGCCAGATAAAAATCGGTATGAATGGCGTTGTCGCCGGCCGCGAGTTTTACATAGAGCCCGCCCTGAGGGTTGCCGGAGGCCTGCTGGGCAATGCCTGCGGCATCAATCACCTCTACCTTCAGGCCACGCTCGGCCAGTGCTCTGGCGGTGGTGGCTCCGGCGAGTCCGGCGCCGATAACAACAACCTCGGCGTCATCGGGCCATCTGTTTTCCTGCAGTAACCAGGGTTTGTGCAGAAAGCAGGGCGCCAGCTCTGGTCCCTGACGGCGGTTAAAGCTGCCGGCCAGCATCTCGCGTTTACGGCCATAACCGGGCACCCGTTTAACATGAAAACCTGCGCCCAGCAGGCCACGGCGGACAATGCCTGCCGAGGTGAAGGTGGCGACCGTGGCGGGCTGTTCGCCCTGATATTGGCCCGGCTGGCGCTGGCTTAAGCGGCGCATACCGCTGAATAATTCTTCCGACCACATCTGTGGATTTTTTGAGGGTGCAAAGCCATCCAGATACCAGGCATGCACCGGGCCGCTTAATTGCGGCAGAGCCTCTTTGACATCGGCAAAGATCAGCGTCAGGGATATACGTTCTTCTGGCCAGACCAGACGATGGAAACCGGCAACCGGCAGTGGGTATTGGCTAAACAGCTGAGCGCTCAGCTCGCTGAGTTGTGGCCACAATGCCAGTGCCTGTTGCAGCTGGCTGAGTGTCAGCGGGAATTTTTCAATGCTGGTGAAATGCAGCCAGCTGCTATCGTGTCTGTTGCTCTGGCGCCAGCTTTCCCAGGTCATCAGGAAATTCAGCCCGGTGCCGAATCCGGTTTCAACAATGCTGAAGTCGCCCTGCCAGTCAGACCAGCGCTGTGGCAGACCATTGTGCTGCAGAAAAACATAGCGGCTTTCTTCCAGACCGTTATCCACAGAAAAATACGGATCATTAAATTCACGGGAAACCGGCAGGCCGTCGTCATTCCATAACAGGTCAGGAGCAGAGGGTGCCTGATTACTGTTTGCCGGAATATTATCTGCCGGCGGATGGCTGGCCGGGTGGTCGGAAGGACTGGAAGACACAGATATTCTCAGAGTAGTGGGTATAAACGCCGCTATTTTAGCGTCAGTACGCTGCAGACAAAAAGCACGGCACTCACGTATGATCCGCCCATGATAACCGAAATTTTCGCCATTATGGCGCCTGTACTGGCCTGTGCCGCCATCGGCTTTTTCTGGGCGCGCCAGGGCTATGCGTTTGATCCGGAATTTATTTCCCGGCTGGTGCTGAATGTGGCCGCGCCCTGCCTGATGTTGTCGGTACTGGGCTCTGTTGAAATCGACATTGTGGCTTTTCAGCGTACCGCGCTGGCCTGTGTGCTGGTGGCTGCTTTTATGGCGCTTCTGGGGGCTTTGGTCCCTCGTCTTCTGGGCGATGATGTACGCGCTTATCTGCCATCTTTTGTCTTTCCTAATGTCGGTAATATGGGATTGCCGGTATGCCTGCTGGCATTCGGGCAGGAGGGACTGGCACTGGCGCTGGCATTTTTTATGGTGCTGTCTGTTGCGCATTTTCCGGCCGGGATTTTGCTGGCCGGCGGACGTCAGGCCGGTGGTCTTGCCGGGCTGGCTAAAATGCCAATTTTATATGCCATTGTGATTGCATTGCTGTTGTTATGGGCGGATTGGACGTTACCGGCTGCGGTGCAGAATTCGGTGCGTTTAATCGGTGGTATGACGATTCCGTTAATGCTGATTACCCTGGGTGTTTCGTTGCAGCGTCTGCAGGTCCGGCAGTGGCGGCAGGCTCTGCTTTACAGCCTGTTGCGGATATTCGGTGGTTTTGTTGTGGGCTTACTGGTGGTGAGCTTGCTGGATCTTTCCGGAACGGAAAAAGGCGTCGTGCTGTTGCAGGCGTCGATGCCGGTTGCGGTGTTTAATTATTTGTTTGCGGAGCGCTATCAGCGGGCTCCGGAAGCGGTGGCCGGAATGGTGGTTATGTCGACTCTGATCTCATTTATTACCATTCCGGCTCTGCTCTGGTGGCTGCTTTAATCAGGCCTTACTGAGCTTCTGCCGCTTCCGCTGTATTGTCGTCGCTGATCACGCTGACGGATTCAATCAGGATGGTCTCGCGCGGAATATCGCGGGCACCGGTTGGGCTGGTGGCAATACTGTCAACCACATCCATGCCTTTCACGACCTTACCGAAAACGGCATAACCGAAATCCCGCGCACCGTGATCAAGGAAGCTGTTGTCTTTCACATTAATAAAAAACTGGCTGGTGGCGCTGTCGATAACGCTGGTACGCGCCATGGCAATGCTGCCGCGGGTATTTTTCAGGCCATTTTCTGCTTCATTTTTAATCGGTGGCAGTGTGGCTTTCTGGCGCATATCGGCACCGAAACCACCGCCCTGGATCATAAAGTCACGGATCACGCGGTGAAAAACCGTGCCGTCGTAGTGCTTGCTTTCAACGTAGGTTAAAAAATTGTCGACACTGATCGGCGCTTTGCTGCGGTCCAGCTCCAGTTCGATATCACCGGCGCTGGTTTTCATCAGTACATGAACACTGTCAGCGGCTTCTGCTGCGTGCAGGCTTAGCGGTGCGAGTAAGACAGACAAGCTCAGGGCGGCGCTTTGCAGGGTTGTTTTTATCAGACGTTGCATTAATCATCTCCGCAGGAAAAAGTCTCCGGTTTAGTGCCGGAATTCGTTAAATGGTTCATATGGGGTCAGGCTTTTGGCTAAAGCTAAAGTAAGAATCGTATTTTGTGAAGGCTGTAAATGGGCTTTGCGTTCTGGCTGGTATGCGCAGGAGCTGTTTTCGACCTTTCACGGCAAGCTTGCAGCCATCGAACTGGTGGTTGGCGAATCCGGGCAGTTTCAGGTCTGGGCCAATGATCAGTGTCTGTGGGATCGTAAAGAGCAGGGCGGTTTTCCGGAAATTGCCGAGCTGAAGCGCCTGTTGCGCGACTGCATTGCCCCGGATGCATCGCTCGGGCATTGCGATCTGGAGGCCGGAGCGGAATAGCGTCCGGCACGTCGGTCGGCACACGCACAAAAAAAGGGAGCACAAAGCTCCCTTTTTTATTATTGAGGCAGAGCCTCAGGACCAGCCGCTGCTGCGTTTGCCTCGCAGAGACGGCAAAATCAGACCCGCCAGAATACCGATAATCACCAGCGCGCCACCGTACAGAATAAAGGTCTGCTGACGGTTATCCTGCAGCTGGGCATTTTCAGCCGTCAGCGCTTCTACCTGAATTTCCAGTTCCTGATTACGCATGGTCAGCTTTTTCGATTTTTCATCCAGCGCCAGAGCGTTGGCAGAAATACTTTTGATGCGTTCCAGTTCTTTTTCCAGGTCGGTGTTTTCACGTCCCAGACCTGAACGTTCACTTTTCAGTTTTTCTACTTCGCTCTGAAATTCAGCGCGCTGGGTTTTGGTGGTTTCCAGTTCCGCTTTTACTTTTTCCAGTTCGCGGTTGGCCAGAATTAATTTTTCTTTGGCAATGGGTTCCATTTCCAGAAAACGGGTCAGTACGTAACCTTCCACACCTTTATCGGTCTGCACTTTGGTGTAACCGGTTTCGGCATCTTCTTCGATAAAAATCAGATGCTCACCACTTGGTAAGGCTTTCAGAATGCGGAATTCCTGGCTGGGGCCGGAACGCAGTTGCAGCCACAGGGTGTCGGTAACGTAGCGTTTTTCAACAGCAGCGGCCGTAGCCGCGGTGGCCAGCAGGGAGAGGGCAATCAGAAATTTTTTCACAGCAAATACCTTTTATTTTTTCCGTTCAGGGAAGGACTTTACGGAACGGCTTAACCGTTACCTGCTGGTAAACACCAGCACTGACATAAGGATCGGCATCGGCCCAGGCCTGAGCATCAGCCAGAGAAGCAAACTCCGCCACAACAAGGCTGCCGGTGAAACCTGCACTGCCAGGATCTTCACTGTCGATGGCCGGGTGCGGACCAGCAATCAACAGGCGACCTGCGGCGGTTAAATCCTGCAGGCGCTGCAGGTGAGCAGGGCGGACTGACAGGCGTTTTTCCAGACTGTCAGGTACGTCCTGACTGATAATGGCGTACCACATGCTTACTGTTCCTCATTATTCATGTAGCGGTATAAAAACAGCGACTGACCGATAATAAACAGGACGGTCAGAGCCGGCAAACCGAAGAGTGTGACGTCGACCCTGATATCTTCGACACATTGAGCGCGAGAAGGTTAGTCAGCCCGGGTGCCCATTTATAAACCAGTAAAAAGCACAATGGGCAGGTCGCCGGGGAGTAACTTCATTCGCTTAGTGGCTTCAGTGTCATTACAATGGGGCGATTATGGCGTAACCGGGAGTGAGCGTCCACGTGAACTCAGAAATCGATCTTCATTGCCACAGCACAGCATCCGACGGCAAATTACCGGCGGCTGAACTGGTTGCGCGGGCGGCGGAGCGCGGCGTAAAAACCCTGGCGATCACCGATCACGATACCGCCGAAGGCTATCGTCAGGGGCAGGCCGCAGCGCAGGAACTGGGCGTGCGGCTGATTCCCGGTATTGAGCTGTCCTGTATCTGGGGCGGTGTCACGATTCATATTGTTGGCCTTAATTTTGATCCTGAGTCGGCGGCTATGCGTGCCGCTGAGCAGTCTCAGACCGAAGCGCGCAGCAGTCGTTCCCAGCTGATTGCCGAACGGGTCGGCAAACGTCTTAAACACGATATTAATCTGCAGGAAGTGCAGGCCTATGCCGGTGGAGAATCAGTGGGGCGTCCGCATTTTGCCCAGTATCTGATCGATAAAGGGCTGGTGCCGTCAATGGCCGTTGCCTTTAATAAATACCTCGGTGCCGGTAAACCCGGTGATGTCAAAGCCAGCTGGCCGGAAATGGCCACCGTGGTGCAGTGGATTATTGAGGCCGGTGGTATCCCGGTAATGGCCCACGCGCATCTTTATAATATGACCCGCACCAAGCTGCGTGCCTGTCTGGCCGACTTTGTCGAGGCCGGTGGTCGTGGTCTGGAAGTGGCGTATGGTCAGATGGATAACAACCAGCGCGGTCAGATGGCGGTGTTGGCGCGTGAATTTGAGCTGCTGGGTTCCTGCGGCAGCGATTTCCATGGTCCGAACCGCTTCGGACTTGATCTGGGCGTGATGCCGGCCTTTCCGGCGGATATTACCCCTGTATGGCAGAGCTGGGCCTGATCGGGCACAGCATAATTCCCTGACATAGCGAATGCCGTTGTGCGTGGGTTAAGGAGCTTTAGTGAGCCAATTTTTCCAGATTCACCCTGATAATCCTCAGGCGCGGCTGATCAAGCAGGCCGCAGAAATTATCCGTAATGGCGGCCTGGCTGTGATTCCGACCGATTGTGCCTATGCGCTGGCCTGTCGTATCGGCGATAAAAAAACCACCGACCGGGTACAGCGTTTACGGCAATTGCCGCCGAAGCATAATTTCACCCTGCTGTGCCGCGACCTGTCCGAGTTGTCTCTGTTTGCCAAAGTGGATAACACCAAATACCGCATGCTCAAAGCACACACGCCCGGTGCTTTCACTTTTATCCTGGAAGCCACGCGCGAAGTACCGCGCCTTCTGATGCATCCGAAAAAGCGCACCATCGGCATCCGTGTACCCAATAACCCGATTGCCATGGCGCTGCTGGAAGAGATGAACGAGCCGCTGATGACCACCTCGCTGATCATGCCTGGTGATGAGCTGCCGTTGTCTGACCCTTACGATATCCGCCAGTCGCTGGAGCATGAGCTGGAGCTGGTAATTGACGGCGGTCACTGTGGCTTCGAGGCCACCACCGTGATTGATATGACCGATGAAATACCGGTCGTGCTGCGTCAGGGCGTCGGCGACGCCAGCGATTTTCTCTGAGAGCTGGGCGTTAGACTGGTGGGATGCTGAAACTGGTGCTTAAGGAGACTGAAACGCGCCGCTAAAACCGGTATGATGGCGCGTTTTCAGATTCAGAATTTCACCAAGCAGGGCAGTATGAGCAAGCAGCGTGTATTAACCGGTATTACAACCACAGGCACCCCGCATCTGGGTAACTATGTTGGCGCTATCCGTCCGGCCATTGCCGCCAGCCAGGATCAGGCTAACGATACGTTTTATTTCCTCGCCGATTACCATGCCCTGATCAAGTGTCAGGACCCGGCGGCGGTGCATCAGTCGACCATGGAAATTGCCGCCACCTGGCTGGCACTGGGTCTGGATACCGATAATTCTGTGTTCTACCGCCAGTCGGATATCCGTGAAATTCCGGAACTGAGCTGGATTCTGAACTGTGTCTGCGCCAAAGGCCTGATGAACCGCGCCCATGCCTACAAAGCTGCGGTGGATGCTAATCTGGCCGAAAACGAAGACGCCGACAAAGCCATCACCATGGGTCTGTTCAGCTACCCGGTATTAATGGCCGCCGATATTCTGATGTTTAACGCCAACAAAGTACCGGTCGGTAAAGATCAGATTCAGCACGTTGAAATGGCGCGCGATATCGCCGGCCGTTTTAACCATATCTACTGCAAAAAAGAGCCGTTACTGAGCCTGCCGGATTATCAGGTTGATGATCAGGTGTCGGTACTGCAGGGGCTGGATGGCCGTAAAATGAGTAAGAGCTACGGCAACACCATTCCGCTGTTTTTAACCGAGAAGCAGCTGCAGAAGCACATCAACAAAATCAAAACCAACCTGCTGGAACCGGGTGAGCCAAAAGATCCGGATTCCTCGACCGTATTCCAGATCTGGCAGGCATTTGCCACAGCAGAGCAGAGCGCTGAAATGCGTCAGGCATTTGCTGATGGTATTGGTTGGGGCGATGCCAAGAAGCAGTTGTTTGCCCTGATTAACGCTGAAATCGGCGAAGCGCGTGAACGCTACAACGATCTGCTGGCCCGCCCGGCCGATATCGAAGCCGAGCTGCAGAAAGGTGCTGCCAAGGCCCGTGCCATCAGCCAGCCGCTGCTGGAGCAGGTACGTGAAGCCGTTGGCATCTTTAAGCTGGCCTGATATCTGTGAACGACAGCACTGAGAGGCATTCCCTGTGAGCAGCGTCGATCCGCAGAGGCGGGTGGTATCGGGCATGCGCCCGACCGGTCAGTTACATCTTGGTCATTATCATGGTGTGCTGAAAAACTGGGTAAAACTGCAGCATGAGTTTGAGTGCTTCTTTTTTATTGCTGACTGGCATGCGCTGAGCACCGATTACGAAACCGCGACCGGTGTGCGCCGCTCAAGCCGCAATCTGCTGATTGATTGGCTCGCCGCCGGAGTAAATCCCGGCTCGACGACCCTGTTTGTGCAGAGTCAGGTGCCGGAGCTGGCGGAGTTGCATCTGCTGTTGTCGATGATTACACCAACGTCCTGGCTGGAACGGGTGCCCGGCTATAAAGACCAGCAGGAAAAGCTGCAGGATAAAAACCTCAGCACCTATGGTTTTCTCGGTTACCCGCTGCTGCAGAGTGCCGATATTCTGGCTTACCGCGCCGGTCTGGTGCCGGTTGGTGGTGATCAGGAAGTGCATATTGAAATCGCCCGCGACATCGCCCGCCGTTTTAATCATCTTTATGGTCGTGAACCCGGCTTTGAAGCCAACGCACTGGCCGCGGTAAAAAAACTGGGTAAAAAAACCTCTGCGCTGTATCAGCAGATGCGCACTGCTTATATCAGTCATGGCGATGTTGAGGCCCTGCAAACCGCGCAGGCGCTGGTGAAAGAGCAAAGCAATCTGACACTGGCCGATAAAGAGCGACTGCTGGGGTATCTGGAAGGAACCGGGAAAAATATTCTGACTGAACCGCGGGCGCTGCTGACCAGTGAAGCGCGTATGCCGGGCCTTGATGGTCAGAAAATGTCCAAGTCGTACAGCAATATGATTCCGCTGCGGGCCGAGCCTGATGACGTGGTAAAAAAGGTGCGCAGCATGCAGACCGACCCGGCGCGTATTCGCCTGAGTGATGCCGGTGATCCGGAAAAATGCCCGGTCTGGCATTTTCATAAAATCTATTCCGATGAGGCAACCTGCGAGCGGGTGCAGACCAACTGCCGCAGCGCGGCCTGGGGTTGCCTTGAATGTAAGCAACCGGTGACCGATGCCATCATTGCGGAACAGGCGCCGATCCGTGAGCGTGCGCAGCAGTTTGAAGAAAACCCGGAACTGCTGACGCGCATTCTGACCGAAGGCAGTGAGCGTGCGCGGGATGCCGTGCGCAGTACTATGGCTGATGTGCGTGAAGCAATGGGGCTGGGTTACCGATGAGCACACAGGACGTTACTGATCATTCCTCAGAGCCGGCCGCAGACGCGACGGCCGCGCCGGTACCCGATCTGGCGAAAGCCAGCATGCGGGTAAAGACCGGCCAGCAGGAAATGCCGTTTGCACTGGTGCAGGGGCAGCCGATGACCCAGCTGCCACTGGATCTGTATATTCCGCCGGATGCGCTGGAAGTGATCCTTGAGCAGTTCGAAGGGCCGCTGGATTTACTGCTGTATCTGATCCGCAAGCAGAACCTCGATATTCTCGAAGTGAATGTCTCTGAGATTGTTGACCAGTACATCGAATACATCGACATGATGCAGGCCATGCAGCTGGAGCTGGCCGGGGAATATCTGGTGATGGCGGCGATGCTGGCGGAAATTAAAAGCCGTGTGCTGTTGCCGCGTAACCGCGAAGACGGCAGTGACGAAGAAGAAGACGATCCGCGGGCGGAATTGCTGCGCCGTTTGCAGGAATATGAACGCTTTAAAACAGCCGCCGAAAACCTCGACGAATTACCACGGCTGGAGCGCGATATCTTCCTGCCGGAAGTAGATGCACCCGACCGCATTCAGGAGCGGGTGCATCCGGAAGTAGAAATGCGTGAGCTGATGCTGGCCTTTGCCGCAGTATTACGCCGCGCTGAGCGTTTTGAGCATCACGAAATTCAGCGTGAGCAATTGTCGACCCGAGAGCGTATGAGTGATGTTCTCGGGCGACTGCAGGCAGGGCACTTTATGTCGTTCCGCGCCTTGTTTGATCCCAGCGAAGGCAAGCTGGGCGTGGTGGTGACCTTTCTGGCCATTCTGGAGCTGGTTAAAGAGTCACTGATTGATATCGTCCAGCAGGACACCTTTGGTCCGATTCATTTGCGCGTACGCGAGCAGCGTGCTGCCGGCGGACCGGCGTATGAAGAATTTGGCCGCGGGGATGAGGCATGACACAGCCAGCGTTAAAAAACATTCTTGAAGCAGCACTGATGGCGGCAGGCGGCCCGCTGTCGCTCGAACGGATGCAGAGTCTGTTCGATGAAGATCAGATTCCGCTGCCGTCAGCCCTGAAAGCTGCCCTGACGGAATTGCAGCAGGACCTGCTCGGGCGCGGTATTGAACTGGTCGAAGTCGCCTCCGGCTACCGCCTGCAGGTTCGCACCGAAGTGGCGCCCTGGGTGGCACGCCTGTGGGATGAACGGCCACAGCGTTATTCGCGCGCATTGCTGGAAACCCTGGCGTTGATTGCCTATCGCCAGCCCATTACCCGCGGCGATATCGAAGATGTGCGCGGCGTGGTGGTCAGTTCCAGTATTATGAAAACCCTGCTCGAGCGTGAGTGGGTGCGGGTTGTGGGCTATCGTGATGTGCCGGGGCGGCCGTCGATGTACGCCACCACGCGCGAGTTTCTTGATTACTTTGGTTTAAAAAGTCTCGAAGACCTGCCGAGTCTGGGTGAAATCCGCGAACTGGATGACGCCAACCGCAAGCTGGAACTGGGCGATGATGCCGAAGCACGTAAAGAACCGGCGAAAGATTTTGAATTCCGCAGCGATGAAGAAGTGGCCCAGCGTGGTGCCGATGTACTGGCTGCCACCGAAGAAGATCTGGCAAAAGCGGCTGATATTGTCGCGCGGGTAGAAAGTAATCTGTTCGCACGGGATGACGACGACGGCGACGAAGCGGATAATGACGGCGAACCGAAAAAACGCAGCATTGGCGATCTGCTGCAGCGGCTGGAACAGAAAGCCGTTGAAGAAGAGCAGGCGGCAGAATCAGCTGAGGTTGAGACTGACAGCAAAGAGCCTGATTCAGAAGAATCTGAGCAGGCTGAAGAAGAGAGCGTGAACGAAGACGCTGACGTTCACGAAGCAACAGAACACACACAAACTGATGGCGAAGAGTACGGCGATGACGCTGACGATATTGCCGTTCAACGGACTCAGGATGTTCCGAGTTTATTTAACCAAACCCCTGACACGGTGCGGCCGGATGCCCCTGACACAGCTGCAGATGAAGAAGACCGATAAATTATGAATGAACGTATCCAAAAATTGCTGGCGCTGGCTGGTGTGGCTTCCCGTCGTGAAGTCGAACGCTGGATCGGTGAAGGCCGTGTCAGTGTTAACGGCGTAACCGCCAAACTCGGCGACCGTGCCAGCCGCTACGACGATGTGCGCGTCGATGGCCGCCAGATCAAACTGGAAGACGCCGGCCGCTCACGCCGCGTACTGGCCTATAACAAGCCAGTGGGTGAAGTCTGCACGCTGAAAGATCCGGAAGGCCGGCCAACGGTGTTTGATCACCTGCCGAAAACCAAAGGCGAGCGCTGGGTAAATATCGGCCGTCTGGACATCAATACCAGTGGTCTGCTGCTGTTCACCACCGATGGTGAGCTGGCCAACAAGCTGATGCATCCGTCCTCCGGTGTTGACCGTGAATATGCGGTGCGTGTGCGCGGTGACGTCGATGAAGCCATGATCGAACGCCTCAAAGAAGGGGTGATGCTGGACGATGGCATCGCGCGTTTTACCGACGTGAAATTCTTTGATGGTGAAGGCCAGAACAAATGGTTCCACGTTGTGCTGATGGAAGGTAAAAACCGCGAAGTCCGCCGTCTGTGGGAGAGCCAGGGCATCGCCGTGAGCCGCCTTAAACGCGTACGTTATGGCTGTATCTTTATGCCGTCTAACGTACCTGTCGGTACCTGGGTGGAGCTGGGGCAGCGCGAAGTAAACGATCTGGCGGATCTGGTTGGCATCGAACGTAAGCAGACCAAACGCATGGTTGGCCGTGAGAAAGAGCAGTTCCAGCGGGTGGCCAAACGTCAGAAAATCCGTCAGCAGGCGACTGCGCGTAAAACCTCTGCGCCGAAACCGCGCCAGAAGAAAAAGATCGACTGAACCTCTGTATTCGCTGTATTGCTCAGCCATAAAAAAGCCGCTCATTGAGCGGCTTTTTTATGTTTTATCAATTCACAACACACTCTTTGACGCCGGTGTGCCCAGTTCATCGTCGGTATCGCAGATCACCCGGTTGCGGCCATTGCGTTTCGCCTGATACAGCGCTTTATCGGCGCGTTGAACCAGAGATTCCATACTGTCTTCCATCATCAGGGTGGCGCAGCCGATGCTGGTGGTGACCTGTAAACGGCCTTTGTCATTACTGAAATCCAGAGCACTGATGCTCATGCGGATACGTTCGGCAATGCGCAATGCACCGGCGTGCTCGGCATTGCTGAGCATGATCAGAAATTCTTCGCCGCCATAGCGGAAGCACATATCAGTCTGGCGGATACAACCGGTAATGCAGGTAACGGCTTCCTTCAGTACTTTGTCGCCCATGCTGTGACCGAATTCGTCGTTCACCAGTTTGAAGTGATCAAGATCCAGCATCAGAATCGACAGTTGCTGTCCGTGGCGCTTGGTCAGCTCGATTTCCCGTTGCAGGGTTTTATCCAGTGCAACACGGTTACCGGCGCCGGTCAGCGGGTCGCGGAAGGCGGCGGCCAGAGCTTCGTGGTAACGCAGCGCGTTGCGCATCGGATAAACCAGCGTCGTCAGCAGGCCTTCGAGATTGGCCAGTTCGTGCTCACGGAAGCGGGTCGAGCGGTGAAAGACCAGATCACCCATATAGTCCTGCTGCGTCTGCAGGCGATAGCTGGCACTGTGCACGCTGTTGCGGCCATAGCTCAGCAACAGGTTCTGGGCGTTATGACTGAAGCTGATGCCGTCGACCAGTACCGCTTGCTGGATTTCCTCAAAGAAAATTTCCAGCAGTTGCGACAGCTCTAATGTTGTCTGCAGTTTGCCTGACAGCTTCAGCAGCACTTCCGGGCGTATATCGGGCTTCGGTGCCAGATCTCCGATACTGGAAACGATCTTGTCGTCCTGGAGTTCTGCCCGGCCGTTGCTGTGTAACGGACTGACCATGAGTTACCTCATACAGGTAAATGATTCCTGATCAGTAGAAGCGATTTCTGTGCCAGTATTTATATTGGATATTTTTCCTTAAAAAACAAAGTGTTAGATACTAACTCTGTGTCTTGGTGGCAGGATGTTGGCAATTTGACAAAAGGCCATACTGATTTTTTGCCAATAAAATGACTGCTTGGTCAGAGAATAATGACAAAAATCGGGCAAAACTTTGCGGGACGGATCGGTTATCTGCAGTAATTGGTAATAAAGTGATCAGGTCTAGGGGGAAGGTAGTAAGTTTACCGGGTCAGCGGCAGAGGTATGCCGCTGATCATTGCCGCTTACTCTTGCCGCCGATCCTTGCCGGTGACTACAGTCACCGATCAGGATTAAACAAGCTGGTCGATAACCTTTTCCAGGCGCGTAACGGCACCGTCGATATCGTGCAGCTTATCGAGCCCGAATAAACCGATGCGGAAGGAGCGGTAATCGTCACCTTCATCACACATCAGCGGCACACCGGCGGCCGCCTGCAAGCCCAGTGCGGCAAACTTTTTACCGTTCTGCAGTTCGGCGTCGCTGGTGTAATTAACCACCACGCCCGGTGCTTTAAAGCCTTCGGCGGCGACACTGTGAATGCCTTTACTTTCCAGCATCTGGCGTACGCGTTTGCCCAGGGCCAGCTGCTCGTCCCGGACTTTATCAAAACCGTAGGCTTTGGTTTCCAGCATGGTGTCGCGGAATCTGGCCAGAGCATCGGTTGGCATGGTGGCGTGATAAGCGTGGCCGCCGTTTTCGTAGGCCTGCATGATCATATGCCATTGCTTCAGATTGGCGGCAAAGCTGGTACTGGTGGTGGTGGCCATTACATCCAGCGCAGCCTGATTCATCATGATTAATGCCGCACAGGGGGAAGAGCTCCAGCCTTTCTGCGGGGCGCTGATTAAGATATCGACGCCCACGGCTTTCATATCGACCCACAGGGTGCCGGAAGCAACGCAGTCGAGTACCAGTAAACCGCCGACCGAATGCACGGCGTCGGCGACCGCTTTCAGGTAATCGTCCGGCAGAATCATGCCGGAAGCGGTTTCAACGTGGGGCGCGAACACGACGTCCGGTTTTTCTTTTTGAATAGTGGCGACAACTTCGTCGATGGGCGCTGGCGCAAAGGGGGCCGGAATCTGAGCGCTGTCTGCGCTGCGGCGTGCTTTTAATACCGTGCTGGAGGCCGGAATATTGCCCATGTCAAAAATCTGGGTCCAGCGGTAGCTGAACCAGCCATTGCGGATTACCAGTGTCTTTTTATCCTGAGCGAACTGGCGCGCCACGGCTTCCATGCCATAGGTACCACCACCGGGAACGATGGCGACGGCGTCGGCGTTATAAACCGACTTCAGGGTGGCGGAAATATCATTCATTACGCCCTGAAAACGCTTGGACATATGGTTCAGAGAGCGGTCGGTAAATACCACGGAATATTCGAGCAGGCCTTCGGGATCGGGGGTGGGAAGTAAGCCAGCCATACGGTGTGCCTCCTGCGCATCTGCGCTCTGATCAATCGGTAATATCTGACGGATTGGACAGGAAAAGCACGGTGGGGTAAAGAGCAGGTTGGGCAAAAGTCGGAGGGGGGAGCGGGAAAAACCGTACCCGCTGCAGCAACAGTAATACTAAACAGTGTTACTAAACTGTGACTACAGTGCTGCGCGGGAGGCGGGCTTTACGGATTATTTTTTCGGTTGTGCGTCCAGGCTCTGGCCGTGGGTGCCAATGGATTCCGGACTCATCAGATGCAGGTAGAGCGGCATGATGGTATCGGCTTCCGGTACTTTGCTCGGATGCTCGGCCGGGTAAGCAGCGGCGCGCATGCTGGTGCGGGTACCGCCGGGATTAATACAGTTAACGCGGATGTTGCTGGTGTTTTCCAGTTCCTGCGCCATAACCTGCATTAAGCCTTCGGTGGCAAACTTGGAGACCGAATAGGCTCCCCAGTAAGCACGGCCTTCGCGGCCAACGCTGCTGGTGGTGAAAATAACTGAAGCATCCGCCGGTGCCTTACGCAGCAGAGGCAGCAGGTGCTTCATCAGCGCGAACTGGCCGTTAACGTTAATCTGCATCACCTTCTGCCAGGTATTCCAGTCGTAGTTTTCCAGGCTGGTGCGCTGGCCGAGGACGCCGGCATTGAGCAGTACACCATCGAGATGGCCGAAGTTTTCGTCAATCAGTTCGGCCAGCTGGCGGAAAGGATCTTCATCATGCTGTTCCAGATCGAAGGGCAGCACGGCGGCCTGTGGCAGGTTTTCAGCCTCGATCAGGTCGTAGGTATCGTTCAGCGCTTCCTGGGTGCGGCCCAGCAGTAAAACGGTGGCTCCGGCCCGGGCATAGGTGAGGGCGGCCGTCCGGCCGATGCCGTAGCCGGCGCCGGTTACCAGAATAGTGCGGCCTGTCAGTGAGTTCGGGGCGGTTTCCATCGGTCTACCTTTTTTCTGTATATAGGGTTGTTGTTAATGGCGCGCGGCCGTATCCGGTTCCGGGCTTTATCCGTGGCTGGCCTGCAATAAGCTCAGCAGATCCAGCGGCTGATGAATCAGCCGGTCGGCCTGCCAGTTGTCAGGATGATCACCGGCTTCGATATAACCGAAGGTGGCGGCAATACTGAGCATGCCGGCGGCGCGGGCGGCGTCGATATCGCGGATATGGTCGCCGACATACCAGCAATCAGTGGCCTGCAAACCAAGATCGGCGGCGGCTTTTAATAATGGCTCGGGGTGGGGTTTGGATTTTGTGACATCATCCGGGCACACCACCACATCACCTGTAATGGCGAGTTTCGCCAGCAGGGCTTCGGTATACAGCCGTGGCTTATTGGTCACAATTCCCCAGCGGATATCCTGCTGTTCGAGGGTGGTAATCACCTCCGCGAAGCCTGGAAAATAACCACTTAACAGGCCGATGTTCTGCAGATAACGGTCGAGAATCTGCTGCCGCTGGTCGAGAAATTCCTGCGCTGCGCTGGCCAGATCACGCCCGGCATGGTCCGGGTGATCAAAGGTCAGACGGGTCAGTGCGGCGCCACCGTTGGATACCTGCTCGCGGATGGTTTCATCGGCCAGCAGCGGTTTACCCAGCTCTTTGCGCAGGCCGTTCACCACGTCATAAAAATCCGGCGCGGTATCGACCAGCGTGCCATCCAGATCAAACAGGATGGCCTTGGGGCGGCTCAGGCTCATACCGCGCTGTCCGGTTTACGCGTTGCCATCAGGTAATTCACGCTGACGTCGTTGTCTTTCAGTTTGTAGATTTTGGTCAGCGGGTTATAGACCATGCCGGTCATATGCTGCACTTCCAGACCCACGTTACGGCACCAGCGGGTCAGTTCGCTGGGTTTGATGAATTTGTGGTAATCGTGGGTGCCGGCCGGCAGCAGGCGCATCAGATATTCAGCGCCAAGAATGGCAAAGGCATAGGCTTTCGGATTGCGGTTAATGGTGGAGAAAAACACCTGACCGCCCGGTTTTACCAGCTGATAGCAGGCGCGGATAATGGATTCCGGGTCCGGTACGTGTTCCAGCATTTCCAGGCAGGTGACTACGTCAAAGCTTTCCGGTTGCTGTGCCGCCAGCTCTTCCACCGGAATGCACTGATAACTGACCTTTACGCCGGATTCCAGCGCGTGCAGTTTGGCGGTGTTGAGGTTGGCTTCGCCCATATCAATACCGGTCACCACGGCGCCGCGGCTGGCCATGCCTTCGCTCAGAATGCCGCCGCCACAGCCAACGTCGAGCACGGTTTTGCCGGCCAGTGGCGCATAGCGGTCGATGTAATTGGTGCGCAGCGGGTTGATGTCGTGCAGCGGTTTGAATTCGCTTTCCAGATCCCACCAGCGCGAGGCGAGGGCTTCGAATTTGGCGATTTCGGCGCGATCAACGTTCTGTGTCTGTTCCATGCTCGGCTCCTGCAAAAAGTAATTCGTTGGTTCAGGACTGGCGGATACGGTCAGCCCACTGACGGGCGTTGTGCTGTATCTGTTGTTCGTCCAGGGTGGTCAGCTCGCCCTTATTCAGCAGCAGTTTACCGGCGACCCAGACATGGCTGGTGGCGCGGCTGCTGTCGGTGTAAACCAGCTGGGAAATCGGATCGTACAGTGGCTGCTGCCCCAGCTGTGACAGATCCACCGCCTGCAGATCGGCCCATTTACCGGGGGTCAGCGAGCCGGTCTGGTCGTCCAGTCCCAGTGCTTTGGCGCCGCCCATCGTCGCCATATACAGCGCCTGTGCGGCAGGGACGGCGGCAGCGTCGCCGGCGACGGCTTTGGCCAGCATGGCCGCGGTTTTCATTTCGCCCTGAATATTCAGATCGTTATTGCTGGCGGCACCGTCGGTACCGAGGGCGACATTAATCTGACTGTTCAGTAATTGTGCCGACGGGCAGAAGCCGGAGGCCAGTTTCAGGTTGGATTCCGGGCAATGCACCACCGAAGCGCCGCTATGTTGCAGGACGCTGATGTCTTCAGCGCTGATCTGGGTCATGTGCACGCAGCTTACACGCTCGGTCATAAAGCCCAGTTCGGCCAGACGCTGAGTCGGCCGGCAACCAAACTGCTCCATGCTCTGCGCCACTTCAAAGGCGGTTTCCTGCAGATGGATCTGGATCGGCATCTCCAGCTGATCGGCCAGCGTGGTGATTTCCTGCAGCGGGCCGTTGGAGACGGTGTAGGGCGCGTGCGGACCAAGGCCCAGAGTCAGCAATGGCTGATGTTTATAGCTGTCGCGCACGGCGAGGGCTTTCTTGATGTACTCGTCGGCGTTCTGGGCAAAGTTGGTGGGGAAATCCAGCACCGGGGTAAAGCTGACGTTGCGGATACCGGCTTCGAGGGCGCTTTCCACCCCCGAGCCCGGATAAAAATACATATCGGCATAGGTCGTGGTGCCGCACTTCAGCATCTCGGCGATGGCAAGTCGGGTACCGTCACGCACGAAGGCGTCATCCACCCAGCGTCCTTCGGCCGGCCAGATATGTTCCTGCAGCCAGGTCATTAAGGCCAGGTCATCGGCCATACCGCGAAACAATGACATCGCCGCGTGGCCGTGAGCGTTCACATACCCGGGAAGTAACACGTGGTCAGGCAGGTCGAGGGTTTCGGTGGCCTCGTGGCTAACAGCTGCCTGATCCTGCACGGCGAGAATCCGGCCATCTTTGATAAACACCGCCTGATGATGCAGCAGGCTGGCAGCGTTGCTGGTCTGGCCGCCGCTCTGCTGACTGTTCATCGGAATCACCCAGCGGGCATTAATTCTCAGGTCGGCCTGCATGGCTCGGTTCTCTCCGGTGCGTATAAAGGCTGGCATTATAAACGTGCCGACCTCTCCCGTCTCGTCTTCAGGGGATTGCCGGACTCGCTGGGGACCCTCTGAATAACTCGGTGCCCGCTCTGGATTGCGGGGTGTTTCTGAATCAAGAAGCCGATTTGCAGGCCTGGCGGGTCAAGTCAAAAATCGGCGACAAAGAGTCAGGGATTCCCCGTAATCCCCAACGGGCGCGGCCAGCAGCCCACCAGAATTGTGTTGGCGAATTTGAAAAGGATCTGTCGTTTCGCTGCGTTCGCCGTCTTGTTCTGACGAGCTGCGGGACTCGCGCAGAGCTGTGCAGAGTTATTCAGAGGGTCCCTAGGTATCTTGTTGATTTATGGTATGATTCGGCACTTTATTGGCAGCCTCGTCCGGACGGTGTCAGCACAGAGCCTTGTGCATCCGGGGAGGTGGTCAACAACAAGGACAGAATCACCTGAAAATGACCATAAAAGGGTGATCCGCAGAACACGGGCCGAGTATCTATGGGTGAGTTAGCCAAAGAAGTTCTTCCGATTAACATTGAAGACGAGCTGCAGCAGTCGTATCTCGATTACGCCATGAGCGTAATCGTAGGGCGCGCATTGCCGGATGTACGCGATGGCCTTAAGCCCGTACACCGTCGTGTACTGCATGCGATGAACGTGCTCGGTAACGACTGGAACAAGCCTTACAAAAAATCGGCGCGTGTGGTCGGTGACGTGATCGGTAAATACCACCCACACGGTGACTCTGCGGTGTATGACACCATCGTGCGGATGGCGCAGGACTTCTCCATGCGTTACACGCTGGTCGATGGCCAGGGTAACTTCGGTTCGGTCGACGGCGACTCTGCGGCGGCGATGCGTTATACCGAAGTGCGGATGAAAAAGATCAGCCATGACATTCTGGCTGATATCGACAAGGAAACCGTGGATTGGGTGCCTAACTACGACGGCACTGAACAGATTCCGGCGGTGATGCCGACCCGTATCCCGAACCTGCTGGTCAATGGTTCGTCCGGTATCGCGGTGGGTATGGCAACCAATATTCCGCCACACAATCTCACCGAAGTTCTGAACGGCTGTCTGGCGCTGATTGATAATCCGGAACTGGATGTCGATGCGCTGATGGAATATATCCCGGGCCCGGATTTCCCGACCGGTGCCTTTATTAATGGCCGTGATGGCATTGTTGAAGCTTACCGCACTGGCCGTGGCCGTATTTATCTGCGTGCGCGTCATCATTTTGAAGAAGATGAGCGTAACGGCAAGGTATCGATTATTTTCACCGAGATCCCGTATCAGGTGAACAAAGCCCGTCTGATCGAAAAGATCGCCGAGCTGGTTAAAGAGAAGAAGCTGGAAGGCATTACCGAACTGCGCGACGAGTCGGATAAAGACGGTATGCGTATTGTGGTTGAACTGCGCCGTGGCGAAATGCCGGAAGTGGTGCTCAATAACCTGTTTGCCCAAACTCAGCTGCAGGGCGTGTTCGGTATCAATACCGTGGCGCTGGTTGATGGTCAGCCAAAAATCCTGAACCTGAAGCAACTGCTCGAAGCCTTTGTTAAGCACCGCCGTGAAGTGGTGACCCGCCGTACTATCTACGATCTGCGCAAGGCGCGTGAACGTGGTCACCTGCTGGAAGGTCTGGCGCTGGCACTGGCGAATATTGATCCGGTGATTGAGCTGATCAAAAAATCCCCGACGGCTGCCGAAGCGAAAGAAAATCTGATTGCCACACCGTGGGCGCCGGGTGATGTACTGGATATGCTGGAACGTGCCGGCCCGGATGCCTGCCGTCCGGATGATCTGCCGGAAGAATACGGTTTCCGCGATGGTAACTACTATCTGTCACCGGCTCAGGCACAGGCGATTCTGGATCTGCGTCTGCAGAAACTGACCGGCCTTGAGCACGAAAAACTGATTGAAGAATATCAGCTGAAACTGACCGAAATTGCCGAATATCTGGAAATTCTGGGCAGCGCCGATCGCCTGATGCAGGTGATCCGCGAAGAGCTGGAAGCGGTGCGTGAAGAATACGGTGATGCCCGTAAGACCGAAATTATGGCGGTTAAGCGCGACCTGACCATGGCCGACCTGATTCCGGAAGAAACGCTGGTACTGACCCTGTCGCACGGTGGTTATGCCAAGACCCAGCCGATGGATGCCTACCAGGCGCAGAAGCGCGGTGGTAAAGGTAAGTCGGCCACCTCGGTTAAAGATGAAGACTTTATTGAACGTCTGCTGGTGGTCAACAGCCACGACACCGTGTTGTGCTTTACCGACGCCGGTAAGGTGTACTGGCTGACCGTATACGATATTCCGCAGGCCAGCCGTAATGCCAAGGGCCGTCCGATTGTGAACGTGCTGAATATGTCGGAAGAAGGCGAGCGCATTACCGCTATTCTGCCGGTCACAGAATACAGCGAAGACCGTTATGTCTTTATGGTGACAGCACGCGGTACCGTGAAGAAAACCACGCTGGATCAGTTCAGCCGTCCGCGTTCTTCCGGTCTGATTGCCTGTGAACTGGACGAAGGCGATCACCTGGTGGGTGTCGCTATTACTGACGGCAGCAAAGACATTCTGATGCTGTCCGATGCCGGTAAAGCGGTACGCTTTAAAGAATCCGATGTGCGTGCCATGGGCCGTACTGCCCGCGGTGTACGCGGTATCAAACTGGGCGATGGTCAGCGCGTTATCTCGCTGATTATTCCGGAAGAGGGCGGCACTATCCTGACCGCTTCCCAGCGTGGTTACGGTAAGCGCACCGACGTGACTGAATTCCCGACCAAAGGCCGCGGCACTCAGGGTGTTATCGCCATGGTCACCAGCGACCGTAACGGCCCTCTGGTCGGCGCGGTACAGGTGTTCGAAGGCGATGAAGTGATGCTGATCAGCGATCAGGGCACGCTGGTCCGTACCCGTGTGAACGAGGTCTCTGTACTGGGTCGTAACACTCAGGGTGTGACCCTGATTAAAGTGTCCGAGAAAGAAAAACTGGTCGGCGTTGAGCGCATCTGCGATGCCGAAGAAGATGAAGACGATCTGCTGGAAGGTGAAGTCGTTGCGGAACAGGCTCAGGCTGCAGTTGCAGAGGACAGCACTTCCGGCTCTGCTGATACTGAAGAGGAATAATCAAAGGAATGAGTGTTGAGACACCGCACCCGGTGAATCACGATGAGATCGATATTTTCGATCTCATCGATGACATTAAGGATAAATGGTACTGGTTGCTGGGCACGGTGGTTGTTGCTCTTTGTCTGGCAGCGGCTTATGCCTATAACGCGACGCCGGTTTATCAGACGCAAATCGTTTATAAACAGGTCGCGCAGGTGGATTTGCTGCCGGTTAATCAACCGCGTCTGCAGGACGTGTTCTCAATCAGCAGTGAAGATGCCTTTAAAGAGGTTCGTGCACTGGCCCGCTCCGGTAATACCAAGCGAGCCTTTTACGAGCAGCTGTTAAGTGAACAGAATGAGGCATTGTCTGCGCTGATTTATGATCAGGCACTGACCGCAGAGCAGAATTTCAGCCGCTTTGCCCAGCGCTTTGTTTATGTTGATCCGGGCGCCAAAGATACCGATGTGCATCTGACGATTAAATTTGAGTTAAACGATGCAGAATGGGCAACGGCATTGCTGAACCGCTTCAGTGATTTTGTTCTGCAGAGTTACCTAGATGAAGTGCGCAATACCGTTGAATTAAGCCGGCAATCGATACTGGATGCGCTGCGTCTGGAGGCCGATGGCTTGCGCACTCAATATCATGCGCATAAAAATCAGCGGATTTTAACGCTGCAGGAAGCTGCGTCTATTGCTGCTTCGGTGAAGCAACAGCAGCCTTTTTATGCGGCCTCTAATAATGTGGTGCTGAGCGCTCAGCCGCCGCTGTTTATGATGGGGCAGACCGCTCTTAATGCTGAGCTTGCGCAATTACGTGGCCGTGGCGAACGCAATGAAGATGCTTATATTGCCGGGCTGCCAGAGCTGACATGGAAAATTCAGAATCTGGAAGACGCCAGGATCGATTGGGATCGGGTGCGCTTTGTGCAGCTGGATGAATCGGCGGTATTACCGTTAAAACCGGTTAAACCCCGTAAGCAGCTGATTATTGCCTTAGGCGGAGCGCTGGGATTAATGGCGGGAACAATGTTCGCCTTGCTGGCTGCGGCTTATGTTCGCCGCCGCAAATCAAAACGTGGCAGCCGGCGTGGCCGTCTGGCCGCGATGCTGACGCCGCGTTTATAAACGGCAGAAAAGAGTAACTATTTCCGGTGCGGCTTTAACAAAGCCGCGCCTTTTTGTTATCAGTGAGTTCAAAGCAAAATGAGTCGAGCGTATAACTTCTGTGCGGGGCCGGCGGCATTGCCAACGGCGGTTCTGGAACGTGCCCGTGAGGAAATTGCGGACTGGCATGGCAAAGGCCTGTCCATTATGGAAATGAGCCATCGCAGTAAGGATTATGTCTCGGTTGCGCAAAAAGCCGAGCAGGATCTGCGCGACCTGCTGGCGATTCCGGCCAACTACAAAGTGCTGTTCATGCAGGGCGGCGCCAGCAGCCAGTTCAGCATGATTCCGATGAACCTGTTCCGTGGTGCGTCCGCTGCCGATTACGTGGCCGATTATGTGAATACTGGGCAGTGGTCGATTAAAGCCATCGCCGAAGCGCAGCGTTATGGTCAGGTGAATGTGATTGCCTCGACTGAGCACAACAAATTCACCTCGGCACCCACTCAGAGCGAACTGCAGCTGAGCGCCAATGCCAGTTACGTGCACTACACCCCGAACGAAACCATCGGTGGTGTGGCCTTCGATTACATTCCGGACGTGGGCGATAAGCCGCTGGTAGCTGACTTCTCGTCTTCTATTTTGTCCGAGCCGCTGGACGTGTCCAAATTCGGTCTGATCTATGCCGGTGCGCAAAAAAACATCGGCCCGGCCGGTCTGTGTGTGGTGATCGTGCGTGAAGACCTGCTGGGTAACACCATTGCCGGTACGCCAACCATGTTCGATTACAAGGTCTGTGCCGATAACGACTCCATGTACAACACGCCACCAACCTACAGCTGGTATCTGGCTGGCCTGGTGTTCGAGTGGCTGAAAGAGCAGGGCGGTCTGGAGGCAATCGCTGCGGTTAACCGTCGCAAAGCTGAGAAGCTGTACGGCTTTATCGACAGCAACGATTTTTATGCCAACCCGGTGGCGAAGGCAAACCGCTCCATCATGAACGTACCCTTCACCCTGGCCGATGCTGCGCTGGATAAAACCTTCCTGGCGGAAAGTGAAGCGGCTGGTCTGCTGAATCTGGCCGGTCACCGCAGCGTCGGTGGTATGCGTGCTTCTATTTATAACGCGGTATCGGAGCAGGCGGTTGATGCCCTGATCGGCTTTATGGGTGATTTCGCCAAGCGTCACGGCTAAGTAGCGCAGGCTTGCAGATCATGGCTAAACAGACAGAAAACGGCAGAACACTATGAGCGAAGCACAAGAGCTGGATCAGCTGCGTCAGCAGATTGATTCACTGGATCAGCAGATTCAGGACCTGATTAACCAGCGCGCCAACTGCGCCCAGCAGGTGGCAGAGGTTAAGCAGAAATACGCATCGCCCGGCGAGCTTGTGGTGTTTTACCGGCCTGAGCGTGAAGCTCAGGTGCTGCGCAAAGTGATGGAGCGTAATCAGGGGCCGCTGCCGGATGAGGCCATGGCGCGACTGTTCCGCGAAATCATGTCGCAGTGTCTGGCGCTGGAAGAGCCGCTGCAGGTGGCCTATTTAGGGCCGGAAGGGACCTTCACTCAGCAGGCGGCGGTGAAACATTTTGGTCATGCGGTGCAGTGTCGCGGTCAGGTGTCGATTGCCGATGTATTCCGCGAAGTGGAAAGCGGTGCCGCTAACTATGGTGTGGTGCCGGTTGAGAACTCTACCGAGGGCGTGGTAACCCATACCCTCGACAGTTTCTTCGACTCCAATCTGCAGATCTGTGGCGAAGTAACGCTGCGCATTCATCATCATCTGCTGGTGAAAGCCGATGCTGAGCCGGTAGAACGCATTTATTCCCATGCCCAGTCGCTGGGGCAGTGCCGCCGCTGGCTGGATCAGAATTACCCTAATGTTGAGCGCATTGCCGTCAGCTCTAATGCCGAAGCGGCACGTCGCGCCAGCAAAGAAGCCAATGCAGCAGCCATCGCCAGTGAAGCGGCGGCGGAGTTGTATCAGCTGCGGATTCAGGCGGCCAATATTGAAGACCGTCCGGATAACACCACGCGTTTCCTGATTATTGGCCGTCAGGCAACCACGCCGAGCGGTGATGATAAAACCTCGGTACTGGTATCCAGCCGCAACCAGCCCGGTGCGCTGTATCAGGTATTGGAGCCGTTTCATAAGGCCGGTATCAGCCTGACCCGGATTGAAACCCGCCCGGCACGCAGCGGTACCTGGAATTACGTATTTTTTATCGATTTTGAAGGTCACCGCCACGACGCAAGCATCGCGCCGTTAATTGATGATCTGCGCGATGTCGCGCTGGATTTCAAATGGCTGGGCTCCTATCCGAAAGCCGTGCTTTAAGCCGGCTTTTCTTCCCTATTAACGCATTGTAAGGCAGGCACTATGGCAGTCGATTTTCAGCAGCTGGCAGTGGAAGGCGTTCGTGGCCTGATGCCCTATCAGCCGGGTAAACCTATTGATGAACTGGCGCGCGAGCTCGGCCTGAAAGAAGCCGACATTGTTAAACTCGCCAGTAACGAAAATCCAATGGGCCCAAGCCCGAAAGCACTGGCGGCCATTCAGGCGGAACTGGCGGATCTTACCCGCTACCCGGATGGCGCCGGTTTTGAGCTGAAAAAAGCCCTGTGCAATACACTGAGCAGCGATGCTTATCAGGTTGCGCCAGAGCAGATTACTCTGGGTAACGGCTCCAGCGATATTCTCGATTTTATTACCCGTGTGTTTGTCAATGACGGCGATGAGATCGTGGTGTCACAGCACGCCTTTGCCATTTATGAGCTGGTCGCACGCATGGTTGGCGCCCGTACCCTGGCGGCGCCGGCGAAAGATTTCGGCCACGACCTCGACGCCATGCTGGCACTGATCGGTGATAAAACCCGCATCGTATTTATTACCAATCCGAATAACCCGACCGGCACCTGGCTGACAAAAGACGAACTGACGGCGTTCCTCGATAAGGTGCCGGAGCGCGTACTGGTGCTGCTCGACGAAGCCTATTTTGAATACGTCGATGAAGCCGAGTATCCCGATGGTATTCAGCTGCTGAGCCGTTATCCGAATCTGGTTATTACCCGTACCTTCTCCAAAGCCTATGGTCTGGCGTCGTTGCGCGTGGGTTATGGTATTTCCAGCCCGCAGATTGCCGACTTGCTCAACCGTGTACGTCCGCCGTTTAACGTTGATTCCTTTGCGCTGGCGGCCGCAGCGGCGGCGTTGTCTGATGACGATTATGTGGCACAGAGTGTGGCGGCGAATAAGGCCGGTATGCAGCAACTGACCGCAGCGTTTGAGGCGCTGGGGCTGAGTTTTATTCCATCGGTTGGTAACTTTATTGCCTTCCGTGTGCCGGAGGCTATGGGTGCGATGGATGTGTACAACCAACTGCTGGCAAAAGGGGTGATTGTGCGCCCGGTGGCGAACTACGAGATGCCGCAATATCTGCGCGTTTCTATTGGAACCCAGGCCGAAAATGCCACTTTTATCAGTGCTTTGACCGCGGTGTTGTCTTGAGCAGAAAAGCGACGTTGTTTATTCCCCGGGTTGCCGTTATTGGCCTCGGTCTGATCGGCTGTTCCTGGGTGAAAGGCTTGCGCGTGCGCGGCTGTGTCGGTCAGGTTGCCGGTTTCGACCGCAATCTGGATTCGATGCAGCAGGCGCTGGACGTTGGCCTGATTGATGAATTCAGCAGTGATATCACCGAGGTGGTGCGCGCCGCGGATCTGGTGATTATTTCGGTGCCGATTCTGGCCGTGCGTCAGGTGCTGCAGGATATTGCCGCAGCCATCGGTGACGCTACTGTGCTGACCGACGTTGGCTCGGTGAAAGGCTCGGTGGCCGGTGATGTTGAAGCCGTGTTTGGCGCTGACTTCGGTCGCTTTGTGCTGGGCCATCCGATTGCCGGTTCTGAGCGCAGCGGGGTGAGCGCCGCCGATGAACATCTGTATGTTCGCCATAAAGTGATTATCACGCCGCAGGCACATACCGATAAAGCAGCGTTGCGTCTGGTGCGTGCCGCCTGGCAGGCGGTGGGCGCGGATGTTGAGGATATGGCGGTCAGTCATCACGATGAAGTGCTGGCGGCGACCAGTCATCTGCCGCATCTGCTGGCCTATTCGCTGGTCGATACCCTGGCCAACAGCCACGAAAACAAAGAAATCTTTAACTATGCCGCCGGCGGCTTCCGCGATTTTACCCGCATCGCTGCCAGCAGCCCGGTGATGTGGCGTGATATTTTTTCCGCCAATAAAGAGCAGATTCTGAAAACCCTGGATCTGTTTCAGCACGACCTGAATTTTTTACGCAGCGCGATCGAGCAGGAAGACACCACCACGGTGATGGGGGTGCTGACCCGTGCTAAAGTGGCGCGCGACCATTTTTCTAAAATACTCGCCCGCAGGGCCTACGTTGAACCTATGAAAACCGCATCTGTTACTTATATCGCATCACCTGCCGGTTCGCTGAGCGGCAGTTTCCGTGTTCCCGGAGATAAATCCATTTCCCACCGTTCCATCATGCTGGGCTCGCTGGCGGAAGGCACGACCGAAGTCAGTGGCTTCCTTGAAGGGGAAGACAGCCTGGCAACGCTGCAGGCATTCCGTGATATGGGCGTGGTGATCGAAGGTC
The DNA here is from genome assembly GCF_025345565.1 of Thalassolituus hydrocarboniclasticus. Lineage (NCBI taxonomy): Bacteria > Pseudomonadati > Pseudomonadota > Gammaproteobacteria > Oceanospirillales > Oceanospirillaceae > Thalassolituus > Thalassolituus hydrocarboniclasticus. The sequence goes on along the minus strand of NZ_CP054475.1, from coordinate 2,533,316 downwards.
CGCACCGTGGCCGGGTAACCATTCATGGCGTTGGTCTGCACGGTCTGCAGCCACCACCGAATGCGCTGTATCTGGGTAACTCAGGTACCTCTATGCGTCTGCTGGCGGGCTTAATGGCCGGTCAGAATTTTGATGTGGAAATGAGCGGCGATGAGTCGCTGTCCAAGCGTCCGATGGGCCGTGTGGCCGATCCGCTGAAACTGATGGGTGCAGTGGTGGAAACCGCCGAAGCCGGTCGTCCGCCAATCAAAGTGCATGGTGCCGGTAAACTGAAAGGCATTCACTACGATCTGCCGATGGCCAGTGCCCAGGTAAAAAGCTGTGTGCTGCTGGCCGGTCTGTACGCCGAAGGCGAAACCTCGGTGACTGAGCCTGCGCCAACCCGCGATCATACCGAGCGAATGCTGAAAGGCTTTGGTTATGACGTACAGGTTAATGGCAGTACGGTAACGCTGCAGTCCGGCGGCAAACTGACCGCAACCAGCATTGATGTGCCGGCGGATATCTCATCGGCAGCCTTCTTTATGGTCGCCGCGAGCATTGCCGAAGGTTCCGATATCACCCTCGAACACGTGGGCATCAACCCGACCCGTATTGGTGTAATCAATATTCTGCGCGCTATGGGCGGCAATATTGAGGTGCTGAACGAGCGCGAAGTGGGCGGTGAGCCGGTGGCGGATATCCGTATCCGCAGTGCGCAGTTAAAAGGTATTCATATTCCGGAAGATCAGGTGCCGCTGGCCATCGACGAATTCCCGGCGCTGTTTATTGCCGCCGCCTGTGCCGAAGGCGAAACCGTTCTGACCGGTGCAGAAGAATTGCGGGTAAAAGAAAGCGACCGTATTCAGGCCATGATTGATGGTCTGATCACCCTGGGTGTGGATGCCAAAGGTACCGAAGACGGCGCAATCATTCAGGGGATGGGAGCTGCCGGCAGTTTTGGTGGTGGTGAAATTGTTACCCATCACGATCACCGTATCGCCATGAGTTTTGCTATTGCTTCCGTGCGTGCTGCCGAGCCGATCATCGTGCTCGACTGCGCCAACGTCGCGACCTCATTCCCGGACTTTGTTGGTCTGGCCAATAATGCCGGTCTGCAGATGGATGTAATCAGCAAGCCAGCTGCTGAATAAAGGAGTTTTGATGAACCTGTCCGCCGCCCCCGTAATTACAATCGATGGCCCGTCCGGTGCCGGTAAAGGCACCGTGTGTGCCCGTCTGGCGCAGGTGCTGAACTGGCAGCTGCTCGACAGCGGTGCGCTGTACCGTATTACCGGTCTGGCTGCGAGCCGCAAAGGCCTGAAACTGGATGATGAAGCGGCGCTTGCTGCGGTCGCCGGCAGTCTGGATGTGCGTTTTGAACCGACTCCGGTAGGCGTGCGGGTTATCCTGGAAGGGGATGACGTGACCGATTCAATCCGCACCGAAGAAGTCGGTAGCCTGGCTTCTCAGGTGGCGGCATTACCGGCGGTACGCGATGCATTATTGCAGCGCCAGCGTGATTTCCGCACAGCTCCGGGTGTCATTGCCGACGGCCGCGATATGGGTACGGTGGTTTTCCCGGATGCACCGGTCAAGGTATTCCTCACCGCCAGTGCCGAAGAACGCGGTCAGCGCCGTTACAAGCAGTTGCTTGAAAAGGGATTTAGTGCTAGTTTACCCGCCCTTATCGAAGACATCCGAGCTCGCGATGAGCGTGACAGCAACCGTTCTGTCGCCCCATTGAAGCCCGCGCAAGATGCTGTGCTGATCGACAGCACCTCAATGAGCATTGAGGAAGTATGCGATCAGGTTATGAATCTTGTCCGTACTACAGGACTGATCTGAGATGAAACCGGTGCGTTAGCCGGCTCTGTCCCCGCGGCGGGAAAATGAGAAAACGCACAGGTTTTTATGTTTGACTAACCCCGAATGTCTGGCCATTTGGTACGCGTTGTCTTCCATTAATTACCCCACGGAAGCGCGCCTTAACGAGATAGGTACATACTCATGAGCATGAGCGAAAGCTTTGCAGAATTATTTGAAGAATCCCTTAAAGAACTGGACATGCAGCCAGGTTCCATCGTTACCGGTACTGTTGTCGATATCGACAGCGATTGGGTTACCGTTAACTCTGGCCTGAAATCTGAAGCTGTTATCCCACGCAGCCAGTTCCTGAATGAAAAAGGCGAGCTGGAAGTTGCTATCGGCGACACCACTCAGGTATCCCTGGAAGCCGTTGAAGATGGTTTCGGTGAAACCCGCCTGTCTCGTGAAAAAGCGAAACGCGCAGAAAGCTGGATTGAGCTGGAAAAAGCCTTCGAAGCTGACGAAATGGTTATGGGTATCATCAATGGTAAAGTCAAAGGTGGCTTCACTGTTGATCTGAAAAACATCCGTGCCTTCCTGCCAGGTTCCCTGGTTGACGTACGTCCGGTACGCGACACTCTGCACCTGGAAGGCAAAGAGCTGGAATTCAAAGTTATCAAGCTGGATGCCAAGCGTAACAACGTGGTTGTATCCCGTCGTGCCGTTCTGGAAGCTGCTAACAGCCAGGAACGCGAAGAACTGCTGGCTAACCTGCAGGAAGGCCAGTCTGTTAAAGGTATCGTTAAGAACCTGACCGACTACGGTGCTTTCGTAGATCTGGGCGGTGTTGACGGCCTGCTGCACATCACTGACATGGCGTGGAAGCGCATCAAGCACCCAAGCGAAATCGTTGCTGTTGGCGATGAAATCGACGTTAAAGTGCTGAAGTTCGACCGTGAGCGCAACCGCGTTTCTCTGGGTCTGAAGCAGCTGGGTGATGATCCATGGGTGAACATCAACGAGCGTTACCCAGAGCACGCCCGTGTTAAAGCACGCGTAACTAACCTGACTGACTACGGCTGTTTCGCCGAGCTGGAAGAGGGTGTTGAAGGTCTGGTTCACGTATCCGAAATGGATTGGACCAACAAAAACATCCACCCAAGCAAAGTGGTTCAGGTTGGCGACGAAATCGAAGTTATGGTTCTGGACATCGACGAAGAACGTCGTCGTATCTCCCTGGGTATCAAGCAGTGCACCATGAACCCATGGGAAGAGTTCGGTACCAAGTTCAACAAAGGCGACAAGATCTCCGGTAAGATCAAGTCCATCACTGACTTCGGTATCTTTATCGGTCTGGATGGCGGCATCGACGGTCTGGTTCACCTGTCTGACATTTCCTGGAACGACAGCGGCGAAGAAGCCGTTCGTAACTACAAGAAAGGCGACGAACTGGAAACTGTGATCCTGTCTATCGATCCTGAGCGTGAGCGTATCTCTCTGGGCGTTAAGCAGCTGGAAAGCGATCCGTTCTCCGAGTACGTAGCTGAAAACGACAAAGGCACTCTGATCACCGGTAAAGTGATCTCTGTAGACGCTAAAGCCGCTATCATTGAAATCGCTCCTGGCGTTGAAGGCACTCTGAAAGCCTCTGACATCAGCCGCGACAAGGTAGAAGATGCCCGTAACGTGCTGAACGAAGGTGACGCGGTTGAAGCTGTGATCACTGCCGTTGACCGTAAGAACCGCGCTATCAGCCTGTCTGTTAAAGCAAAAGACAGCGCAGAAGACAAAGCGGCTCTGAAAGAACAGCGTGCTAAGGCTGATGCCGAAATGACTGGTCCTACCACTATTGGTGACCTGATCAAAGAGCAGCTGAACCAGAAAGACTAAGTCTTGCTGAGTTAAGCTGATCTGAAAAAACCCGCTTCGGCGGGTTTTTTTATGCCTGACCATCCATGGCCGGCACCCTGCGGGCCGCACTTCGTGCGTTAAGCTTTGTTCCTGACAGAGCTTTGATGCCTGACCATCCATGGCCGGCACCCTGCGGGCCGCACTTCGTGCGTTAAGCTTTGTTCCTGACAGAGCTTTGATGCCTGACCATCCATGGCCGGCACCCTGCGGGCCGCACTGCGTGCGTTAAGCTTTGTTTCTGACAAAGCTGTGATGCCTGCGCTCTGTGGCCGTCGCTCACAGAGGATCAATACGGCCATTGCAGCGCAGATATTGGCTGCTTTATCCCTGTTTGTTACAGATTTTGGTCAAAAGGACGCGGAAAGTGTTGTACAAACAATCAACACTTGCAAAAGGGTTGAGCTAACTGCATGATTTGGCTAGGTTTATTGCCATGCTTCGTTCTCAAGGAGGGAAAAGCCATGACAAAATCTGAGCTGATAGAAAAAATCGTCAGTCGCCAGCCGCAGTTGTCATCGAAAGATGTCGAGCTGGCGGTTAAGACCTTGCTGGATCATATGTCGCAGACCCTGTCGTCAGGTGAGCGGATTGAGATTCGTGGTTTTGGCAGTTTTTCGCTGCATTACCGCGCACCGCGCATGGGGCGTAACCCCAAGACCGGCGAAACGGTCGATCTGAAAGGCAAGTTTGTTCCTCACTTTAAGCCCGGCAAAGAGCTGCGTGATCAGGTGAATGACAGCCCGGAAGAAGAGTAAGTATTCCGGCTTATGGAGTCGATGCTATGAAAACGCTGAAAGTAGGCCTGAGTGTTGTACTTTTTGTTGTTGTACTGGCCTATGCCCTTGCGTTTGCCGCGCAGAACAGTCTGCTGGTTGAACTGAACTTTCTGTTTGGCAATCCGGTTGCGCTGCCTGTCTCACTGTGGCTTGGTGCTGTACTGCTGCTGGGCGTGGTTGCAGGCCTTATCAGTGGCATCATGATCAATGCCCGTCAGAAACTGCAGATGCGCCAACTGCGCAAAGAACTCGCCAACACCCAGCAACGCCTGAACAAACTGCCATAGGCACTTATGATGGATTCTGCACTGGTTTATGTGCTGCTACTGCTGGGAATTGCTATCGGCTGGACACTGGGTTACCGCTTTGCCCGCCAGGTTAAGAAAGATTCCCCTCCGGACTGGATTCCCAGTGTCGAATTCCTGCTGGCCGAAGCCAATGATGCTTCGCTTGAGCGCTTCCTGAATATTCCGCAACTGGATGATGATGCGATCGATCTGTTCCTTAAGCTGGGGCGTTCCCTGCGTGAGAAGGGCGAAGTAGACCGCGCGATTCACCTGCATCAGGCACTGTTCGCCCGCACCGATCTGGCCCGTAATACACAGATGCAGCTCGAACTGGAACTGGCCATTGATTATTCCTATGCCGGTCTGCTGGACCGTGCAGAACGGCTGTTTGTAGAGTTGCTGGAAGCCCGTGGCCGGGTGCAGGAGCAGGCTGCGCGTTATCTGGTTGAACTCTATGAAGAAGAGGGTGAGTGGCAGCGCATTCTTGATCTGTTCCGCGAGAAAAAACTGGTTGGCAACACGACGCTTAATAAGCGTATTGCCCATGCGGTGTGCGAGCTGGCGGAAGATGCGTCTGCCCGGGGTGATTTTCTCGAAACCCAGCAATTGTGCCGTCAGGCATTAAAAATAGACAACCGCTGTGCCCGCGCCTTTGTTGTTTTGGGCGATATGGCTTACGGCCAGAAAGAGCCGCGCGAAGCCATACGCTGTTACCTGAAGGCGGTGGATGTTGACAGTCAGGCAATTGTGACAGTGCTGGAACGCATGGTGGATTCCTTTCATCAGGTGGATGATGACAATGGTTTGTTAACGCATCTGGCCAGACAGTGGCAGGCGACACAATATGTTCCTGCTCTGGTGTCAAAAGCTGAATGCGAAGTTAAAAATCAGGGAATAAAACAGGCGATGACAACGTTATTGTCAGAGCTGGCCGCACAGCCATCCAACCTGGGTTTTTTTGCGCTGGTTGAGTTAGTGGTGCGTCACAGACAGCAGCTCGACAAGTCGCAGTTGCTGGTTGTGTATGATATTCTGCGGCGCATTGTTGAAAACGAGCCTAAGTTCGTTTGTAAAAATTGTGGTTTTAAGGCCAAAGAATTTCACTGGCGTTGTCCCAGCTGTAAAGACTGGTCAACCATTCATTCCTTTGTTCCGCAGTTGCCAAAAGCGAAGCTCGATTTATGAATAAACAATCTTTTTCTGCTGACAATGCAGGTTCTATCCGCTCTGTCAGCTCTCCTGTTGTGGTTGCCCTGGATTACCCCGATCAGACGCAGGCTCTGGCAATGGCCGCGCTGCTTAATCCGCATCAGTGCCGCGTAAAAGTAGGCAAAGAACTCTTTACCGCTGCAGGCCCGGCCATTGTCGAAGCCCTGCATAAGCTTGGCTTTGAAGTTTTTCTCGATCTCAAATTTCATGATATTCCCAACACCTGCGCCAAAGCCGTTGCGGCTGCTGCCGATTTAGGTGTCTGGATGGTGAATGTTCATGCCTCCGGCGGACGTCGCATGATGGAAGCGGCACGCAACGAAATTGACAAAAAAACGCATAAACCATTACTCATCGGCGTAACGGTACTGACGTCTATGGAACGTGCGGATCTGGCTGATATTGGCCTTGATATTGAGCCGCGAGTACAGGTTGAGCGTCTGGCAAAATTAACCGAAAACTCAGGTCTTGATGGTGTTGTATGCTCCGCTCAGGAAGTTGATCTGATCCGTGCGGCCTGCGGTAAAGAATTTCTGACCGTAACGCCAGGAATTCGTCCGGAAGGTTCGGAGCAGGGAGACCAGCGCCGTGTCTTAACTCCTCGTCAGGCGCTGGATGCCGGTGTTAATTATATGGTTATTGGCCGGCCAATAACCCAGGCGGCCGATCCGGCCCTTGCCTGTGAGCGGATTCTCGCAGGCCTTAGCTGAGGCTTCTGGAACGGCATGGATGTGTCAATGCAATGGTACGTTGTTCTGACTAAACCCCGTCAGGAGCAGCGTGCCCTTGAGCACCTTGTGCAGCAGGGGGCTTCTGCCTTCTTACCTCTTTTTCGCCGTGAGCATGTTGCTAACGGCAAGCGCGCTGTGCGCGACGAACCTTTGTTTCCCGGATATCTTTTTCTGCAATCAAACGCCAATAATCCACTGTTGAGTAAAATACGCTCTACACTCGGGGCGCGTGGTTTGTTGTATTTCGGGACACAACCGGCCGTTGTCAGCTCTTTACTGGTTGATGACTTGCAGCAGCGCAACCTTTGCAACGAAAATGAAAGCCTTTATAAAAAAGGGCAGAAAGTGACGCTGAACAGCGGCCCTTTTAAAAATTATGAAGCCATTTTTCAACACTATGATGGCGAAGAACGGGCAATGATTTTGCTGTCTTTATTGGGGCAGCAAAGTGAATTACTGGTTGAGTTGCAAGAATTAGCTCAGGCCTGAAGTGTTGCCTGTACAAACAGATCGGTCAGCCAACAGCGGCTAAAGCCAGTATTGGTAACGACAGCAGATGCGCAAAAGAATCTGCAAAGATCTGAAAAATTAAGAGTAACGATGCGACCTCAGGGATTATTCGCGAACAACCCTCGGGCGGCAGCGTGTCTGAACGAAACCGGAACGACAGCGATAACAGTCCGGAACAACAGCGATAACAGCTCAGAATGAAAGCAATAAAAGTCTTGTGCGTGGCAGTATCTGTCCCGACTGTCTGTTAATTAATCTGATTATAATTTGTGCGAAATCAGGAGCGGGTAATCCCGGTTTATTATGAAAAAAGTTACCAAAGCAGTAATTCCGGTCGCAGGTCTTGGCACCCGTATGCTCCCGGCGAGCAAAGCCATTCCCAAAGAAATGCTGACGCTGGCCGATAAGCCACTGATTCAGTATGTGGTTAACGAATGTGCTGCAGCGGGCATTACCGAAATTGTGCTGGTGACCCACTCGTCAAAAAATGCCATCGAAAATCACTTTGATACCTCCTTTGAACTGGAATCGACACTGGAAGCACGGGTTAAGCGCCAGCTGCTGGACGAAGTGCGTTCGATTACTCCCAAAGGCGTAACCATCATGCATATTCGCCAGGGACAGGCTAAAGGCCTTGGCCATGCGGTACTCTGTGCCAAACCACTGGTTGGAGATGCACCTTTTGCCGTGGTGTTACCAGACGTGCTGATTGATGACGCCAGTGCCGATCTGGAGCAGGAAAACCTCGCCGCCATGATCCGCGAGTATGAAACAACAGGCGCCAGCCAGATTCTGGTAGAAGCTGTAGCACAGCAGGACGTGGATAAATACGGCATCGTCGATATTTCAGGGGCTGAACTTAAACCCGGCGAAAGCGCTCCGATTTCGACCATTGTTGAAAAACCGGCGGTTAAAGAAGCACCATCCAATCTGGCCGTTGTTGGCCGTTATGTTCTGCCCGCCAATATCTGGGAGATTCTTGAACATACCGCCCCTGGTGCCGGCGACGAAATTCAGCTGACCGACGCCATCTTTACCCTGATGAAACAGGACGCCGTTAACGCGTTCTATATGACCGGTAAATCCCATGATTGCGGTGGCAAGCTGGGCTATATGAAAGCCTTTGTTGAATACAGTATGCGCCATGAAAAAGAGGGTAAAGCCTTCAGTGAATGGATTAAAACCCTGTAATCAGGCGTGATAAATCGAGGGAGCGGGCAATGCCCGCGAACCGCCGTAATAAACCGTAGGAGCGGCATTTTGCCGCGATAAATTGCAGGAGCAGCATCTTTGCTGCGACCATGAGGAATCAACATGAAAATCGCCATTGCCGGAACCGGTTACGTCGGTCTTTCCAATGCCATGTTACTGGCACAACACAACGAAGTAATTGCCGTTGATATTATTGCCGAAAAAGTTGAGATGCTTAACAACAAGCAATCTCCCATAGTCGATGCTGAGATCGAAGATTTTCTGCAGAACAAACAACTCAACTTCCGTGCAACACTGAATAAAGAAGAAGCCTACGCCGCTGCTGAGTTCGTAATTATTGCTACGCCAACCGATTACGATCCGCAAACCAACTACTTCAACACCAAAAGCGTTGAATCGGTTATTAAAGATGTTATGGCGATCAACCCTGCTGCGGTAATGGTGATTAAATCGACCATTCCTGTAGGTTATACCAAGCGACTGAAAGAAGAGTTTGGCTGTGACAACCTGATTTTCTCGCCGGAATTCCTGCGTGAAGGTAAAGCTCTGTACGATAACCTGTACCCATCACGGATTATTGTTGGTGAGCAAAGCAAGCGCGCAGAAACCTTTGCAGGCTTGCTGAAGCAAGGAGCGGTTAAGCAGGATATTCCGGTATTGTTTACCGACAGTACCGAAGCCGAAGCAGTAAAACTGTTCTCCAATACTTACCTGGCATTACGGGTTGCTTACTTCAACGAGCTCGACACCTATGCCGAAACCCATGGCCTGGATGCCAAACAGATTATTCAGGGTGTAGGCCTCGACCCGCGTATTGGCAACCACTACAACAACCCATCCTTTGGATACGGTGGTTACTGCCTGCCGAAAGATACCAAACAGCTGCTGGCCAACTTTGATGATGTACCCAATAACATTATCCGCGCCATTGTAGACTCCAATACCACCCGTAAAGACTTTGTTGCCGACTCGATTCTGCGTCGTAATCCGAAAGTGGTTGGCATTTATCGTCTGGTCATGAAAACCGGCTCAGACAACTTCCGTGCCTCGGCCATTCAGGGCGTAATGAAGCGTATTAAAGCCAAGGGTATCGAAGTGGTGGTGTATGAACCGGTACTGGAAGAAGAAGAATTCTTCCACTCGCGGGTGATCAATAACCTTGAAGAGTTTAAGAAAATTTCTGATGTGATTGTCGCCAACCGGCCATCCGCCGAGCTGGAAGATGTGGCGGGCAAAGTATATACCCGTGATTTGTTTGGTAGTGATTAATAGGAATATTTCATGCTTAAGTTTGCACTGGTTGGATGCGGTCGTATTGCAAAAAGACACTCTGAATTACTGGGTTGTGATCAGATAAAAAATGCAAAACTAGCTGCAGTTTGTGATATTGATCTGCAAAAAGCGAAAAAAATAGGGGAGCAGTTTGATGTTCCTTATTACGCAGACATGCATGAAATGATGCGTAAAGAATATGTAGATGTTGTTTCTGTTCTAACTGAAAGTGGTTATCACGCAGAGCATGTTATTCAGCTTGCACAATATGGCAAGCATATCGTTGTTGAGAAACCAATGGCTCTGACGCTGGATGATGCGGATGCGATGATTCAGGCTTGTGATAACGCTGGCATAAAACTTTTTGTGGTTAAACAAAATCGCTTCAACGTGCCTGTTACGAAAGCTCGGGAAGCACTCGAGGCCGGGCGTTTCGGTAAGCTGGTGCTGGGTACAGTTCGGGTAAGATGGTGTCGACCACAATCATACTATGATCAGGATTCATGGCGTGGAACCTGGGCCCTGGACGGTGGAGTGTTAACTAACCAAGCAAGCCATCATATAGATCTTCTTGAGTGGATGATGGGAGATGTTGAAAGCGTTTACGCTATGAGTACTACTGCGCTGGTTAATATCGAGGCAGAAGATACAGCAGTTGTAACGCTCAGGTTTAAAAATGGCGCTCTTGGTGTCATAGAAGCAACAACTGCATGCCGCCCCAAAGATCTGGAGGGTTCACTCTCTATTATGGGCGAAACCGGCACTGTTGAAATTGGCGGTTTCGCAGTCAATAAGATGAAAGTCTGGAACTTTGTCGAATCTGCCCCCGATGACGAATGTGTTATGGAAAAGTACTCTGTGAACCCCCCAAATGTTTACGGATTTGGCCATCAGGAATATTACCAACATGTAGTAGACTCGATTATGAATAATACGCAACACCTCGTTGATGGGTTGGTTGGGCGTAAAAGTCTTGAGTTAATCAATGCAATCTACGAGTCTATTGAGACCAAAAAGGAAGTCTTCTTAAGATTTAAACCAGACTACTGTAAATTAGGTCAAAAAAAATGACCTCACCATCTTTCAAATACATTGGAATCAGAGAAGATGTTGAATTTGGTAAGGATGTAGTTCTGGTTGAGCCAGTAAATATTTATGGATGCAATATCTCAGACTCTGTATTCATTGGTCCATTTGTTGAAATTCAGAAAGACGTCAGGATTGGCGCAAGAACAAAAATTCAATCTCACACATTTATATGTGAACTGGTTTCAATTGGAGCTGACTGTTTTGTTGGACATGGAGTCATGTTTGTTAATGATCTTTTTTCTAACGGTGGACCAGCCCGAGGTGATAAAACGTTATGGAAGAGTACAATAATTGGCAATCATGTTTCCATTGGCAGTAACGCTACTATTCTTCCGGTTGAAATTTGTGATTATGTTGTTATCGGTGCTGGATCCGTCGTTACAAAAAGTATTACCAGTTCAGGCATATATGCAGGTAATCCTGCTGTGAAAATAAAGGATATCGAACAAAATGGTTAAGTTTTTAGACCTGCAGTCTCAGTATCAGTTAATCAAAACTGAAATAGACGAGGCTATAGCCACTGTTATTTCAGAATCAGCGTATATTGGTGGAAAATACGTTAAAAAATTTGAGGAGGAGTTTTCTCAATATTGTAATACTGCCTATTGTATTGGTGTTGCGAATGGTACAGATGCACTAGAAATAGCAATTGAAGCACTGGATCTACCGAAAGGCTCGGAGATAATTGTCCCGGCGAATTCATTTATAGCAAGTTCGGAGGCGGTTACCAGAACGGGGCATCGCGTGATATTCGCTGATGTAACACCAGATTCCTATATTCTTGATGTTTCAGATGTGGCAAAAAGAATAACAAAAAAGACATCGGCTATTGTGGCTGTTCATTTATATGGTCATCCATGTGATATGGATCCACTGAAAGAACTCGCAAGTATTCATGGTCTGAAAATTATTGAAGATTGTGCTCAAGCTCACGGTGCAGAATACAAGGGTAAGCGGGTTGGTTCACTTGGTGATATAGCGACATTTAGTTTCTATCCGGGGAAAAATCTTGGTGCCTATGGTGATGCCGGAGCAATAACGACAAATAATGCCGAGCTTGCAGAAAAAAGCCGCATGATTGCGAACCATGGGCGTATTGCAAAGTATGATCATGAGTTTGAAGGTAGAAACTCCAGGCTTGACGGCCTGCAGGCTGCAATCCTGTCTGTTAAGTTAAAACACTTAGATGCATGGACAGGTAAGCGAATAGCTGCAGCAAACGACTACCTGGAAAACATGAAGGAAATCGGTGAAATTATACTACCTGTTAGGCAGGAGTGGGCTAAGCAAGTATATCACTTGTTTGTAGTTCGGTGTGTTAACAGAAATGAACTTGCAGAATATCTAAAAGAACATGGAGTTCAAACAGGTGTGCATTATCCGGTTGCACTGCCAAAATTGAAAGCATATTCATATTTAGGGCAGTCGGAAGATAGACTATTTGCAAATGAATCTGATGGTATGTTGCTGAGTCTGCCGATAGGCGAGCACTTGAGTCAAGAGGATACTCTCAAGGTCGTGAAGCTTATTAAGAAGTACTTTGATGTTTAAGTATTGAAGCAGTATATACATTAAAGATGTCTGGTTAAGGCTATAATAATGTATAGAAAAGATATTCAGGGTTTGAGAGCCATTGCTGTAATTGCTGTAATGGCTTTTCATTTTAATCCAGCTTTATTGCCGGGGGGGTTCATCGGAGTCGATGTATTCTTGGTAATATCTGGATTTCTGATAACTCACATTTTGCTTAGCCATAAAGCGAGGAAAGATTACAGCCTGAAGAAAACCCTGCAATATTTTTACATCGGCCGATTAAAGCGTATCGTCCCGGCTTACTTCGCGATGCTTGTCGTTGTAGCACTGTTGGCAGCAGTATTATTTCTACCGCAAGACTTTATGACCTTCAAACAAGGGCTTGAGAAGGCAGTTTGGTTTAACAGCAATAGCTATTTTGCTGGCTTTGGCGACTATTTTTCTCCGGCAAGCAATGAACAGCCATTGCTGCATACCTGGTCATTGGCAGTAGAAATTCAGTTCTATCTACTTGCACCATTTTTAGTTTTGATGATGCCAATTCATTGGTTGAAATGGGTACTTGCAAGTCTTCTGGTGTGCTTAACCGCTTTGGCAGAGTATCGTTTACGCGTAATGGGTCTCGAACAAAATACTTATTACAGTTTATATGCTCGTCTGCCAGAGTTTTTTGCAGGTAGTCTGGCGGCTTTATTTTCAAATACAAAGTCAGGAATTGAGGATGCTAAACGCCCCAGTGAACTCGGATTGTTATTCATTTTTATCGCTGCCATCACTCAGCCTCTTTTAGGGGCTTTCCCAGGTGTAACTGCTTTATTGCCGGTACTTGGGGGAGCGCTATTACTTTGCCAACCAGCACAAGGATTGGCTGGTAGATTTTTAGTTTCAAGAGCCATGGTCTGGATAGGAACTCTATCCTATTCGCTTTACCTGTGGCACTGGCCAGTTTTGGCCTTCATACGCTACTACACGGGTACGGAAATATTAGACTGGCAATTCAGTTTCGCTTTTGTCGGCTCCACTCTAGCACTGGCCATTGCCAGCTATTACTGGATTGAAACGCCATTACGACAGAAACGCAGCAAAAAGCAGGTGACTGGCTATGCCTGTTTAGTGCTGTTAACCCTAGGGGCAGGGGGGGGGATGCAGAAAGTTAACGCTTATTTTACGCCAGAACCGTTACCTATTGAATACACACGCTCTGCAGATCCTGAAAGGACTTGTCATGGTGAGATCATTGGTGATTGCCTATGGGGAAAAAGTAACAGCGATAAAGAAGTACTTGTTATAGGTGACTCGCACGCAAACATGCTTTCACATTTTTTTGAAACTCTGGGAGAAGAGCTAAATTTTAAAGCAAAGATAATAAGTGGGAGCAGCTGTGTAACTATCCCTAATTTTGATTACCAGCGCATCTCTGAGTGGGCACAAAAAGCCTGCTTGGCTCAGATAGAGTATTCATCTAGGCTGGTTGGAAACTACAAGAATATTTTTCTAGCGGCTTCCTGGAATTACCACTTAGAAAGTAACAACTTTAAAGAAGCCTTAGATTCATTTTTGAAGCAATACAACTCTAAAAGTATTTACATAATAGGACAGGAGCCGCTGCTAACCGGCAGTCCATTACGAAGTATACGATTCAATTTTATAGGGCTCCCATCTTTGGTTCAAATAAATAATAGCTATTTAGATACAAATAAGATGCTCGTCAATATGGCAAATGAGCATGAAAACGTAACGTATCTAGATTTTTCGATGCTACCAATATTTCAAAGCGTGCCAGTGTATGAAGATATGGTGATATATAGAGATTATCATCATATACATTCAGTAGCTGCAGAAGAATATGGCCGTCAGGCAAAAGAGCAGTTTAAGAAAATATTAAATGATTAAAAAATTATTACCAAAAAGCACATTTGCTCGTGCTGTTAGTGTGTTAGTGGGAGGAACTGCTGGTGCGCAGGCCTTGATGATACTTGCTTCACCTTTGCTTACCCGTTTATATAACCCTGATGATTTTGGTGTTTTAGCTGTCTACAGCGGTCTTCTCGCACTTTTTGCAGTTGTTGCCAGCCTTCGCTATGAGATTGCTATACCGTTACCCGAAAGTGACATCGATGCTGCTAACTTGGTGATGCTTAGTTTGCTTGTTGTTCTGTTTATGACTAGCATTTCAGCTGTTATCGTGCTTGCTTATGGCAAAGATATAGCCTTGGCTTTAGATACCCCGCAGTTGGCTGACTATTTCTGGTTGTTACCGCTCGGTGTTTTACTGACTGGCTTCTATAATATTTTTAGTTTTTGGTCTGTCCGAACGAAAAAGTTTGGGAATATTGCAACTACTCGTATAAGCCAGACAATAATAACTCTTGCAGTCCAGATTATGGGTCATAGATTTGGTGGCGGGGTTCTTATCTTTGGTCAAGTTGGAGGTTTGGGGGTTGCAAGCATATCTCTGGGATATTCTTCATTTATGCAGGGGATATTTACTAAGTGTTCCTGGTCTGGTGTTATTTGTGTTGCAAAGCGCTACCGACAGTTCCCGATATTTTCAACATGGTCAGGTTTGTTTAACACTGCAGGGACTCAATTACCTCCTTTAATGTTTGCGGCTTTTTTCAATACTGGTGCTGCGGGTCTGTATGCTCTTGCTCACCGAGTGCTTGCTATGCCAATGGCAATAGTTGGCGATGCGATCGGGAAAGTTTTTTTCTCAAATGCAGCTGATGCCCATAGAGATGGAAAATTGGGTAGCTTGGTTGAAAACGTACATTTAAAGCTTTCCGAAATAGCTATGCCTATAGCCTTGTTGCTAATAATCGCAGCACCAGATCTCTTTGTCTTTATTTTTGGCAGTGATTGGCGTGTGGCTGGTGAGTTTGCACGCTATATGGCTCCATGGTTGTATATGGTCTTCGTTACTTCACCTTTATCGACCCTTTTTTCAGTATTTGAGCGAGAACGTTTAGGGATGCTATTCCAAGGAGGCTTGTTTGTTGCCCGACTGCTTTCAATTTTTCTTGGTGCATATTGGCTCCAAGCTTTGATGCCAACAATTATTCTTTTTAGCACAGTCAGTGCAATATTTTGGTTGGCTTTTTTAGGATGGGTAAGTTTTGTATCAGGATGCGGGATTATCTCGACCATGAAGCGTACTGTCAAAGTTGCTGGTAAATCTTCTTACTGCGTAGTTCCATTTCTTATGTTGAGAATCATTAATCCAGAAGAAGGTAGTTGGTTCTACTATGCATTATTCGCAACCAGTTCATTACTGGCTTTGTATTACTTCTTATTATTTCGTAAGGCTTATACCCGATGCTGATTTCGGTACACTTGACCTGTGAAGACTGGCAAGAAAAATTAAATGGTCAAATCAAACAACGCGGAACTTGCTTTCAGGAAATTGATTCTCTTTTGAAAGTATCGGAAACCGACCTAATCATTTCAGAACTCAGGAAAAAGAACGGTTTTTATGCATTGATCTGGGAACAGGGTGATAAGTTCTACGCAGCAGTAGACCATATACGCAGTATTCCGCTGTTTTATGGCCAAAAAGACTCAGTTTTCTTCTTGTCAGATAGTGCAGACTGGGTGCGTGAGCAAGTTGGTAATACAATTATAGATGAGGTTTCTAGGGATGAGTTCCTGCTTACAGGTTATGTTACCGGTAGCGAGACCCTATATCCGGATGTTAAACAATTGCAGGCCGGTGAGTTTTTGACTGTCAATAAAAAAGACAACGAGCCTGTTGTAAATCTAAAGCGTTATTATAGATTTCTTCATACAGAACCATCATTATTTGATAAGCAAGCTCTGAATAAGGGTTTGGATAATGTCGCCTTATCTTCTATTGATAATTTAATCCGTTATGCTAATGGCCGCCAAATTGTCATTCCTTTGAGTGGCGGATATGATTCGCGCTTAATTGCAACATTGCTAAAATACAAAAACTATAAGAATATATTAACGTTTACTTATGGGGTTTTAGGAAATAAAGAATCTGAATACAGCCAAAAAGTTGCTAACTCGTTAGGATTGAAATGGCATTTTATAGAGTATGACAGTGATTTATGGAGCAACGCTTGGAATACAGAAGAAAGGATTCAATATCAAAAGTGGGCCAGTGGTTGGAGCAGTCTTCCGCATATGCAAGACTGGTTGGCAGTCAAAATACTGAAGAATAGTAATATTGTCGCGCAAGATTGTATTTTTGTTCCAGGCCATTCTGGAGACTTCGTCGCTGGTAGTCATATCCCAGAAGTCGCTTTTATAAGAAAAAATCTTACTTTAGTCGATTCGTGTCGCTTAACCTACAACTTTCATTATTCAATCAGCCCTTCCGAAGAATCCAAGAAAAGTCCAAACTATTGGTACGCGAGGATTAAACAGAATATGGAATACGATGATTTTTGTTCCAGTGAGAGCCTTGCTGATAGCTATGAAAAGTGGGATTGGCAGGAAAGACAAGCAAAATTCATATGTAATTCGGTGAGAGTATACGAATTTTATGGTTATGACTGGTGGCTACCATTGTGGGATAAGGACTTTGTAACATTTTGGCAAGAGATACCATTGGAGCTGCGGAAGAAAAGACTGTGGTATATTGAGTATGTTCAGAAAAAGTACAATTCAATTTGTGCTGAAACCATAGATAATGCATCAGACACCTCCGCTGTTAAAATGTTGGTTTTATCACTTCTGAAAAGGAATCAAGTGCTATTAAAGATTCTAAAAAAAGTCAGAAATAATGTAAGAAGACGCACCGGATTAGGTACCAATTTTGCAATTGAAGCAGTGTTTGATAGGGAAGATTTAAAATCTTATGCTTCAAAGGGTTATTCGATTAATGGTATTTTTGCCAGTGAGTTTATTAAATCCTTGAATAATGGTGATTTTTAATTTGAAAAATATTATTCGCCGAGTATTTTTCTTGCTGGGTGAGTGCCTGTTTGTACGTAGTTTGAATGCAGCTGAACCATGGTCTGATGGCGGAATTACATATGGTTTTGCGACAAAATCAGACTATAAACGTATAAGAGAACTCTATTGGACATTAAGCGGTTCGGACTTCTCAAGGTCCCAGAAATGCATGCTGCGACTGTATATTAATAAGCAAATTGTAGTTGCTAAAATGGGTGCTGAAGTACTGGGGTTTAACTACTATTACAGAAATCTTGAAGACAAGAAAAAGCAAATGATTCACGAAGGTTATATTGGTGTGCTTTCGTCTTATAATGGTAAGGGGGTTGCTACATCAATGCGTAAGTATGCTCATGCCTATTTTAGGAGTGAAGGACTTAAAGGAGTGTCAAGCCGTATCTCAGAAGCTAACATGGCTTCACTTAATTCAGCCAGAAAACTTGGCTTTAAGGTTATTGAAAAGTATTTTGACGCGGGCATGAATGAATGTCGTTACTATCTTATCTGTACATTCAATGAATCAGACAGTTAGGGAAATGTTGGTGAGCTATGTTTAATGCGATTCTGGATGGAAGTCAATATAAAAGTCTTGAAGTCTTCGATGGTGAATCCACTGTTGGAAACAAGCTAATTGAAAAATATTCTTCTCGATTGATAAGTATTGCAGAAGATTTTTTTGAAAAAAATCAGCAGCCGGGTATCTGTATTTTGATGGAACGGAGTGCTGATTATATAGCTTTGATATTATCTGCTTGGCATGCCGGGTTTTATGTGGTTCCTTTAAACACCTCTTGGCCAGTCGAAAAGAATCTTGATATTATAAAACGAATAAAGCCCGCTGTTGTTCTGGTGGATGATGGTTTTGATTCTGCTCTTGTTCAGGATGTTAACTTTGTTACTAAGGAGGCTCTATTAGAGACCCCTCATGATCCTAAAGTATGTAAGCGTTCTTTAAAACCTTGTGATATTGCATATATTATTTTTACTTCAGGTTCTACGGGTGAGCCGAAAGGGGTTGTAATATCTGCATCTTCTTTTCGCTCCTATATGGATTGGACAAAACGCCATTTTAATGAATATAAGAATTCAAAGAAACTATTGCTGACATCAGAGCTGACCTTCGATATTACGATGGGAGATATTGCATTTGCTCTGGCCTTTGGAACGCATATTGGTGTTGCGAGATATAATACCAATATTCCTAGTGTGCTAGCTATGATCATGCAGCATCAAATTGATGTTTTGTACTCAGTGCCAACAACGCATTTGGCACTGAGTGCATTTGCGAAGAAGAAGCGCGGCGCAGATCTTTCATCCCTGAAGCTCATTCTGTCTGGTGGTGACCGATTCCCCTGGCAACTTGTTGATGACTATAAAAAGCTAACCAATGGCGCTCATTTCTACAATGTATATGGGCCTACAGAGGTAACAATTAACTGTTTTTCCATTCGTCTTGATGATAAGAATTATCTATCAGATTCTGGAGCCCCCGTTCCCATCGGTTATTGCTTTGATTCGTTGGATTATCTATTGCTAGATGAAAATGGAGATCAAGCAAAGGAAGGAGAACTTTGTATTACGGGCCCGCAAATTATGATGGGTTATCACAACGATTCTGAATTAACGAAGAAAGCTCTTACAACGGACCCGAGACTAAGCAGTGTAAACAGATTGGTATACAGGACTGGAGATCTGGCTTACAGTGAAGAAGGTATAGTTTATCTTAAGGGTAGAATAGACGGACTGGTAAAAATAAGGGGTTACCGTATTCACCCTGACGAGATATCTAAAGCTCTTGACGCCTGTCCTGGAGTCGTTGCTTCAGCTGCAGTAGCTTATGGCGCACAATCTGAAGCTGCCCTTGCTGTATTTCTACAGCTGGAAAAAGACTGTGATCTTCTGGCTCCTCAAGTAGAAGCATTTCTCAGAAGTAAAGTACCGGAATACATGATTCCTGATAGAATTGTTTTTATAGATGAGTTCCCGCTGAATCAAAGTGGTAAAATTGACAAGAAAGTACTGACTACGAGATTGATATGAGTTTGACAGAAAAAGTATGTGCAATTGTTGCTGGTGTACTGAAAACCGAAGCCAATACACTCGATAGCCATTCAGGGCTCGGCGTAACACCAAAATGGGATTCCCTGAATCATACTAAACTGGTTTTAGAGCTTGAGGAGGTTTTCGATATTGAATTTGATTTCAGCGAACTTGATAAGATTATTACAGTAGAGGCTATAGTTTCTTCGTTGGAGGGTAAAGGGGTGTGCAGTTAATATGTTGGTGATTTTTTTTAAAAAACTTAAGGGATATTGTACAACAATACCCAGTCAAATCACTGGCAGGGTCGCTAGTTATCTGCACGAGAAACTCCATACTTCCAAGAACAGGAAGGTTCCATCTGATATTTCAGTTGAAGGCATTCTGCACTTTCTAGAGCGGGCAGAAGTAAAGCAGGGTGACGTATTATTTGTGCATTCATCCTGGGGCAATCTGAACAGTGGTAAGTTTGATGCACAGGAGCTGATAAACTCTTTACTTTCCTATTTGGGAAGTGATGGTACTCTTGCTATGCCGGCAATCCCAAATATACCCCATGTAAATGGGGCTTTATTTAAGTTAAAACGCACACCTTCAGCTGCGGGTTTACTTACAGAAGTCTTTCGGCGTTACCCGGATGTTAAGCGTAGTATTAATCTCAATCATTCGGTATGTGCGCTTGGACCACAGGCAGATTTTCTTACGAAAGATCACCACCATTCAGAAACTTCTTGGGATGATATGTCACCCTACTATAAGTTAGGACAGTTTGAAAATGCCTGGATTATCGGATTAGGGGTTGGCCATCGGCTGAAAGTTGCCACGTCGTTACATTGTGTGGAAAGTAAGTTGTGGAAAAATAACGCTTATTTCAATAAGTTATTTAAAAAACAAATTTGTTACAATTACGTAGATGAGCTGGGCAATGAGGGCCAGCATTGTTATCGACAACGTTTCGGGCAAATTTATACACCTAAAATTGCTAAATATTTCAGTAAAGATGAACTGCGAGAGGAAACTGTCGATGGACTTGAGGTGTATGCAGTTAGAGCAAAAGTTCTTATTGAGCGTTCTGTTGCGCTAGGTGTACAGGGGAAGACGATGTATGTTTGGCCAATTCCTTGGCCATGGCTATTTAAATAAAGCAATTAGCCTATAAGTGATGTGTTGCTTATATCGTGTTGGATTTTGATGTATTAATAAAATCATGCTTCTATTGAGAGTATAGAATAACGTTTTCAGAATTATGATTTTAAAATCTAATCTTGTACAAGAGGTGAAACTGATATGTTAATAGTCAGTATTCCGGATTATTGTCAGAGTCAGATTACTTATTCATTGAATGTTTTACTGAAATATTTTCTTGGATTGGATTTTATTATCTCCGATAAGGTGTCCAGCTGCATTGAAATACGCTGTCAAAGCTCAATCAAAGTACTCAGCATTGATGTCAGCTTTTTTAGTGGGGCGGTTGATAACTGGCTGAAGTCAGATTCACTACCATTGCTGCCTTTGCGAAGCTGGAAACCCCAGGATGATAATCTTCGTGCAATACTTGTGAATGAAGAGCTTCCCATTCTTTATGGAAAAGGATTGATTGTTGATGATGGAGATCACGTCCAACTCGGGATTGATATTTTCGGCAGTGCCTTTTTTATGTTATCACGCTATGAGGAATTGGTAGTACAGGATCGGGACAATCATGATCGTTTTCCTGGTACTTCTTCTTTAGCTTATAAGGCTAACTTTCTGGATCGGCCCATTATTAATGAATATTTAGAAGTCTTATGGTTCTCTATGTCCAGGCTTTGGCCTGCTCTTGATAGAAAAAAGCATACAGCATCAATAAGAGTGAGCTGTGATGTCGATGATCCGTTTGATTCTCTGGTAAATAAGCCCTTGGGTCTTTTTAAAACAGCCCTTATGGACGTAATTAAAAGAAAGGATATTATTCTCGCTTTTAAAAGGGTTCTCAATGCTATAATCGCCCCTTTAAAAATATACAAGCTTGACCCATACAATACATTCGATTGGTATATGGATGCCTGTGAGCGTAATGGTTTGAAAGCTACTTTTTACTTTATAGTTAATCATAGTGCAGGAAAAATTGATGGTGAATATAGTATACAGGAACAAAGAATTCAGCAGCTTATAAAACGTATTATTTCCAGGGGGCACAATGTTGGTGTGCATGGCAGTTATAATACATATCGTGATGGTGGAATGATTGCATATGAAAAAAGACAATTTGATAAATTTGTAATTGCTTGTAATAAGTATGCAAAACCAATTGGCATTCGTCAGCATTATTTAAGAGTAGATTACTCTGTTACTCAGGACTACTTTGAACGTGCTGGCTATAGCTACGATACAACAGGCGGCTATGCAGATGTTCCCGGTTTCAGGTTTGGCGTTTGCTACAGCTTTCCAATGTGGAGCTGGCTTGAAGGTCGTCAAATAAATTTGATTCAACGGCCACTAATTGTCATGGAAGTGGCTGCTTTTTCTTTATATCCTCCGAGTGAGGTTTTATATAAATTAAATATTCTTAAAGCGAATTGCTACAAGTTTAATGGGGACTTCTCCTTGCTTTGGCATAATAGCCAGTTCTTTCTGGGTAGAAAAAAAATGTTCAATTTTATAATCTCTTGAGCTAAGTTTATGTATCGAAATATGGGTTATAATATATCCTTCTTGGCTATATTTCCTGGTTTTCTTATCTATAATTTTTTGATCTTTAAATATGGTTTTTACCCATATCTGGGGGGCTATTTTACTCTTGTAACAGCTGCCTTATCCCCTTTGCTGGTGCTTGGATTTAAACTCAATAGATTTGATTGTTTGTTTGTATTTACAATGCTATTCTTTTTGTCTGTTTCGGTAATACATTATATGTTATCCGAAAGTGGTGTGGCTCAGGTTGAATTGCTAGTTTGGACTGTTGTCTATTTGTTTAATGTTCTGTATCTATTCTTTCTTTTTAAGAAGGCTTATGTGTTCTATGTTCACATATGGCCTGTTTTGCTTTATCTTGTATTTTATTCACTAATGATTTTTTTCAATTTAGAAGGTACTTATCATTTCAATCCAAGAAGCATGAGCAAAGATGTAAGTACTTATCTGATATTTGCTTTTCTTTATATTGTTCCTGTGTTTATTGTTTTTTCTTATCTGTTATCAAAGAATAAAATGCTACTCCTTTGTTTATTTTTCTTTGTTTCCATGAGTTCTATTTTTTTGATTGGTTCTAGATCGGTTTTAATATTTTATGTGGTTTCCTCATTGATTACTTATATTTATTTTAAGGGAGCTTTTACAAAAGAGTTCGTTTTTGTTTGTGTTGTCGCACTATTGCTCAGCATGCTTTACTTAATGTTTGATATTGAATTGAATAATAGAATTATGAGGATTTCAGCAAGTGATGAAAGCGTTTCTAATCGATATGAATATATTGTGTTCGCTTTAAATGAGATAATTGAATCTCCTATTTGGGGCAACTATGGGGCATATTTATCTGAATTTGGAAGTGTATCGGCCTACCCTCATAATTTCATATTAGTGTGGTTGAATAATGGTTTGATAGGTCTTGTGTTATATCTTTGGCTATTGTTATTGCCTGCTTTGGCTTTTTTAGGCAAGAGAAAGCGCTTCTTACGAATTGCTGAATGTTCACCATATTTTTATTTCATTTATGTACTGTCATTCTTGCTTTACATATTTCTTCTAATGAAAGTTTTAGTATCTGACCAATATTTGACGCTCTATCTTGGGGTTTCAAGTGGTGTTTTCTCATTATTTTATTCTGTCTACAAGAGTGAGCGTGTAAGTGTCTAGTATTTTTCATATTACAACTGTCCATAAAAGACATGACATCCGAATCTATTTAAAGGAGCTAATATCGCTGTCTAGAGCGTATGATAGCACTCTTATCGTTTTTGATGGCCATGGTAACGACGATGATTCGGTAGTCAAGATTGTTGATCTGGGGGAGCGGGTTGGTAATCGGCTTTTCAGGGTTTTCTCTCACTATCGTGGAGTCATTGCATATTTAGCAGATATTAAGCGAACAGTTGTTTCTAGTGAAAAAGTGGTTGTTCACTTTCACGATCCTGAAAATCTGATCCTGGCATATATCCTGACTTTCAAAGGGTTTAAAGTGATCTGGGACTCTCATGAGGATTTTCCTAGGCAATTGCTGTATAAAATGTGGTTGCCAGTCTTGATAAGAAAGCCACTTTCATCAGTTGCTGAGATTATCGAAAATTTTGTTTCGAAGCGTATTGCTGGGGTTGTTGCTGCAACCCCATTAATTGAGAGCCGCTTTAAGTCTATTAATAATAACACTGTTTGCGTTAAAAATTATCCTATTTTAGACGAGTTTCTTGATCTTCCTGTAATAAAAGAAGGTGAAAAAGTTATTTGTTATATTGGGTCTATTAATGTTGAGCGGGGGATTGTTGAGCTTATGGATGCACTCGGGGTGCTTGGTCCTGAGTACAAATTAATTTTGTGTGGCACCTTTGATTCACCCAATACAGAAAGGCTTGTTAATAGTCATTGTTGCTGGAGTCAGGTTGATTTTAGAGGAATGCTAGGACGTGAGGGTGTCCGGAAGGCGCTTTCTGAATCAAATGTTGGAATGGTTACATTACACCCGAGCCCTAATCAAGTTGAGGCTTTGCCAATCAAACTGTTTGAATATATGGCTGCAGGGGTGCCCGTTATTGCTTCCAATTTTCCTCTTTGGGAGACTATTGTAAATGAGTCCTCTTGTGGAAAAGTAGTCGACCCATATTCTGTTGATGAGATTGTAGATGCAATTAAATCTATTTGTGGCAATGTTGGTCTGGCGCGGAGTTATGGCGAATCCGGCCGTGCTGCAGTTATGCAAAAATACAGTTGGGAGTCTGAGGAGAAAAAGCTGTTAGAATTCTATAAGGATATTATCCAATAATGAATATGCCAAAAGTTAGTGTTATTGTTCCTTGTTATAACCATGAAGCTTATGTAGAACAGGCTATTCTTAGTGTTCTTAATCAGAGTTACAAGAATATTGAGTTGATTGTTATTGATGATGGGTCAAAAGATAATAGTTGTAGTACCATTCGCTCGCTTTCAGATAAGCATGGCTTCACTTTTGTTGAGCAGTCTAACGCCGGTGTATGTAAAACGCTTAACCGGGGTGTATCAGAGTTTTCCACGGGTGATTATATTGCACTGCTGGCTTCTGATGATTATTGGGCGCTTGATAAAATTGAGAAGCAAATGAAATTGATTCTGTCGTCTGATAATGCTGAGTTTTGCTATACGCAGGCATTAGAATTCGATTCGGATTCTGCTGAAAATATGCGTGTTTTCCCCAAAAATCCCAAGGTTGGGAGGGTGCTGAATAGTGTATTTGTCAGCCAGCATGTTCCTGCAGGTTCAATTCTGTTCAGCAGCCGGTTATTTCATGAGATGAATGGTTTTGACGAATCGCTTAAAGAAGAAGACTGGGATTTTGTTATACGTGCTGCCAGTCTGACTAATTTTGTAGCTGTTCCTGAGCCGTTGTTTTATTACCGATCACATCGTGGAAATACAATGAAAACTCGCTCGCGGAGAAGTATATTTCACGACAAAGCTAAAATTTTGGCTAAAAATTATATGCTGGTATCGCCACTGATTTGGTTATTTTCTGTGGTTTTGCATTTTACCTATGATCATTTGATTTATTACTACAAAAGTAGATGAGGATTGGCTCTTGAAGATTCTGGTAACTGGTGGAGCGGGCTTTATTGGCTCAGCAGTTGTTCGCCATATTATTAACGACACCAATGATTCAGTCGTAAACCTCGATAAACTGACATATGCCGGAAATCTGGAAAATCTGTCTGCTGTTAGCACGTCTGAACGTTATACTTTCGAACAGGTAGATATCTGCAACCGTGCTGAATTAGACCGTGTGTTTGCCCAGCATCAGCCTGATGCGGTGATGCACCTGGCAGCTGAAAGTCATGTGGATCGTTCGATAGATGGTCCCGCTGCGTTTATTGAAACCAACGTCGTTGGCACTTTGACGTTACTGGAAGTGGCTCGCAGCTACTGGCAAGAGTTGGACGAAGGTCGTAAGGCGGCGTTCCGCTTCCATCATATCAGTACCGATGAAGTCTATGGCGACCTGCCGCACCCGGATGATGTGGCGAATAGCGAACCTATAGGAGCGGGCCATGCCCGCGACAACGATACAGAATTACCGTTATTTACAGAAACAACAGCTTATGCGCCAAGCTCGCCCTATAGTGCCAGTAAAGCCAGTTCCGACCACCTTGTACGTGCCTGGCGGCGTACTTATGGTTTACCAACTATTATTACTAACTGCTCCAACAACTATGGCCCTTATCATTTCCCGGAAAAACTGATACCGCACGTGATTCTGAATGCCTTACACGGTAAACCACTGCCCATTTACGGCAAGGGAGATCAGATTCGCGATTGGCTGTATGTAGAAGACCATGCGCGTGCGCTGTATCGGGTAATTACACAGGGAGCAGTAGGTGAAACCTACAATATTGGTGGCCATAACGAAAAGCGGAACATTGAAGTAGTTCAGGCTATCTGCACCATTCTGGATGATTTAGTGTCAAGCCAGGCGCCGAAAGGAGGCCATTCGACCCTCATCACCTATGTGAAAGACCGTCCTGGACACGATCGCCGCTACGCCATTGATGCCAGTAAAATTGCCAATGAACTGGGCTGGCAACCGGAAGAAACTTTTGAAACTGGCTTACGTAAAACCGTAGAGTGGTATTTAAACAACGAACAATGGTGGCAACGTGTATTAAACGGCGACTACCAATTAGCACGTTTAGGAAATAAATAATGAAAGGTATCATCCTCGCAGGAGGCTCCGGCACTCGTTTGTACCCCATTACGATGGGCGTATCCAAACAACTGTTACCGATCTACGACAAGCCTATGATTTACTATCCGTTGTCGGTGCTGATGTTGGCTGGTATCCGCGACATTCTCATTATTACCACAGCGGAAGATCAACCCGCCTTTCAGCGTCTGCTGCAAGATGGCAGTCAGTTTGGTGTAAACCTGAGCTACGCCATACAGCCAAGCCCCGATGGCTTGGCTCAAGCTTTCATTATTGGCGAGGAGTTTATCGGGACTGACGATGTATGTTTGGTACTGGGCGATAATATTTACTACGGTCAAGGCTTCACTCCAAAACTGAAAGAAGCGGTTAAAAAGGCCAAAGAAGGCAAGGGTGCAACCGTATTTGGTTACCAGGTAAAAGACCCAGAACGCTTTGGTGTGGTGGAGTTCGATACCAACATGAAAGCTGTTTCAATCGAAGAAAAACCGAATAAACCCAAGTCCCACTATGCGGTAACTGGCTTGTATTTTTACGATAACCGCGTAATCGAAATCGCAAAAAACGTGAAGCCCAGCGATCGTGGCGAGTTAGAAATTACCTGTGTTAACAACGCCTACCTCGATTTAAACGAACTGAACGTAGAGCTGCTGGGGCGTGGCTTCGCCTGGTTAGATACCGGCACCCATGAAAGCTTGTTGGAAGCCGCACAGTTTGTAGAAACTATTGAAAAGCGCCAGGGCTATAAAGTGGCCTGTATCGAAGAAATCGCTTTCAACAATGGCTGGATGAGCAAAGAACAGCTGCAAGAAGCTGGCAAGTTAATGAGCAAAAACAGCTATGGCCAATATCTGCTGGAAGTGTCAGAGGGTAAAATATGAGCCTTATTCGTCTTATTGATCTACCATCGCTCGGGGATGAACGTGGTTCATTGGTAGCAATAGAAGCAAATAAGCACATCCCCTTTGAGGTTAAACGTGTTTATTACATCTTTGCCACCCAGCCTGGCGTTTCCCGTGGGTTTCATGCGCACAAAAATCTGCAACAGCTTGCCGTTTGTGTAGCTGGAAAGTGCCGTATGCTGTTGGACGATGGTATAGATAAAGAATCGGTATGGTTAGATTCACCGACAAAAGGTCTTCTGATTGGTAATAATGTGTGGCGGGAAATGCACGATTTTAGTGACGATTGTGTTTTGTTGGTCTTGGCCAGTGAACACTATGATGAATCGGACTATATCCGTGATTATTCTGATTTTACAAAATCGGTGAATAAATGAGTTTTATCCATTCACTCGCGGATGTTTCAGAATGTACCTTAGGTGCTGGCACAAAAGTTTGGCAATTTGTTGTGATTTTAAAAGGTGCAATAGTCGGTGAAAACTGTAATATTTGTGCACAATGCCTTATTGAAGGCGATGTTATTATTGGTGATAACGTAACCGTCAAGTCAGGAGTCCAGGTTTGGGATGGTACACGAATTGGTAATAATGTTTTTATTGGACCCAATGTCACATTTACCAATGATCCTTTTCCACGCTCAAAAGAATATCCTGACAGCTTTACTGGCATTACAGTGTGTGATTCTGCGAGCATTGGAGCTAATGCAACAGTGCTGCCAGGAGTTACAATTGGTGCGTCGGCTATGGTTGGTGCTGGTGCGGTTGTAACAAAAGATGTTCCTCCAAAAGCAGTTGTTGTCGGTAATCCAGCTAAAATAATCAGGTTTTTAGAATGATCTCATTTTTAGATTTAAAAGCGATCAATGCTCAGTATCGCGACGAATTAATTCAGGCTTGTGCCCGTGTTATAGATTCTGGCTGGTATATTCAGGGGGCAGAAGTTAAAGCATTCGAGCAAGAATTTGCAGATTACTGCGGAACCAAACATTGTATCGGTGTGGCGAACGGTTTAGATGCTCTGATTCTGGTTCTTCGTGCCTGGAAAGAAATGGGCAAGCTCAAAGACGGTGACGAGGTAATCGTACCCGCCAATACCTATATCGCCAGTATTTTAGCCATTACCGAAAATCACCTCCGGCCAGTGTTAGTAGAGCCAGACCCTGCTACTTACAATATTAGCCCGGAAAATATTCGTGCGGCTATTACGGATAAAACCAAAGCAATTGTAGCGGTTCACCTATATGGCCAGCTGGCAGATATGCCAGAAATTATGAATATTGCAAATAAACACGACTTGTTAGTGCTGGAGGATTCTGCTCAGGCGCACGGTGCAGCAATCAATGGTAAAAAAGCCGGTAACTGGGGTCATGCTTCGGGTTTTAGCTTCTATCCAGGTAAAAACTTGGGTGCACTTGGTGATGCGGGGGCTGTAACTACAAATAATGATGAGTTGGCACAAACGATTCGAGTACTGGGTAATTATGGTAGCAACAAAAAATACGAAAACCTGTATCAGGGGGTAAACAGCCGGCTTGATGAAATGCAAGCTGCCATGCTGCGTGTAAAATTGAGATATCTTGATTCAGAAACGAAACGTCGCCGGGAAATTGCAGCTACCTATGCTGATGGTATAAATAATCCCGCGATATTATTGCCAGTTTCTTCAATAGATGTTTCCCGTGGATTGGAACATCATGCCTTTCATTTATTTGTGGTTCGTACTGGTCAGCGGGATTGTCTGCAACAATACCTATCAAATGTTGGCATTCAGACTATGATTCATTACCCTATAGCACCTCATAATCAGAAGGCTTATTCTAGGGTTTTTAGTGGTCATTTTGATACAACTGAGAGCATCCATTCCGAAGTGTTAAGCTTACCTGTTAGTTCAGTTATGAGTGGCTCTGATGTAGCTTTCGTCATTGATGCTTGTAATGCTTACAGGGGATAATTATGTCATTTAAATGTATAAATGTGAGTCCAATTCATCTTGATGATGTGGCCTTGATTCATGCTGCTAGTTATCCATCTGATCATATCAGTGGGAGTATGGGGCGTGATCTTATTGTTAAGTATTACTCTGAATTTTTAACTGATGAAAATGCTTTCTATGTTTGTGTAGAAAATGGTTTAACTACTGATATTAAAGGGTTTGTTGTTTTTGGTAAAGGCCTGCCAGGTAAGGTTTCAAAATTCAAAAGAGAGAATCGTCTGGATATAATTAAGTTTTTTCTTTCCAGACCCTCAGTTTCCTTTAGATTCATATTGAAGCGTCTCTCTGCGATTATTCAGAACTCCGATCGTTTTGATGAGGCAGAACACCTTATACTTTCGATAGCCGTTAGTAATGATTCTGTAGGTGTAGGGTCTTTCCTGATGAATGCAGTTGATAACTATTGCACTGGTAATGGTGTAGATAAGCTGGGTTTGTATGTTGCTTGTTCAAATGTCAGAGCGTTAAATTTTTACTATAAAACAGGTTTTAAAGTACAAGCATTTATTTCGGGTCAGTATTATATGGAAAAGACTTTTGAGGTTGCACGATGAATGGTTTTCTTCCGTTTGCTTTGCCGGAAATCGGTGAAGAGGAGATTTCTGAGGTTGTTGATTCCTTACGCTCTGGCTGGGTAACTACTGGGCCGAAGGCTAAGAAATTTGAAGAGCAGTTTACTGAGTTTTTAGGCGATTCCTCACTTCAGTCAATTTCTGTAAACTCCGCCACTTCTGGGTTGCATCTGGCTTTAGAAGCCTTAGGTGTTGGCCCGGGGGATGAAGTTATTGTGCCCGACTATACCTTCACTGCAACTGCAGAAGTGATTCGTTACTTGGGGGGGACACCGGTTTTTGTTGATGTTGATTCAGCAACTTTCAATATGACTGCGGAATCCTTTGCTGCGGCCATTACCGATAAAACCAAGGCGGTGATGCCAGTTCATTTTGCTGGGCTGTCGTGCGATATGGATGCCATTATTAAAGTTGCTAAAACGCATGGTATTCGTATTGTTGAAGATGCGGCTCATGCATTGCCTACCCATTATAATGGTAAACTGATCGGTACCTTGGATTCTGATTTTACGGTATTCAGTTTTTATGCCAACAAAACCATGACTACTGGTGAAGGTGGTATGGTGGTAACCCGTGATGCAGAGCTTGCCAAGCGTTGTCGCATTATGCGGTTGCATGGGATAAGCCGGGATGCCTTTGATCGTTATACGTCTACTAAACCTGCTTGGTTCTATGAGATTGTTGCACCGGGTTTTAAGTACAATATGCCCGATATCGCAGCCGCCATTGGCATACATCAGTTAAAGCGTTTACCAGCATTTCAGCTGAAGCGTAATGACATGGCGGGATTTTATAATCAGGAGTTTTCGGGTGTGCCTTTGGTGCTACCTGCATTACCTGGTAATGGGTCTGAACATGCATGGCACTTGTATCCCATCCGTCTTAAGCCTGAAGCAGGTATTGCGCGGGATGAGTTTATACAGAAAATGGCTGATGAAGGCATCGGTTGTTCGGTGCATTTTATTCCTCTGCATTTACAGCCGTACTGGCGTGACACTTACTCTCTTACTCCTGAAGTGTTCCCAAATGCGCATGCCGCTTATGAGACGGAAGTTTCTTTGCCCTTGTACACTAAGATGACGTATTCAGACCAGCAGCGTGTTGTTCGTGCAGTCAAGAAGGTGCTTGGTTGTGATTAAGCGGCTTTTAGATGTGCTGGCATCTTTTTTCGGGTTGCTGATTCTTGCACCTTTTTTTGCCCTGATTGCAATATGGATTAAGTTGGATTCAGCTGGCCCTGTTTTTTTCAGGCAGAATCGAGTCGGTCGTTTTGGCGTGCCATTCAAAATCCATAAATTTCGTACCATGCGTCTGGATGCCGAAAAATCAGGTCGTTTGACGGTAGGAGCAGACTCACGCATTACTCGTTCAGGTCATTTTTTACGCAAAACAAAAATTGATGAATTACCACAGTTGATCGACGTTCTTATGGGGCGAATGAGTCTGGTCGGACCGCGCCCGGAAGTTCAGGAGTTTATTGACTGTTATCCCATTGATGTGCGGGAGAAGGTGTTGTCTGTAAGACCTGGTATCACAGACAAAGCTTCTATTGAAATGGTCGATGAAAACGAAATTCTCGCGAAATATAATGATTCAAGGCAGGCATATATCGATATCATTTTGCCGATAAAGCAATCTTACTATTTAGAATATGTTGATTCGAAGAGTCTGTGTCTTGATCTTAAATTGATTTTTCTGACTCTTAAAAAGATTATCACACGTTAATTTCAGGTATTTTGAGATTTGCATGACTGGTTTTTATTCTCGGCACTTCTAATTCTAAATTTCACAAAGAGCTTATGGTTTATCTTGGTTTAGAAAACCCCAAAGATGCCGGTAACGTCGGTTCGGTTTTACGGGCGCTGGGGTGCTATCAGGCTGATGGCATCTTTTACACCGGCAGCCGTTATGACCGTGCCGTAAAGCACAGTACCGATACGCGTAACGTGGCAGAAAAAGCGCAGATGTCTCATGTCGGGAGTCTGCTTCTGGTTAAAGAGCAGTTGCCGGATGATACCCGCCTTATTTGTGTGGAACTGGTTGTCGGTGCAACGCCGCTGCCGGAGTTTGAGCATCCTGAGCATGCGCTTTATGTGTTCGGCCCTGAAGATGGCAGTATTCCGCAGGATATTGTCAGTGCTGCAGATGAGGTGGTTTATATCCCTACGGTGGGGTGTATGAATCTGGCGGCAACGGTTAATGTTGTGCTTTATGACCGCCTGGCAAAGCTTGGCCCGGCAAAGGACATTAAATCAGGGGATGAGCTGATAAAAAGAAGTCGGGATAACAGAAACAGGTTAAAGCGTTAATTAGTCGGAAGTCGGAAGTCGGAAGTCGGAAGTCGTCCTGCTTATCCGACAATTGCCTGATAGGTTTGGGTTCAGGGGAGTGTCAGCATACTGATGTGGTTATTGCAGCATTTAAAAGGATTTTTATGTTTGAAATACTTCATCATGGCGCGGTTAATGGTGTAACCGGCTCCTGTCATCAGCTGAAACTGGCGAACGGGCTGTCGTTGCTGGTTGATTGCGGTTTGTTTCAGGGGGCGGAGTCCATTGACCGGGAAAGCGGTAACGAAGATTTTAACCGCAAGCAAATCGATTTTCCGCTGGCAGGTATTCAGGCTTTAGTGGTTACCCATTGCCATATTGATCATGTTGGGCGTATCCCTTATTTATTGGCGGCGGGATTTGACGGCCCGGTGTATGCCAGTGAGGCAACGGCACAGTTACTGCCTCTGGTAATTGAAGATGCTATTAAAGTGGGCGTCAGTCGTGATGAGCGGTTAATCCGCTCGGTGTTGCAGAAGTTGCAGTCGCTGTTGGTGCCGGTGCCTTATAAGCAGTGGTTTGATATTGCGGGTATCGATGGTTTAAAGGCAAAGTTTCATTGTGCAGGGCATATTCTGGGCTCTGCCTATGTGGAGTTTGATCTGGCTGCCGCCTCTCTGACTGCGGCCGCCTCTCCGGCAGAAAAACATGCTCGGGAAAAGTCCCATAAAATCGTATTTTCCGGTGATTTGGGTGCACCGTATTCACCGTTATTGCCTGCGCCAAAAGCCCCGTATCGTGCCGATACTCTGGTTATTGAAAGCACCTATGGTGACAGGGTGCATGAATCGCGCCGCCAGCGCCGAGCACAGTTGCAGCAGGTTATTGAAACCTGTCTGAAAAATGGCGGAACGGTATTAATCCCGGCATTTTCGATTGGCCGTACGCAGGAGTTGTTGTACGAGCTTGAGGAGATTATTCACCGGGTAAGCGCGGCCAATACCCGTAACAGTGGCTCTGACAATGTGTGGGAGCATCTGGATATTATTGTCGATTCGCCGCTGGCTGCTGAATTTACCGCCAGTTATCGCGCATTAAAGCATCTGTGGGATGCTGAGGCGCGCAATAAGGTAAGGGCAGGGCGGCATCCGCTGGATTTTGAGCAGTTGCTTACTGTTAACCGCCATGCCGATCATCTGAATACCGTTGCTTATCTTAAAAAGACCGGCCGTGCGGCTGTTGTAATTGCCGCCAGTGGAATGTGCAGCGGTGGTCGTATTCAGAATTATTTAAGAGCCCTGCTGCCGGATGAGCGTACCGATGTGATATTTGTTGGTTATCAGGCGCGTGGTACAGCGGGGCGTGATATTCAGCAATATGGCCCGCGTTTCCGCGAGGGTAAATCACCTGGTTACGTGGTGCTGGATGGTCAGCGGGTAGATATTAAAGCGGGTGTGTATACGCTTGGTGGATACAGTGCCCATGCCGATCAGCGCGACCTGCTTAATTTTGTCAAACGTATGCGCCATAAGCCGCAGCATATCCGTATTGTGCATGGTGATGATGAGGCGAAGCGTGAATTGCGGCAGCTCTACCGGGAGATGTTACCGGATACCGATGTGGTGATTGGGTAGGAGAGGCCCATGGCCGCGAATCGGGGTTTTTAAAGTCGCTATGCAGCGTTGATGTTTATCGGCCCGCCGTTGGCGGGCATCGCGGCCATGGGCCGCTCCTGCACAAAACGATGTGTCGCGGCAGACATTCCGCTCTTACCGTTTCATCGCGAAAGACATGTCACTCCCAGAGCTCCGTGTTACAGGAGCCACTCATGCTATTATGGGGCCATTATCAGAACACCCAAAATGAGGATGCGTGTGTGATTCAGAATTTACTGGATGCTTTTTATGCGATTAAACCAGACGCCTCTGTCGCGGCACAGCGTGTTGCTTTTGGCACATCCGGGCACCGTGGCTCTGCATTAAAAAGTACCTTTAACGAGTGGCATATTCTGAGTATTGCTCAGGCTGTGGCCGATTACCGCGCTCAGGCCAATATTGGTGGGCCACTGTTTCTCGGTCAGGATACTCATGCTTTGTCACAGCCTGCCTGGGAAACCGCTTTGCAGGTGCTGGCTGCTAACAATATTGATGTGCGTATTGCCGCGGGTGGAGAGGTTACGGCAACGCCGCTGGTCAGCCGTGCCATTCTCAGTTTTAACGCGTCTGAGCCGGCAGGGCAGGCCGATGGTCTGATTATTACGCCTTCGCATAATCCGCCGGAAGACGGTGGTATTAAGTACAACACCCCGGATGGCGGCCCTGCCGATAGTGACGTTACCGGCTGGATTGAACAGCGTGCTAACGAATATCTGCATAATGGCTGCACGGATGTGAAGCGCCTGGATATCAGTACGGCCCGCACGCAGGCGCAGGAATACGACTTTGTTGCTGAGTATATTGCCCAGCTGGGTCAGGTTGTTGATCTGCAGGCTATCCGTAACAGCGGGCTGAAGCTGGGTGCTGATCCTATGGGGGGTACTGCGCTGCCGGTGTGGCAGGCGCTGGGCGCTGAAGCCGGTATGAATATCAGCGTGGTTAATCAGCAGGTCGATCCGGCATTTGCTTTTATGCCGCCGGATCACGATGGCCGTATCCGTATGGATTGTTCCAGTACCGCTGCGATGGCGAATTTGCTTAAGGTCAGAGATCAATTTGATATTGCCTTTGGTAACGACCCCGATGCCGATCGTCATGGTATTGTCGATTCTGCAGGCTTAATGAATCCGAATCATTTCCTGTGTGTGTGTGTTGATTATTTATTAACCCATCGTCCACATTGGTCAGCCACTCTGAAAGTGGGCAAAACCCTGGTTACCAGTTCAATGATGGACCGCGTGGTACAGGCGAATAACCGTGAATTGTACGAAGTGCCGGTCGGGTTTAAATGGTTTGTACCAGGGCTGTTTAATGCTGAGCTGGCATTCGGTGGAGAAGAGAGCGCCGGTGCCAGCTTTTTAACCCTGAATGGCAAACCATGGACTACCGATAAAGACGGCATTGTATTGTGCCTGCTGGCCGCAGAAATTATGGCGGTAACGGGTCTGAAACCATCGGAATATTACGCCAGGCTGGTGCAGCAGCATGGTAATCCTGTTTATCGTCGCATCGATGCGCCAGCAACCCCGGCACAGAAAGCGGCTTTTAAACAGCTGACAGCTGACCGCATTCAGGCTTCACAACTTGCCGGTTCTGACATTACCGCGGTACATACCCGTGCGCCAGGTAATGGGGCAGCTATTGGCGGAATTAAGGTGTGTACAGAGCAGGGTTGGTTTGCTGCACGTCCGAGCGGGACGGAAGATATTTATAAAATTTATGCAGAAAGTTTTGTCGGTGAGGAGCACTTAGGACAGTTGATTAATGAAGCGCAGAGTTTGCTGAGCGCGGTGCTCTGACAGGAGTTTCACTTTTTTAAAATCACCTGGCTTCCACGCTCTGCGTACATCTGGCTCCCACGCTCTGCGTGGTAGCCCTTGCGGGCACAGTTGCATTCCCACGCGGAGTGTAGGAGTTGCGTTCCCACGCGGAGCGTGGGAACGAGAAAAAATCACCTGGCTCCCACGCTCTGCGTACATCTGGCTCCCACGCTCTGCGTGGTAGCCCTTGCGGGTACAGTTGCATTCCCACGCGGAGCGTAGGAGTTGCGTTCCCACGCGGAGCGTGGGAACGAGAAAATACACCTGGCTCCCACGCTCTGCGTGGTAGCCCTTGCGGGTACAGTTGCATTCCCACACGGAGCGTAGGAACGAGGAACGAAGGAACGGGAAAAGGTAACATCTGGCTCCCACGCTCTGCGTGGTAGCCCTTGCGGGACAGTTGCATTCACACGCGGAGCGTAGGAACGAGAAAGCTTATTTAAGTGTTTTTGATGCATTTAAAGATGCATTTAACACCCAGTCCGGTGATTCTCCCTGCTTACTGTAGGCAGCCGGAGCTTCGAGTAATAAGTTAATCACGTCTTCTACGCGGAATTCGTGACAGGCTTTATCCAGTCTGTTCAGTAAATTGTGGGTTTCAGGCCAGGACAAGTGCACTTCATTTGCAGTCATAATACGTGGGTGATCAGTGCCTTCTACATTGTCGCCAATCAGCAGCTCTTCGTAGAGCTTCTCGCCGGGGCGCAAACCGGTAAATTGCAGTTCAATATCACCATGAGGGTTCTGCTCGGTTTTTTCTGTTAAACCTGATAGCCGGATCATTTTCTTCGCCAGGCTGGTAATTTTTACCGGCTCTCCCATATCCAGTACAAATACGTCGCCACCTTTACCCATGGCCCCTGCCTGAATGACCAGCTGCGAGGCCTCAGGAATGGTCATAAAGTAACGGATAATATCCGGGTGCGTAACCGTAATGGGGCCGCCTTCTTTAATCTGTCTGCGGAATAAGGGCACAACCGAGCCGGATGAGCCCAGCACATTGCCAAAACGTACCATGCAGAACAGGGTATCGCGCTGGCGTTCAGCCAGTGCCTGTAAAATCAATTCGGCCATGCGTTTAGATGCGCCCATTACATTGGTCGGGCGTACGGCTTTATCGGTAGAAATTAATACAAAGCGTTCGACACCGGCGGCGATCGCAGCCTCTGCACAGTACCAGGTGCCGAATACATTGTTGCGCACACCTTCAACCACATTATGCTCGACCATAGGTACGTGTTTGTACGCAGCAGCATGATAAATAGTCTGTACACCGAAGGTGCGGAAGATAGCTTCAAGACGATTCTGTTTTTGTACCGAGCCCAGGATGGAAATAATTTCAGTATCGATATGATGGGTGCTGCTCAGTTGTTGCAGCTCCTGCTCGATGGCATACAGGCTGTACTCGTTCAGTTCAAACAGAATGAGTTGTTTTGGTTGTTGCAGCAGGGCTTGCCGGCAAAGCTCAGAACCGATAGAACCACCTGCACCGGTAACCAGTACAATTTTATTGTGAATATTGTTTTGCAGCAGTTCGCTGCGTGGAGTAACGCAATCACGGCCGAGTAAATCTTCGATTTCAACTTCGCGCACTTCTTCAATCCGCGCTTTGCCACTGATAATGTCATTAACAGATGGAGCGGTCAGTACTTCCAGTTTGCTGTCAGCCAGTTTCTCAATCAGCCGTTTGCGTTCGGCGATACTGGTTCTGCCCAGAGCCAGCAGGACTTTTTTTATCTGGTGAAGTTCCGTCAGTTTTTTGATTTCATCGGCAGCATGAACTTTCAGACCCTGAATATTCATATTCTGCTTTTTATTATCATCGTCAATAAAAGCAAAGGTACGGTAGTGATCACTGCCGGTTAATGCATTGGCGAGTGCAACCCCTTGTTGTCCTGCGCCATAAATTAATACCGGTTCGCATTTTGACCGGCCCAGCTGGGTGACAATGCTGCGGATAAAAAGACGCGGTGTTCCCAGTACGGCAAAGGCGGTGAAGCAATAAATAATAAGGCTTGAACGTGGCAGGCCGGCATGGGTAAAAAAAGAACTGCTGGCCAGAGTGATGGCCGATATGGCAATTCCCAGAGCCAGTCTGACAAACGCCTGGCCAGTCATAAAACGTACAACCGCGCGGTACAGGCCTAATTTGACGAAGGTAATTAAAGTAATAAGTGTTGTGATCAGTGCTGCTGAAATAACGGCGTTATCTACGTTTGGTGTTACGCTACCAAAGCGCAGTGCAAGGGCGAGATAAATTGCAAAAGGAACGGCAATAAAATCGTAAGTGACAGAAATAATGCGCTTAACGGGACGCGAAGCATTCAGCAAAAAGTTGATCATATGGCCAAAAATCATCTGGTTATTAGACACGAAAGTTTAGCAGCATACGCAGAAAATTTGCGGTTATACTCTGTAAATTCTGGCTTTTTTATCGGATGTTTTTTGAGTTTTGTCTCAATTAGAGACTGGGAAGATCTTTGGCGGGATCTTACTGAAGTGGCTCCCCGAGTTGGACTTGAACCAACGACCAATAGATTAACAGTCTACTGCTCTACCGACTGAGCTATCGGGGAACATCAGTAAGTGATGCGCATTATGCTGATGCGGATTTCGGCTGTCAAGCATCTGTTTGATTTTATTGGCTTTTACTGAGGATTTTGTTCTTTGGCGGAGAACTTTTGCTTGTCGTCGGCTTTTTGTTTTTCTGGTACCTTAAATGTAACCAATTGAGACTATCCTTAGTGGCTGTGAGTTGAATGGCTGGGCATTTCTGAATCTTTCAGGCGTGTGCAGGTTTTGTTTATAGAATGGAGCTCGTATGAGTCAGCAACACCCCGTTAATCCTGCGGCAGTAAGCCCTGTTATTGGTATGGAAGATGAAGTTAATCTGACGGATCTGTTCCGTAATATCTGGCGTCAGCGTGGGCTGGTGTTGGGTGTTGCACTGTGTGTGGGACTTGCCGTACTGATGTTTCACTTTGCCAGAGCTTCGTTTGCGGTGCCGCACAGCGTTGATTATCCCATTACGCTGACCTTTCTGAATGGCGATAAATACCCCAATGGCCGGGTGTTCAGCCCGCGTGACATTATTACCCCGGCCGTACTGAACGCTGTTGAGACGCAGGGCAGGGTTACGGTCTCTGCTGAGCAGCTGGCAAAATCCCTGGATGTATATTATTCCAACTCACTGTACCGGGCGACCGAAGAAAAGCTGAATGAACTGCTGGTAAACAGCAAAACCCCTCCGGAAATGCGTGCCGCCGCCGAGTCAGCGCTGAAAGAGCTGCGTGAAAAATCCCATGCTTCGCTGACTCTCAGCCTGAACCTTCAGACCGCAGGGATTACCGCTGCTGAAGCTGAGCAGGCGGTTGCGGCTGTAGTTGATGCCTGGGCGCAGCTGGCCACCGAGCGTGGGCTGATGAATGCCGATATTGAACGGCCATTGCAGGCATTCAGTGCCGCAGACAATCTGAACATTATTGATGTATACGACAGCGCAACCTCGTATCTGGAATCGTTGCAGCTGGCCGTGGCTAAGCTGTCGGAGTTTCCGGGCACAGGCAGTCTGGTGGTGGATGGCCGCACCCTGGATGATATTCGCCGGCAGTTACTGATGCTGGAGGGAAGCGAAATTGGCCCGCTGCGCGAATTTGCCTACTCCAACTCATCTGAGCTGGCAGCAAAAGATCCTGCGATTATGGTGCGTCTGTTTTCCCGCCAGCGTTTACTGCGCCTGGAACATGAGCGTCTGACCAAGCTGGTTGCCTCTTATGATGCGGCGTTAAATCAGTTGTCTCGTACCAGCGCACAGGATCTGAACAAAACGGCGGGCAGCAATGAGTCTTCCGGAGCGCAGTTTGATGAGTCGTTTCTGGATTCGTTATTGGCATTGGGCAATAAGCTTGGTGATGTCGAAATGCGCAAGGATCTGTTTCAGCGCCGTACTGCTGCGACCGAGGAATTGTTGGGGCTGGAAAAAGAAATTGCCATTCTGACCGGTACTGACAACAAGAATTATGGCAACCTGGATTCTCAGGCAATCCTGCGCGGCTCGCTGGCTGGCGTTGAAACCAGTCTGAATACTATTCAGCAGCAGCTGGATCGTTTTATTGCTATTTACCGTCAGCAGACCTTGCAGAGTGGCGGACATCTGTTTGTTGCCGATGCGGCACCTGTTGTTCGTGGTGGTAGTGCACAGGTGGGCAGAAAGATAGGCACACACCTGACACTGGGCATTATTCTTGGTGGCATGCTGGGTGTGATGCTGGCGCTGATGCGTGCGGCGATGATCTCCAGCAGGAATAAAAACCGCAGCTGAATGATATAAAAAAGCCCGGAATTTACCGGGCTTTTTTATGCGTGTTGCCTGAGAATCAGTCCTTCGCTATGCGGCTGAAGGTGGCGCCTTTCTGGTCGCGGTATTTGGCATTTTCGCGTTTGTTATAAGGACGCAGTGCCGGGCTTGAAAGCATCTCAAACGACATGGCACAGATCACCATCCCCGGTCGCAGTGCCAGTGGCAGTTTGCCGTTGTTATAGAACTCCAGCACGATCTGCCCCTGCCAGCCCGGATCAATCCGTCCGGCAGTCACATGCACCATCAGGCCGAGGCGGGCGAGGGAGCTGCGGCCATCCAGCCAGCCAACCAGATCTTCGGGTACGCTGACCGATTCCAGCGTCGCGCCCAGCACCAGTTCGCCCGGGTGAATAAACAAAGCGTCATCGGCTTCAATCTCGATCTCTTTACTCATGATGCGGTTGATGTCGCGTTCAAGCTGAATGCGGTCACCGGACAGGTCGAGGTGAGTCACTGAGTTGTTGTTGAATACGCGGAAGCGGTGGTCGAGGCGCAGGTCTACGCTGATGCCGGCGATGGCATCGCTGGCTGGCTGTGGATCGATAACAATGCTGCCATCGGCAATGCGTTGTTCAATATCGCCGTCGCTGAGTCGCATGCTGTGCTTCCTGTGGAGTCAAAAGAGCAGGCAGTTTACCTGAAAAGCACAGTTGGGCGAAGACGGTGAGTTATCCGTCTTTGAGGTCGGTAATATCAATCTGATAGCGTGTTTTGCCTTTTTCCTTGTCAACCAGACGTACCAGCTGGTAGTCACGATCGATGGCAAACCAGGCAAAGACTTCGCGCCCTTTTTTCTGACGTATCTGTTCAACCTTGATGGTTTTCAGCTTACCTATCCGTGTACTCAGCTGCTCTTCGCCGATAATTCTGAACTGGAACTCTTTAACACGTTTTTTCTCAAACACCGGGTATGTCAGTTCTTTGCCGTGCAGGCCGTTTTCATAATCACTTTGCTGTGGCGCGGTTTGAGCAAGATCCAGACTGGCCTGCAGCATATAGGTAAGGTTGTCATGAACCTCATGTTCCCATGCCTTCGGGTAGTCTTTGTTGTTTTCCAGATCTTTAATCAGTTTCAGTTCCGGAGAAAACAGCAGTGTACGGTCGGGTTCGTTAAACAGGCCGCTGGCGCGGTAGTGATAGGCCAGTGGTGTTATCCGGCCGTTGTGAAGATTAAATTCGGAGGTTTCTTTTAAAGCTGCGGCGCTGGTTTCTGCTTCGAAGGTTAACAGCCAATGGCCACTGGCAAGCTGGCGCAAACTGCGCTTGGCTTCAACGTCAATGCTGAACCAGCCGAGTTTCCACTCTGTTTTGTAGTGCGCGGAAAAAGGCTTAAGGAGTGTCACTTCGCTTGCAGCTATGCTGACAGGTTTTGCTTTGGCGTCTGTTTTTTCTGCGGCAGTGGCAAAAGAAAAGGGTGTACAGACAAGCAGGGTAAAAGCGAGCAGGCGGGAATATAAAGAGGAAATCATAGAGGTCAGCCAAATCCGTTTGGCCAACAGTATATCGGAGCAAAATCAGGACGTCAGTTGCAATCCGGTCGCGGGAATCACATTTCCATCCAGGCGGGCAGTGTTGCCGGCCATGGTCAGGCGGCCTTCAACAAACCATTTAACCGCAATCGGATAAATTATGTGTTCCTGTATTTGTACGCGCGCTTGCAGGCTGGCAGCATCGTCACCGTCGTAAACCGGTACAACCGCCTGAATCACGTTCGGTCCGCCGTCCAGCTCTTCGGTCACAAAATGCACCGTCACACCGTGTTCATTCTCGCCATCATCAAGGGCACGCTGATGGGTATGCAGGCCCTGATATTTCGGCAGTAATGACGGGTGAATATTCAGCATGCGGCCATGATAATGAGCGACAAAATCCGGCGTCAGAATGCGCATAAATCCGGCCAGCACCACCAGATCGGGGGCATGTTCGTCGATTTCTGCCATCAGTGCGCGGTCAAAGTCTTCACGGCTGCTGAATTCTTTGTGATCCAGTACGGAGGCCGGCAGGTCGCGGTCGCGGGCTTTCTGCAGGCCCGCCGCTTCCGGACGGTTACAGATAACCGCGGCGATTTCGGCTTCCATACTGCCACTTTTAATGGCATCGGCAATGGCAACCATATTGCTGCCACTGCCGGAGATCAGAATCACGATACGCGGTACAGCAGGCTTATCGTGGGTGCTGCTGTCGTTCATAGACTGCGGTTACCGGTAAATTCAACCTGTTCGTCGGCGTCGTCTTTGGCCTGAATTTCACCAATCAGCCACGCCTGTTCGCCTTCGGCGTTGAGCAGGGCGATAGCGGCATCGGCTTTTTCTTCCGGCAGCGCGACAATCATGCCGACACCACAGTTAAAGGTGCGGAACATTTCTGCGGTAGCCACTTTACCGTTGCTCTGCAGCCATTCAAAAACCGCAGGCCATTTCCAGCTGTTGGTATCAATAACGGCTTTGCAGTCGTCAGGCAGAACGCGCGGAATGTTTTCCTGGAAACCGCCGCCGGTTACGTGGCACATAGCGTGTACGTCAGAGGCGTTAATCAGCTTCAGTGCGGATTTCACATAAATGCGGGTTGGCGCCATCAGTGCATCAGCAACCGGCTGACCATCCAGATCGGCGCTCAGGTCGGCACCAGATACTTCGATAATCTTACGGATCAGCGAGTAGCCATTGGAGTGCGGGCCGCTGGATGCCATCGCGATCAGCTTGTCGCCGGCTTTTACTTTGGAGCCGTCGATGATGTCGTCTTTCTCAACGATACCGACGCAGAAACCGGCCAGGTCGTAGTCTTCGCCTTCGTACATGCCCGGCATTTCGGCGGTTTCACCACCAACCAGAGAGGCTCCGGCCTGCTCGCAGCCATCACCGATACCGCTGACAACCGCGGCGGCTACGTCCACGTTCAGTTTGCCGGTGGCGTAGTAGTCGAGGAAAAACAGCGGCTCAGCGCCGGCAACTACCAGATCGTTGACACACATGGCAACCAGATCGATACCGATGGTGTCGTGTTTTTTCAGATCCATTGCCAGGCGCAGCTTGGTGCCTACACCGTCAGTGCCGGATACCAGAACCGGTTGGCGGTAGCCCTGTGGCAGCTCGAACAGGGCGCCGAAACCACCCAGTCCGGCCATCACTTCCGGGCGGCGGGTACGTTTGGCAACGCCTTTGATGCGTTCGACCAATGCATTTCCGGCGTCGATATCGACACCAGCGTCTTTGTAGCTCAGGGATTGTTGTTCACTCATGCCGTCGTCACTGGGTGGCCCATAGAAAGGCGCGTATTCTAACGATTTGTGCGCCGTCCTGCATCATGGAAATGAGCAAATCTGAGAGCGGCTGAAAGCTGTCTGTGTGGTCAGATTTTCGCGGGCGTGCTGTGAGGAAAGATGCCGGAAGGCACATTCTTATTTTGCGGCCTGCGGCACAATTTCGGACGCAGTAGTGGTTATGTTGAACATTCGTGGCACAATACCGCCCGATTTAAATATTCAGCTGTAAGGAACCTGTCTGTGCGTGCAGCCAGTCTGATTTTATTGTTGTTTCTAAGCCTTGGCAGTCATGCAGTGACCGTCTCTGACCTGTATCAGGTGCGTGTGCCGGTTACCGATCAGTCGCAGGACAGCCGCCAGAGCGGTATTCAGGATGCGCTGCAGCAGGTGCTGGTGAAGGTCTCCGGCCAGACGGCGAGTGTGCAGAATGAGACAGTACAGGCAGCGGCGGCCAATGCCGACCGTTATGTAAAAAGTTTTCGCTACAGCCGCGACGAAGCCGACGACAGTCTGCTGCTGGAAGTGTTATTTGCCCAGAACCTGATCGATTCCCTGTTAAAAGACGCGCAGCAGCCGGTATGGGGTAAAAGCCGTCCGCTGGTATTGCTGTGGCAGGGCGTTGAAGATGAGTTGCAGCGCAAGGCGCTGAACCAGAACAGCGGCGCCTGGCGGGCACGGCTTGAGCGCGCCATGAGTGAGCGCGGTATTCCTCTGTTATGGCCGGCGCAGGATCTGGAAGACGAGCTGATTCTGCCAGTAGAGCGCCTGTGGGGTTTATTTAAAGACGACGTGCAAAAAGCCTCTGCCCGTTACGCCGCCGATGCCTTTATAGCCGGGCGTTTGTCTCCGGGGCGCGATAATGGCTGGCTTTATCAGGGCTTTATTCAGCATAAGGGTGACTGGCTCGATCTGCAGGCTGAAGGTGAGGATGTGAATGCCGTGCTGCTGCAGGTGGCCGATCAGGTGGCTGGCTTTCTGTCTGCACGTTATGCCCTGCGCAGCGATGGTATTGCCGGTGGTCACCAGCTGATGATTCAGGGCGTGCAGAATTTCCGCCAGTATCACGATGTGATCAGTTATCTTAACGCCAATGTGGCGGTGAATTCGGTACGTGTGCTGGCGGTTAATCAGCAGGATTTAACACTGGAGCTGGATCTGGCGGCCGACTGGGCGCAGGTCTGGAGTACTCTGGCCCTGGATAAGCGCCTGCTCGCCACGGAGCAGGAGCAGGTTTTTCGCTGGCAGCCATAAATGCAGACCATGGATCATCATCAACAACTGACCCTCTCGGTCGCGGTGCGCGATGATGCGCGCTTTGCGAACTATTACGCCGGCCCGAACGAGCAGATCGTGCAAGCGCTGCAGCAGCAGTGGACGGTACATGGCGAGCCTTATCTGTATTTGTGGGGCGCGCCGGGCGTTGGCTGCAGCCATCTGCTGCAGGCTTCCTGCCATTATGCTGAAGGGCTGGGGCATCAAAGCGTCTATCTGCCGCTGGACGAACTGGTGGAATACAGCCCGGCAGTTCTCGATGCGATGGAGCAGTTACCGCTGGTTGCGCTGGATAATATTCAGGCCGTTGCCGGTCGTCCGGACTGGGAAGAGGGGCTGTTCCATTTATTTAACCGTATCCGCGACCGTCAGGGGCATCTGCTGATTGCCGCCAGTCAGGCGCCGGGTCATATCGGTGTGCAGCTGCCCGATCTCTCATCCCGCCTCAGTTGGGGCATGGTGTATCAGGTCGAGCCGCTGGAAGATAACGATAAAGTGCTGGCGCTGTTGCTGCGCGCCAAACGCCGTGGTCTGAATATGAGTGA
The DNA here is from genome assembly GCF_025345565.1 of Thalassolituus hydrocarboniclasticus. Taxonomy (NCBI): domain Bacteria; kingdom Pseudomonadati; phylum Pseudomonadota; class Gammaproteobacteria; order Oceanospirillales; family Oceanospirillaceae; genus Thalassolituus; species Thalassolituus hydrocarboniclasticus. The sequence continues at coordinate 2,488,526 of NZ_CP054475.1, read as the reverse complement.
TGAAGTGGCGCGCTTTATTCTGACCCGTGGTCCGCGTGATATGCAGGGATTGTTTGATTTGCTGGAAACCCTCGATCAGGCTTCTTTGTCGGCCCAGCGTAAGCTGACCATTCCTTTTATTAAGGCGGAAATGGGCTGGTAAGTGGCCTTTTGCTGATATTTCCTCGTTCCTACGCTCCGCGTGGAAATGCAACTGCGCCAGTAAGGGCTACCACGCAGAGCGTGGGAGTCAGGTGAACAGCAGACATAAAAAAACCGCCAGCAGGCGGTTTTTTTATATGCGTTAAACGTGTCGTAAAAGCACTCAGCTGAGTGCTTTTTTGATGCGGTTCAGGGCATCTTCCAGAGTTTTCATGCTGGTCGCGAATGACAGGCGCATATAACCCGGTGAGCCGAAGGCAGAACCCGGAACCAGCGCGACACCGGCTTCCAGCAACAGTTTTTCGGCAAAGTCGACATCGTTATCGATACCGGCTTTATCCATCGCGCCTTTGACATTCGGGAATGCGTAGAAAGCGCCGTCGGCCGGGATGCAGCTGAAGCCCGGAATCTCGTTCAGGGTTTTCACCACGTAGTCGTGACGTTCTTTAAAGGCTTCAACCATTGGCAGAACGCAATCGCGGCCGCCATTCAGTGCCGCTTCTGCTGCGACCTGAGAAATGGAGGTCGGGTTAGAGGTGCTCTGCGACTGTACCTTCTTCATCGCGCCAATCAGCTTGGCCGGACCGGCGGCATAGCCGATACGCCAGCCGGTCATGCTGTACGCCTTGGATACACCGTTCAGTACGATGGTGCGGTCGTACAGTTCAGGGCAGACGGTGAGGATGTTTTCGAAGGCAAAATCTGCCCACCAGATGTACTCGTACATATCATCGGTGGCGATCATGATCTGCGGATGCTTTTTCAGAACGGCGCCCAGGGCCTTCAGTTCGTCAGCGGTATAAGCCACACCGGACGGGTTGGACGGGCTGTTCAGTACCACCAGTTTGGTGTTAGCGGTGATCGATGCTTCCAGCTGCTCGGCGGTGATTTTAAAGCGGGTGCTTTCATCGGTTTCGATAACCACCGGTACGCCACCGGCAATCACAACCATATCCGGGTAAGAAACCCAGTATGGCGCCGGAATAACCACTTCATCGCCCGGATTGATGTAGGCCAGAGCCAGGTTAAAGAAGCTCTGCTTGCCGCCGCAGGACACCAGAATCTGGTTGGCTTCGTAGCTCAGGCCATTGTCTTTCTGCAGCTTGTTAATAATCGCTTTCTTCAGACCCGGAGTACCGTCCACCGCGGTGTACTTGGTGAAGCCGTTGTTAATAGCCTCAACCGCCGCCTGCTTGATATGCTCGGGGGTATCGAAATCCGGCTCACCGGCACCCAGGCCAATAATGTCTTTGCCTGCAGCCTTGAGTTCGGCAGCACGGTTAGTCACGGCCAGTGTTGGGGAGGGCTTGATCTGTTGAACGCGATCAGACAATTGCAGATCCAAAATGTGTATCCTCAATAACGCGATGGTCGGCGGCAGAAACGGGCGTAAAGCGCCAAGTCCTGCCGGTAAAAAAAACCGTATAATGCTACTTGATTTAACCTATAACTGGAATCCTGATGAGCAAGGCATTTGAGCTTTCTGCCAAATATTCTCCCGCCGGTGATCAGCCGGAAGCCATCCGTCAGCTGGTCGGTGGTGTAAATGCCGGTCTGCTGAAGCAAACCCTGCTGGGTGTGACCGGTTCAGGCAAGACCTACACCATGGCTAATGTCATCGCTCAGTGTCAGCGCCCGGCCATTATCATGGCGCATAACAAGACCCTGGCGGCCCAGCTGTACGGTGAGTTTAAAGAGTTTTTCCCCAATAACGCGGTTGAGTATTTCGTTTCTTACTACGACTACTACCAGCCGGAAGCCTATGTGCCATCGTCCGACACCTTTATCGATAAGGATGCTTCGGTTAACGAGCACATTGAGCAGATGCGGCTGTCAGCAACCAAAGCGCTGATGGAGCGCCGCGATGCGGTGATTGTGGCCACCGTATCGGCGATTTATGGTCTGGGTGATCCGGACTCCTATCTGAAAATGATGCTGCACATTGTGCGTGGTGACCGCATTGATCAGCGCACCGTGCTGCGTCGTCTGGCTGAGCTGCAATACACCCGTAACGATATGGATTTTCATCGCGGTACTTACCGGGTGCGCGGTGATGTGATTGATATCTTCCCGGCGGAAAGCGACGACGAAGCGGTACGTATTGAGCTGTTTGACGACGAAGTGGAACAGATCAGCAGCTTCGACCCGCTGACCGGTGAGGTGCTGAACCGTCTGGCGCGGGTAACTATTTATCCGAAAACCCACTATGTGACCCCCCGCCAGCGCATCCTTGATGCGGTTGAAGGTATTAAGGTCGAGCTGGAAGAACGCCTGCAGTATTACCGCGATAATAATCTGTTGGTGGAAGCGCAGCGGCTGGAGCAGCGTACCCGTTACGATATCGAGATGATGCAGGAGCTGGGTTATTGCTCCGGTATCGAAAACTACTCGCGCTATTTATCCGGACGTGAAGAGGGCGCGCCACCGCCAACGCTGTTTGATTATATTCCCGATGATGCGCTGGTGTTTGTCGATGAATCCCATGTGACCATTCCGCAGATCGGCGGTATGTACCGCGGTGACCGCTCGCGTAAAGAAACCCTGGTGCAGTTTGGTTTCCGTCTGCCGTCGGCGCTGGATAACCGGCCGATGCGCTTTGAAGAATGGGAAGCCATTGTGCCGCAGTGCATTTTTGTTTCGGCGACGCCGGGTAATTATGAAAAAGAGCATCAGGATGCTGTGGTTGAGCAGGTGGTGCGTCCGACCGGTCTGATTGACCCTGAAATTGAAGTGCGTCCGGCCACCGGCCAGGTGGACGATGTGCTGCATGAATTGCGCGAGCGCGTCGCCAACGGCGAGCGGATTCTGATTACCGTGCTGACCAAACGCATGGCCGAAGACCTGACCGAGTTTTTGCTCGAGCAGGGTATCCGCGTGCGTTATCTGCACTCTGATATTGATACGGTTGAGCGGGTGGAAATTATCCGCGACCTGCGTCTGGGCGAGTTTGACGTGTTGGTGGGTATTAACTTATTGCGTGAAGGTCTGGATATTCCGGAAGTGTCGCTGGTGGCGATTTTCGATGCCGATAAAGAAGGCTTCCTGCGTTCCGAGCGCTCGCTGATTCAGACCATCGGCCGGGCTGCGCGTAACCTGAATGGTAAAGCGATTCTTTACGCTGACCGCATGACCGATTCGATGCAGAGAGCCATCGATGAAACCGACCGCCGCCGTGAAAAGCAAGTGGCTTTCAATACCGAGCATGGCATTACTCCGGTTGGGGTGACCAAGTCGGTGGAAGACATTCTCGAAGCGGCGCCACCGCCGGGTAAGAAAGGCAAAGGCAAGACCCGTGGGCGTAAAGTGGCTGAAGATCAGGCCGGTTATGCGGCGGATGACTGGCAGGCATTGTCTGCCGCTGAGTTGGTTAAGCGCGTGGCTAAAGTTGAAGATCAGATGTTTAAAGCGGCGAAAGATCTTAATTTTGAAGAAGCGGCGCGTCTGCGTGACTTATTGCATCAGATGAAAAATAAGGTGATCGAGAACAGCTGAGGCTGTTCTTGTTTCACTGACGCAGTCTGATAAAAAGCCACGTGCAGAACTGAAGCAAAGTGCAGAAACGAAAAAACCGGCCAGAGGCCGGTTTTTTTAATTCTGGTAGGACTAGCCAGATTCGAACTGGCGACCTCTACCATGTCAAGGTAGCGCTCTAACCAACTGAGCTATAGTCCTGAAGTGGCGCGTATATTAACGATGCCTTTTCGCGGGTGCAAGTGCTTTTCTTGTTTGTTAAACGAATTTCTGCGCGATAAGTGCTTGAAAAACAATCACCTGCGCAGTGCTCTGCATCCGCCAGGGGATGGCGGGGCACTGCTGTTGGTGATGTTAAGGCTTGCTGATCTGGTGTACCGATATACGGTTGCGACCATGCTGTTTGGAAAGGTAGAGCTGTTCATCGGCAATATTCAGCAGGCCGGCCAGCGTCAGATCGTCGCAATGCTCGCAGCTGCTGATGCCAAAACTTGCCTGAACATGAATGTCTGTGCCGTTGATTAACAGGGTATCGCTGTCCAGCGTCTGGCGGATGCGCTCGGCCAGTATGCGTGCCTGCGGCATATCGGTCTGTGGCAGCAGGATGGCAAACTCTTCGCCGCCAATACGGGCCAGAATGTCCGCATTCCTTATGGTTGCTTCGGCCAGCGTTGCAACCCTTTGTAAGACGGCATCACCGGCACTGTGTCCCCAGGTATCGTTGATCTGCTTAAAGTGGTCGAGGTCAAACATGATGATGGACGTCGGGCGACCAAAGCGCTGTGCCTCTTTCAGAACCTGTTCGCCCAGTTTAAAAAAGGCGCGGCGGTTATTCAGCCGGGTCAGGGCATCGGTGCCGGCCAGATATTCAGCTTCGCGGCGGGCTGCTTCCAGTTCCTGCTCCATACGTTTTCGGTCGGAGATATCGGTCGCAATTTCAATACGTACCAGACGACCATCGATCCAGCGGATGGCTTCATCGCGACACTGATACCAGTGCTTGTTCTGAGTGTTCTGGAATTCCCAGACGTATACCCCGGTTGGCTGCTGCTGTTCATCCAGCAGTTTATGATTGGTGCAGAACGTACAGGGGCCCTGCTGATCTTTCTGCAGATATTCCCAGCAGCGTTTGTTACCGGGTTCGCCCCATTTCTGGCGGGCATAATCGTTGATGAAAAGCAGCTCATAGGTCGACATGTCGGCGACATAAATCAGTGCATCAAGGCTGTTCAGAACGGTGACAACGGCAGCCCCCTGAGTCGCCTCTTGTGAGGCGTCCGGGGTGTTGTTCATGTTTGTTTCAGGAGGCTTAGTCATGTCAGAAAGGCTGGCTAATACAGCAATGAGCTTAGACGGCTGTGGCTGATGCGGCAATGCTGGCCAGAGAATTTCGCTCTGTCCTTATTGGCCGTAATGGCCGGCGGCGTTGTTGCAGTCGTATGCCGGAGGGGGCTGTAGCCTTGAGTGAATGCCCGGAGCCCCCTTTGAGCGTTATCACTTTATATCATTCTGCCGGCCGTATTGCTGCTGTGCCCAGTCGGGGTGTTTGTAGAGAATCCGCAGATCTTTATAGCGCCACACGTCCTTAAACATGTCGACCCAATCGTGTACCTGTAAATAAAAGGGATTGTAAGGTTTGGCAGGCATGCGGGTGACGCCGTATTTAATCTCGCCGGCGTCATCTTCTGCCCGGAAAGTACCGAACAGTTTGTCCCAGACAATAAAAATACCGCCGAAGTTGGTATCAATCTGCTTCGGATTGCTGCCGTGATGCACGCGGTGGTGTGACGGGGTATTCATAAATTTTTCCAGCCAGCCGAGCTTACGCACCTGCTCGGTGTGCATAAAAAACTGATAAACCAGATTGCCTTCAATGGCGAGCAGAACCCAGTTTTTATCAAAGCCAATCAGTGCCGCCGGAATCCACCAGAACAGCCAGGAGCCGGACAGGGCAAAGGTAAAGTTCTGGCGCAGCGCAGTGGAGAAATTCATATGTTCAGACGAATGATGGGTAACATGCACATTCCAGAACCAGCGCACTTTGTGCATCAGTACATGGTTGATGTAAAAGCAGAAGTCGATAAACACAATCAGCGCCAGCACGCTGAGAACAGACAGCTCCGGATTCCATTGCAGGCCGTAGTCGTACACCCACAAATAGAACGCCTGAATAAACAGCGCGATGGCAATACCATCGACCAGTTTGTAGGAAAAGCCGGTGGTCAGGTTGGCGAGGGTTTCGCGTGCATGGTAAATGCCGGTTTTTCCCTGACGGCGGGCATACCAGTATTCCGCCAGCATAACGCCAAGAAACAGGCCGCCAAAGGCGACGACGAAAAACAGGGCGTGCAGAACATCCTGCATATCTGGCTCCTTATTATTGTTGTTGTGACGTTCTACTTTAGTGCGTTGCTTTGGTTCTGAATTGACATTATCTGCCTTTGTTTTGACAATCTCTGCCAAGGTGGGCCGTAACAAAGAGAGGAGGGCATGATGACAATGCTGGCGCAGCTGCAGGTCAGTGGTGATCTGGCAGGTCTGGCGCGTTGCTTTCTTGAACAGGAGGGCGATACCCGCTGCGACTTATATGCCTATCTGCAGGGCTTTTCGGCCGACAGTCGCATCAGCTTCAGCCAGTGGTGGGAACTGCTTGAGCGTTTGCAGCAGCGTTATCCGCAGCGTCATATTGGTCTGGAGCTGGGGCAGCTGGTGCGGCCGGAGTTTGTCGGCGTACTGGGTTATTTGTTGCTGTCGAGTGAAACGGTGGCTGACGCTCTGCAGGGTTTTCAGCGTTATCAGCGGCTGCTGCACGATGGCGACCGGGCAACAGCCAGCCTGCAGGATGGTTGTCTGCGTCTGAGCTGGAGTACCGACTACGGCCCGTCGTCGCGCTTGTCGGATGAGGTGCTGGTGGTGGGGATGCTGACCTTTATCCGTCAGATGACAGCGCGGGCCGATTTAAGCCCGCAGGTGGTGCATTTTTCTTTTGCCGAGCCGGCCGATACTGAACCCTATCGCCAGACGCTGGGCTGTGAGGTGCTGTTTCAGCAGGCGCAAACCGCCATTCTGATCCGACCGGAATATCTGGCGTTGCCGGTCAATAACCACAATGCCGGCTTAAAGCAATTGCTGGAGCAGCAGGCTCAGGCATTAATGGATGTGCTGCCGCAGAGCGAAAGCTTTGTGCAGAGCCTGCGTACCGCACTGCTGAAAGCCTTACAGAGTGGCGAACCAACCTCGCGTACAGTTGCGCGCTTGCTGCATCTTTCCGAGCGCACATTATTCCGTCGTCTGGAAGAGTACCAGCTGGCCTTTAAAGAGGTGCTGGCGCAAACGCGTATGCAGCTGGCGAAAGAATATCTGAGTGAAGGTCGCCTGACCCACAGCGAAATTGCGTTGCTGCTGGGCTATTCCGAGCAGAGCGCCTTCAGCCGGGCGTTTAAGCGTGAAAGCGGATTATCGCCGCGCCAGTGGCTGCACCGGAGCTGAGGTTGCTGGCGTGATAAAACCCGCGGTTTACAGCACGCGGCGC